>JAFRSR010000279.1 GCA_017427485.1 Kiritimatiellia bacterium
CGCCATCCGGCGCCGTCCGCGGCGCGGGCGTACCGTCGGCGGATTTCACCTGCGACGCGTCCGGCGCACCCACGACAGCCGAGGTCGATACGCCGTCTGCTATACCAGCGGGGGCTATCTGCTGCAGTGAACCGTTCGAGCCATCGTCCGTCGCGCCGCGCAGGCGAACTGCCGCCGCGCGCGCGGACGGCGATACGAGCGCCGCGCCGCCCGCGTCGTACCCGTTCGTGTCCCCCTGCGGCAGCAGGAGATCCTGCCAGAGGCGAAAGGCCGACGGCATGTCCAGCAGGTCGAGCCCGGGGAGCGGGACCGCGTCGGCGGCTGCGGACGACAGGGCGACGAACAGCGGGGCTGCGGCAAACACTAATAAGTACTGTTTCATGGTACACCTCTCCTCTTTCGGTCGCAAGGCTATCATGTTTCCAAAATCCTGTCAACCGAAAATTTCAAGAAATTCGATTTTCGATTTCCCAGCCGCCTTGAGCGCGCGCGGCGAGCGTCCCTATTCCGTCACCGTGACGCGGACGGTGGCCGAGACGCCTTCGGCGGTCGTGCAGGTGATGACGTGCCGACCGACGGTCATCGGCACGGTCTTTTTCTTTGCACCCACGCTCTCGCCCTCGAGGCGTCCGTCCACGAACCACCAGAGACGCGATCCCTCCGGGTTGCCGATCGCCTGGCAGACGATCTGCTGGTTGAGCTGTCCGTCCACGAGACAGAACTCCGCGCCGTCCTCGGGCTTGGAAATTGCGAGATTTTCCGCCTGCGTGATGCGCCCCGCCAGCGCGGCAAGCGCCGGGTTCTCCTGCGTGACCACGTTTCCTGAGGCGTCGCGCCGGTGCGCGGTGCAGAGCGCCGTCGGACTCTTCCCTGCGAGCGACCAGCCGTCTGCCACGTCTGGGCAGTCCGGCGACGCGGGCCGTCCCGTGTACGTGCACACACGTTGCGGAACGACTTCCGCCGGACGCGTGAACCACGGCCCGTCGTTCTGCGGATAGAGGGCGCGCGCAAGCCCCCACGCGACCGGCGCCGCCGCCTTCGCGCCCACGAGCGTCTGGTCGCCGAAGCCGCCGGACTTGTGCCCGCACCACACGCCCACCACGTACTCGGGGTTCCACGCCACGGTCCAGGCGTCGCGGTACGCGCTCGACGTGCCGGTCTTCCACGCGAAGCGCGAGGTCTCCACGTCCGCCACGTGCCCGAGCGCCGCCTGCGCGCGTTCCGTGCCGGAGAGCATGTCGGAGACAAGATAACACGCCCCGGGCGAGAAGACGCCGTCCCCGCCGCGCGCAAGCACCGCGTAGGCGGAGACGAGCTCCATCAGCGACACCTCCACGTTCCCGATCGCCATCCCGAGGCCGAACTGCTCGTCGCCGCCGGAGACGTGCCGGAGGCCGAGTCCGCGCAGGCAGTCGCCGAACGACGACACGCCCACGCGCTGCAGCATCTGGACGAACGGGATGTTCAGCGAAAGGACGAGCGCGTCGCGCACCGGGACGAGCCCGCGGTACTTCGCGTCGAAGTTCGCGGGGCGGTACCCCTTGAACGCGACGGGGACGTCGCAGAGGCGCTCGTCCGGCGCCACCACGCCGCGCTCGATCGCGAGCGCCGTGAGGAACGGCTTGAGCGTGGAGCCCGCGGGACGCGGCGCGAGCGCCGTGTTGACCTGCCCGTTTGCCTGGTCGAAGTAGTCGCCGCTGCAGGCGAGCGCGAGCACGGCGCCGGTCTCGGCCTTCATCACGACGGCCGCCACGGAATAGCCGCCCGCCTCCGCCGCGGCGTTCACGGCGTGTTCGCAGCGCTCCTGCACGTCCGCGTTGAGGGTCGTGGCGACGTCGCCGCCACGTTCCGCACCGTAATATTGCATCGCCCAGTCGCAGAAATACGGGGCCTTGAACGGACGCGGCGCGCGGCAGAGAACCGGCTTGACGGTCCGCGCCCCCTCCTTCTGCTCCTCCGTGATCATCCCGAGCTTCACCATGCGTCCGAGCACGTAGTCGCGCCGCTTGATGGCGCGGTCGTAGTGGCGGTCGGGACGGTACCGCGACGGCGCCTGCACCATCCCCGCGAGCAGCGCGGCCTCGCCGAGGCCGAGGTCCTTCGCGCCCTTCCCGAACCACCCCTGGGCGGCCGCCTCCACGCCGATGAAGTTGGCGCCGAACGGCGCGCGGTTGAGGTACTGCGAGATGATCCACTCCTTGGACCGGCTCCGCTCCATCTTCAGCGCCATCACGGCCTCCTTCCACTTCCACCAGAGCGACTTCGGATGCGGCGCGATAAGGCGCACGGCCTGCATCGTGATCGTCGAGGCGCCCGAGACGCGCCGCCCGCTGAAGACGTTCTGGCACGTCGCGCGGAGGACGCTGAGCGGACGCACCCCCCGGTGCGTCCAGAACGTGCCGTCCTCCGACGCCACGAGCGCCTGGACGATCCAGTCCGACCGGTCGGCCGCGTAGTACGGCCGGCAGTCCACGTCGCCCGGTCCGAGCGAGACGCGCAGGACGTTCCCGGCGTCGTCCCGCAGGACGGTGCCGCCGGGATACTCCCGCGCGCCCGCGGCGGGCCAGTCAAGGGCGCACCACGATGCGGCCAGGAATGCGGCGGGCGCGCAGAGCAGGATGGTACATACCTTCCACGCTCGGGCCCGGCAGGATGAAATCGCCCGCCGAAACCACGCGCACCGGATAGCGGAACTTGGCTTCACGTCCCTTCTCCAGTCTGAACTTCTTCGAAAACACGAGCATGCGGTCGTCCCGCGCGTCGCTGCGCATCACCCACTCCGCCTGCGGAATCGCGTGGTCGTCCGGCGGCGGCGCGTAGCTCGCGGGGATCGCGCCGTGGATCGGCTCGAACGCGCCGGCGAAGAGGTCCTCCACGACGAGGTCGTTCAGGACGCGCGTGTCGTCCACCGTGAGCGTGAGCTCCGCGACGAGCATCTGCCCGCGCCGCAGCGCGCCGAGGTCGGCCGGCTTGCCCGCCGCGTCGAAGAGGCGGCGCTCGATGCTGATGCCGCTCGACTCGTCCCGCACGTCGCGCGGATCGGGGAGCGTCAGCTTCCGCCAGCTCACGAACTTCTCGCCCTTCTTCGGCGGATGGTAGCGGTAGAACTCGCCGAGCGCGAGCAGCGCGTGGGCGTTCTCGCCTGTCGTGCCCCAGCTGTACTTCGCGCGGATGCGCGTCGAGTTGAGGTACTCGACGAGCGGCAGGACGCGCGCGTCCTCCGCGCCGAGCTCAAGGAGCGCGATGAGCGCGAACGCGGCCTCCTTCACCGACGCGGGCGCGGACGCGTTCGCGAGCAGGTCGAGCGCGCGGCTGCGGTCGGAAGCAAGGACGAACGCGCGCGCCAGCCGGGCCCGCGAGAGGAGCGAGAGGTCCCTCCGCGCGTCGTAGAGGCTCAGCATGCGGCCGCGGTCGGGCGTGCCGGCGAGCGCGAGCGTGTGGCAGGCGTAGGCGGCATGCACGGTGTTGGTGGAGAGCGCCCACTTGCGCAAGAAGCCGAGCACCTGCCCGCGCGCCACGGGATTCAGCGCCACGCCGGACTTCTCGGCCTCGACGAGGAAGTGCGCGGCGTAGAGCGACACTTCGCGGTCCCACGGCGCGTAGGTGCAGTCGGGCCACATCACGAAGTCGTTCCGGCGGATCATCGACTCCACGCGCTTCACGCCGGCCGCGATGTACTCCGGGCCCTCGGGCGTCACGGTGTTGAGGATGCCGGCCGCGCCGACGAGCGGGAAGATGCGCGAGGAGGTCTGCTCCAGGCAGCCGTGCGGATAGCGCGCCAGCCATCCGAGCGCGCGCTCAAGCTCGCCGATCGGCGAATCGAACGTGCGGGCCGTGAAGCGGCCGCTTGCCGGCGGCTTCCACTCGCTTTCCGGCACCACGCCCGCGGTCTCGACCCACGCGACGGCCGGGCGCACGGGGAGGAGGATCGTCTTGTCGTGCTCTTCGCCCATGCCCGCCACGCGGTAGGCGATCGTCAGCTCGCCCGGCTCCGCCGGCGCGACGAGCTGCACGACGACGTTGGTCGACGCGTCTTTCGCGAGCGCCAGCTTCGCGCCGTCAAACGCCTTCACGCCGTTCGTCGAAATCGTGCAGGCGAACTCCGCCGCCGCGCCGCTGCGGTTGTGGATCGGCAGCGTGGCCTCGAACCTGTCGCCGGGGGCGACGAAGCGCGGGGCGTCGGGCATCGTGACGAGCTTCGGCGCCACCTTGCGCTGCACGGACGCGGCGCCGGCGGCGGACGCGCTGTACGCGACGGCCGTCACGCGCACCTCGCCCACGAACTCGGGCAGCTTGAACGTCGTGCGGGCCTTGCCGTCCACCACGGGGACGCGTCCGCTCCACAGCGCGAGCGGCTTGAACCGGCGCGTGGGGACGGGGCTGACGCGCCCCAGCATCTCCGCGCCGAACCCGCCGCCGGTCTTCACGCCGTTCACCCGCAGCTCGCCTTCGCCGATGACCGGCAGGATCCGGTGGTAGAGGTCGTGGAGCGGATGCTCGGCGCAGCGCGCCTGCGAGAAATAGCCGACGGGGTCGGGCGTCTCGCCGCCGCAGAGGAGGTTGATGGCCTCGTCGACGACCGTCACCACGGCCACCGTCGCGCGCGGCGCGGCGATCTCGACGTCGACCTCGCGGAAGCCGACGACCTTCGCGTCGACCGCCACGGGCACTTCGTTCTCCTCGGGACGGATCGAGACCGTGGCCTGTCCGTGCGCGCGGACGGCGAGATGGCGCGCGTTGGCCGCCACGCTCTGCACCACGGACACGTACACGTCGAGGTTCGGCGCCTGGTCGGACGTCACGGGACGCAGCACGACCTCGCTCGTCGCGTTGGTCAGGTCGTGGACCTCGGTGTAGACCTCTTTCTCGCGCATGACCGAGACGAGCGCGTAGCCGGCAAACGGCGCCTTGACCGTGAGGCGCGGCGTCTCGCCCGCCCGGTAATGGCGTTTGTCCGCCACCAGCGTCACCTCCGTCGGGTTCGAGAGCGGCGCGCGCACCACGTTGTCGTTCCAGTCGCTCAGGTAGAAGTTCAGCCCGAAGGACGCGCGCGACGCCGAGTCCTTGATGGTGAGCACGTAGTCGCCGGATTGTTCGAGCGGCAGTTCGAGGATCGTGTTCTCGTTCGTGGAGGTTGTGAGGACGATGTTGGACGCCACGAGCACGTTCACGCGGTCGCAGTCCCACGACTGCCAGCCGTCCGGCTTCGTGCGGTACGAGTACACCGTGTCGACGCGCTCGATCTCGGCCGTCAGCGTGCGCGTTTCGGCGAGGCGGCGGCCGTCGGGCGCGACGCACGCGACCGCCACGCGCGGACGCACGCCGCGTTCGAGCTTCATGCTGCTCGTCGCGGTCGTCCCGATGTAGAACGGATAGTAGTGCCGCACCGCGCTCTTCCGCGCCGTCGCGGGACGTCCTCCGTCCTCGAACACGACGCCCTGCGCCGTCGCGCGCACCGCGGCCTTGGGCAGTCCCGTGTCGGCCCAGATCGGCGCGTCGAAGCGGAACGAGCCGTCTGCCGCAAGGCAGTTCCGCGGCAGTTCCCGGAAGTTGGGCTTGAGGCCGAGGTTCTCGTTGCCGAAGCGCCAGCCCTTCCAGTCCGCGGGCGCGAACGGCGCGTCCTCGAACACGACCGCGCCCTCGCAGGCGAGTCCCTGCGCGGGCCCGCCGAAGAGGTGCTCCGCCTTGACCGTGAAGGCGAAGTTGGTGGGATGGGGGGCGGACGCCGTCTCCACGGCCACGCGGATCTGCGGCGGGGCGAACTCCTCGATCTTGACGTCCGTCTCGCCGAGGCGCCGTCCGTTCTTGCCCGGCACTTCCGCGACGATGGTCCAGCCGCCGCTCGGCTGGTCGTCCGCCACGGCGAACCCGTCGTGTGAAACCGCGCCCTCGCTGTCCGTGGTCTTCGTCACGGACGCGTAGGTCTGCCCGTTGGGGTTGACGAGGCGGAGCGCCACGGGCATCGACGGCGGCGCGCGGCGCGCGCCGGTGCGGGCGATGACGTGCACGAAGATCTTCTCGCCGTGGCGGTAGATGCCGCGGTCCGTCCAGCAGAACGCGGTCGCCTGCTTGTCGTCGAGGTAGTTCTCGCGCGCGCCGTCGGCGTACGACTCGTCCACCTGCATCGAGTCGCGGAGCGCGAGGAAGGTCATGTCGTCGCCCGACGCCGACCGCACGACGACGGCGAACGGCTTGCCCTTGTCGACGCGCGCGGGACAGCACCAGCCCCGGGCGTCCGTCACGCCCTCCATCACCTTCGTGTTGGCGGTGGAGTACACCTCCACCTGCGCGCCGGCCGCGGGCGTGCCCTTCAGGAGCGACGTCACCCACACGCCGAGGCCGTCCTCGCCGCTCGTGCGCACGCTGAGGCCGAGGTCCGAGAGGCACACGAGGCGGAAGCGGAGCGGGTTGTAGTCGTTGTTCCACCGATAGTCTTCCCGCGGCTTGTCGCCGTTGAACAGGCTCACGAGGAACACGCCGTTCGTGGCCTTGCCGTCGTTCATCTTCACGGGGAGGGCGAAATGCTCCTTTTCGTTGAGGCGGTTGGGGCAGGCGATCGTCGTCTCTTCGGCCTCGCCGGCGAGCTCGGCGGTCTCCGCGTCGTCCACGTCGCGCTTCCACTCGTATCTGGAGTAGGCGCCTTCCTCGCGTGCGAGGAGCTGCACGATGCTGCGCGGCTCGACGCGACGGACGCTCGCGCGGACCTTCCCGACGTTCACCGATTCCACCTTCAGCGCCCGAAGCCCGCCGGGCGGCAGGTAGCGCCCGCCGTCCGCGAACGTCACGTAGGGGTCGCGGTCCTTGCGGCGGAAGGTGTGGACGTAGTCGTCCAGGAGCACGCCCTCCGCTTCCGGGTTCGCCCCCTTCCCGAACGGCGGCAATCCCTTCTTGACGCGCAGCGTCACGTTCGTGCGGTGGGCGTAGTCGCCCGTGATGACGACCACGGGTTCGTAGATCTTCCGGTTGCTGTTCCATTCGGCATCGTAGGCGAACGACAGCCCACCCTCCTGCAACGGCGCCACGCTCACGTAGTGCCGGATCACGTCCATGTCGGGACGGCGCGACAGATGGACGCGCAAGGTGGTCTCGCCGTCGTACGCCGTCCGCACGACGCGTATCGCCGAAGTCAAGTCGTTTGTCAGCGCGGCGGCCGCCACGGCGTTTGCCTTCGCGAGCTCCTCGGCGCGCTTGCCAGGGATCTTCAGTTTGGTGCCGGGCGAGATCTCGTCGAGCGGTTTCAAGTCATTCATTTCCATCACTGCGCTGGGGGAGACCTCGAACTTGACCGCAATGGAGACCAAGTCGTCCCCCTCCTTTACCACGTATTCGTAGTAGGGCCGCGTGTCCTTGGCGGGCACAGAGGCCTTCGCGGCGTTCTTCTTCCGCGGCGCGGCCGGGGCGGATTCCGCCCGATTGCCTATTTGCTGCGCGAGCTGCGCGCGTTCCTGTTCGAGGGCGCGGACCTTCCCGTGCATCCGCACGAGGGCCGTGCCCGTGCCGGCCAGCCCCAGAAGGAGGGCTGTGATCGTGCCGGCGACGACGATTCGTTTCATGTTCATGTCTGAGCGACCTTTCTTGTTCTACCCCCTATTCGCCCCCACCCAGAAAATCTTACATGAAAAAAAATAGCGCCCCCTCTCATCAGAAGGGGCGCTTGCCGCGACTGCACGGTCCGGGCGCTATTTCGTCCAGAACTTGAGCTGCCTGAGGCAGGCGAGCGCGGGATCAAGCGAATCGGGACGCCCCTCGGCCTCGACGATCCACCAGTTGAGGCCGGGTTCTGTCTGCATGTAGGCGATCAGGTCCTTCCACGGCACGCATTTTCCGCCGTCCGTCGGCGGCACGCCTAGGACGCCGTCCTTCGTGGGGACGTTCTCCTTCGCGTGGATCGAGAAGTGACGGTTGGGATATTTCTTGAGGAGCGCGACGACGTCGTAGCCGACGTGGAAGGTGTTCGCCGTGTCGATCTGCTGGTAGAGCTTCGGCGACGCCTCCCTGTAGATCATGTCCCAGGCCGTCTCCTCGCCGTAACGCGTCGTGAAATGGTGGTAGGTGGAATGGATGCCGACCTTGATGCCGTAGGCGTCCGCCGCCTCGGCCGCCACCCCCATCGCCTGGCCGAACTTCCTGTATTCATCTGCCGTGTTGCGCTTGGCGTGTGGCGTGACGACGCTTTCGAAACCGGCCTCCGCCGCGAAGTCAAGCGTTCTCTTCAGCTTGTCGCCCACGAGGTCGACGTCGCCGTTCAGATGGGTTCCCATCGCCTTGAGTCCGGCGTCGTCGCACAGCTTCTTGAGCGCCTTTGCCGACTGGCCGTTGTAGTCGTAGAACTCGACGCCGTCGTAGCCGCCCGCCCGCAACGCGGCGAGGATGCGCGCCGGTTCCTTCCAGAAAATCTTGTGGATGGAGTAGAGCTGCAGGCCGTACCTCGGCTTGGGGGCCGCCCCGTTCAGGCCGGCGACTCCCGTTGCCGCAACAGCCGCCCCCATTCCCGCGACAAACCCTCTTCTGGTCAATTCAATCGACATCTTCTTTCCTTTCTGTTAAGCGCCTTCCGTAAGCGCCGTCGGCGCGCCGGAACGCGATCCGCAGGTTCTTGACTTCCAAAAGCATGTGGAAAGTATACCATGAATTACGGACGCTTTCAATCCACGCCGCATCTTAAAACTTGCCGCCCGTTTCTCGCAGCACATGTCTGCCGACGGCAACACGGAGCGCATGGAGATTTCACGGAGACAGGGAGATTGTCATGGAGAATGTGCTTCGCACAGAACAAAAATGTCGAATTGATTGAGAAATCCTGTCATGGGCGCATCTCTGTTTTTCACCGAGCCCCCTTTGTAATGAAAACAACTTGAACAACCGAAAAACAACTTTTCATTGGCGCGCGGGCTAACTCGCCCGCGCCCATTTGTCGATCCTTAGGCCATAACGATTCCGAGAGTGAGAACGTTCAAGGTGTGCCCGAGGGGCAAAGTTGTTTTTGAAAGTTGCTCTGGTTGTTTCCAAAACTCAATACGTATGGGTGAATTACGCAGATGCGCGCCCCTGTCATTGAGTTGTGCAAAGCAAAACTCCAAAATGACCTCCGTGTCTCTTTATAACCTCCCTGTCTCCGTGTTCAGCGCCGCAGGCAATATGGGTTAGCACCGCGCGCCCTGCCCACGGCATCCTCAATCGGGTTTTCCTCATGGCGGTCACTGTCATAAGTGGGGATTTACACGAACAGCAGTTCGCGCGCCGCGAACAGGAAGTTTCCGCCCACGAGGTACTGCACGGCGGTCGGCGAGAAGCGCTCCTCCATCGTGATGTGCTCATGCCCGGAGAGAATGGCCTTCAGTAGCTTCTCATCCTTGAGATACGCGATGAAGCCCGCCGTTGTCGGGTCGTTGCGCTGGTTCCACAGGTCACTTCCCTCCTTGAGCGGCCGCGCGGCGTCGGGTCGGCCGACGAACTTCTTGCCGGTTCGCCTCCAGAACTTGTACGAGGCCAGCTCGATGTGCGGCGTGAAGAACGGCACATGCATGCAGAGCACCATCGGCAGCCCCTTCCTCGCCTCGGCCTTGAATTTCTCGACCTGATCGGGCTGTACGGAGCCGAACACGTCGTCGATGGCGATGAAGTTGACGCCGTTCACGATGCGCGAGGCGAAACGCGGATCCACCGGATACGCCGCCTTCAGCATCTCCCAGCTTTGGTTCTTGTACTCCTCGCCGCGCCCCGTTCCGCCTTTCTTCAGGTAGGAGTAGAACTCGTGGTTGCCCATGGAGCCGAACAGGGCATCGCCCCAGTATTTACGCACGAGATCGAAGTTGGCGCGCGACTGGAAATCGATGAGATCGCCCGTGTGGATGACGTAATCGACATTGTGCCGCGCCCATTCAAGCGATTCGGCAAGGGCCTCCTCCTGACGCTCCCCAAAGCCCTTCGTGCGCCGGACGGCGGCGGCGACCTTGTCGGGGTGTTCGTCGGGATAGGCGTCCGCAAGATGCGTGTCGGATATGTGCAGCACCGAAAACGGCTTCTCCAACCCGATGTCGACGACCGCGTAGGACGTGGCCAGCCGAGAGTGCGCCCCGCGCTTGCCGACCTCGAACTTCGGCCTCTCGCCCTCCGCGACCGCCGGCAGCTTTGCCGTCGCGACCATGAAACCGGCGAGGCACGCGCCCTTGAAGAAGTCGCGCCGCCCGAACGATGCACCTTTGTTCATTGTTGACTCCTCATGCCCATGCGCGCCTACTTCGCCGGCGGCAGGACCACTTCGATGATGCCGTCTTTGCGGAGGGAGAACTGCGTGCCGAACTCGGCCGACGTGCGCTTCAGCGCCGCCAAGATCACTCCCGACGCCTCGCCGTCCGCCGTGCGGGGAAGGCCGTTGACGGACCAGTCCTTCATCCAGTGCAGCTCGATCGGCAGCATCTCGATCTTGACGAGCGCGCCCTTCTCGAAGCTCAGCCGCGGCACGACCGAAAGGAAGTTCTCGCGGAAGGCGTGGAGCCCCACCTTGCCGCCCTTGGAACGGGCGTTGAACGCGGTCTTCGCGTCGGAGTCAAGCGGCACGCCGTACTGCTCGCAGAAGTCTGGCGGCACAAGCGGCACGACGTTGTTCTGGAACACGAAATCGCCGAGGGAGTAGAAGATGGGCCGTCCGTTCCTGAGCTCGATTCCCTTGAGCTGGTGGGTGCCGCCGCCGATGACGGCGTCCGCGCCCGCGTCGACCGCCATGTGGCAGAACTCGACGAAATACGGCGCCGGCTCCTCGACGTTCTTGTGGCGCATCGTGTGGGAATGCGCGAGGACGACCACGACGTCGGCCGACTTCCGGGCCGCCGCGATCGCGTCGGAAAGCCGCTTGAGGTCGTTCGTGTTGCAGGCCGACGTGCGCCCCGGCTTCTCAGCAGCCTTGAACGCGAGCTTGCCCATCTGGAACGTGCCGGGCGCGTCGGGCGCGGTGAAGCCCGTGCGGATGTCCAGTTCGCGGTTGCCGTTGATGCCGGTTTGCGTCGCGATCTCCTTCACCCATTCGAGCTGCTGGGGGGTGACGAGGTACGTCTCCTTCCACCGCAAGCCGTTCAGCCCGGGGCGTCCGGGCGAGCGTGAGGTTTTCCAGCCGGCCAGTGCGTCGGGATGGAACGCCGACGAGACGGAGATGAACGCGACCTTGCCTTTGGGCGTCTCCACGACCGCCGCCTTCGTCGCCTCCTGAAGGTTCTCGCCGATGCCGGCGAACGGCATGTTAATCCCCTTCAGCGTCTTCATCGTCAGGAAGAGCGCGTCGGCGCTGAAGTCGAGCGAGTGGTTGTTCGCGCAGCCGCAGCCGTTGAAGCCGAAGGACAGGAAGTCGGGGAGCACGGAAGGATCCATCGAACTCCACGTCCCGCCGCTCCAGGCCGCCGGACGGCACGTCCCGTCGTTCACGACGGTCTCGAAGTTGACGAGCCGCGCGTCGCCGCTGCCGATCCACTCCGTCAGCGTCTTGTCGGGCTTGTAGTCCTGGGGGAAGCCCTGCACCATGAAGGCGTCTCCGCCGGCCGTGATGGTCAGCGTCGCCGCAAGAAGAGATGAACATAACATCGGTGTGTCCTTTTAGTTGGTAGTTGATAGTTGGTAGTTGGTAGTTGGATGCACTCGTCCTTCAGCGTGGCCTTCACCATGAGGCAGTTGCGCCCCCGGTAGGGACGGCGTTCCATCGCCGTCCGCGGCTGGCGATGGAACGCCAGCCCACTCGGTCGCCCCGTGCGAGTCGCCGTGTTCGTGACCGCCTTGGCGAGCTGGACGCACTCGTCCTTCAGCGTGGCTTTCACCACGAGCTGGCCCTTCGTCGCGTAGCCGATCTTGGCGTAGGCGCTGTCTACGACGATGACCATGCGGCGCGGACGGCATTCCTTCTCCTCGACCATCCACGTCGTCGTGAAGCCGCCCAGCTCCTCGTCGGCGCCGAAGACGCAGCCCACGGAGACGTCCTTCCCGGCCAGACATGTGGACAACTTCATCATTTTCTACTTCCTTTACACGTGAAGACAGGAGCAGCGAACGGCCCCGAACAGGGTGGGGGAGGGGTTTGCGGCGCGGCAGCGGTCGTCGGCGAACGCGCAGCGCGGCGCGAAGGCGCAGCCGTCCGGCCACTGGTCGGGCGGCGGCACCGTGCCGGGGATGTCCGCGAGCGGCGCGTCGCGCGGCGCGTCGAGCGCCGGCACGGCCGCGAGCAGTCCCCGCGTGTAGGGATGACGCGGGTGGGCAAGCACGTCGAGGACGGGCCCCGCCTCGACGATCTGCCCCGCGTACATCACGTTCACCTCGTCCATGCGCCCCGCGACGAGTCCAAGGTTGTGCGTGATGAGCAGCACGGCCATGCCGGTCTCGGCGGCGAGGGAGTCGATGAGCTCCAGCACCTGCTTCTGCGTGGTCACGTCGAGCGCCGTGGTGGGCTCGTCGGCGACGAGCAGGTCCGGCGCGGCGGCGAGCGCCATCGCGATCATCGCGCGCTGTTGCTGTCCGCCCGAAAGCTCGCAGGGATAGGCGTGCGCCGCGCGCTTGGGATCGGGCAGGCCCGTCCGCGCCAGGAGTTCCACCACCCTCGCCTCGGCGGCCGACTTGGGCATTCCCTTCGGCAACGCCTCGCGGATCTGCGCCGAGATGCGCATCACCGGGTTGAGGGAGTCGGACGGGTTCTGGAACACGTAGGAAATGCGCTTCCCCGTGAACCTGGTCGTGCCGGAGATGTACGCACGGTCGGTGGGCGGCAGGTGCAGGAGTGAGAGCGCCGTGAGCGACTTGCCGCAGCCGGATTCGCCCACGAG
>JAFRSR010000280.1 GCA_017427485.1 Kiritimatiellia bacterium
CGCGGCTGGGTGGAAGGACTGTCGAACTGCTGGTTCTCGATCTGCTGCGAGTTCGGCTATTCCCTCTGCGGGGGCGTCTTTACGCAGGACGGGGGCCGCGAGCTCGGCCGCGGCCTCCTGAAGGCCGCCTCGCGCACCTGCTCGCAGGACGGCAAGTAACGAATCGTGTCTTTCCCCCTCTCGTACTTTCGTGTTCACGCGCCAGGGCGATTGTGGTAAAATACGGGGCGATGAGACCAATAGCCACAGATACGCACGACTTCCCCAAGTTGCGGCAGAGGGGGTGCATCTACGTCGACAAGACGATGTTCATGCATCGCATGGCGAGCGATGTCGGCACCAACCTCTTCTTCATCTCGCGCCCGCGCAGGTTCGGGAAGTCGCTTACGGTCTCAACTTTCAAGGCGCTCTTCTCCGGTCGACGCGAGCTGTTCGAGGGCCTTGCCATCGACAAGACCGACTGGAAGTGGGAGAAATACCCGATCATCCACTTCGAGTTCAACGACCTCACGACCACGAGCGTGGAGGGGTTCGAGAATGACCTTGCCGATCATCTGCAGGATCGTCTCTTCGAGGCAGGATACTGCTACGATCCGTCAAAGCCGCCACACTGGAACTTCGGCAAGGCCATCGAGACGCTCGCCGTCCAGAAGGACGAGAAAGGAAACGACGTCAATAGGGGCGTGGTGATCCTCATCGACGAATACGACGCGCCCGTGGGGCACTGCCTCGAGGACGCCGCCAAGGCCGAGGCCGTGCGCGAACGGCTCTCCGTCGTCTATTCGCAGATGAAGAACCGCACGGGCGACATCCGCTTCCTCTTCATGACGGGCGTCTCGAAGTTCACGAAGCTTTCCGTGTTCTCGGCGCTGAACAACATCGTCGACCTGTCTCAGGACAAACATTACGCGACGATGTTCGGCTACACGGAGGAGGAGCTGTCCGCCAACTTCGAGGAGCATCTGCGCGAGCATGCGGCGATCATGGGCAAGCCCTACGCGGACTACCGGGCGGAGATGAAGCGCTGGTACAACGGGTTTCGCTTCGCGAAGAGCGACCCGACTACGGTGTACAACCCGATTTCCGTAGCCTACACGCTCGTCAACAAAGAGACCGCATTCTCGGCGACGTGGGCGACGACGGGGCGTCCGTCGATGCTGATGAACTACCTGAAGCGCGAGGACATGCTGCGCATCGACGTGGAGCGTCTACGCGGCGTCGCCGAGGCCGAGTTCGACGTGGCCGAACTGCGCAATCTCCGTCCGGTCGCCATGCTGTACCAGTCGGGCTACCTGACGATCAAGGATTACAATCCGACGACCGGGTCCTACACGCTCGGCGTCCCCGACGAAGAGGTGCGGCGCGATCTCTGCACGCTCATGACCGGCGTGGCGGCGGACAAGGACATGCAATGGGCCGCGTCGCTCGGCCAAAAGCTCCTGAATGAGCTGTGGGATGATTTCTTCGAGGGGCTCCAGTCCCTCTACGCCCGCATGGCGTACGGCTCCACCGAACGGCGCGTCCACGAGAATTCGTACGGACGCTGCCTCGCGTTCCTTCTCGCGAGCCAGGGCTTCCGCTTCACGATGGAGAACGTGCAGTCGAACGGGCGCGCCGACGTGGTGGCGGAGCATCCCGCGCTCGTGTGCATCTTCGAGCTGAAGGTGGACGAGCCGGTCGACAGGGCGTTCGCGCAGATCCGCGGGAAGAAGTACGCGGAGCCGTACCTGGCCGACGGCCGCCCGATCTGGCTCATCGGCCTTTCGTTCGACTCCCAGACGCGCCATCTCGTCGATTGCGCGGCGGAGCCGTTCGGTCGATGAAATCCCCTCCGCGACGCGGACGCAACAGTCTGGATCGTGCAATTTCCTGTATGGATTTTGCAATTGCGGAAAAGACTTGACTGTGCTATTATAGCCCTGCGTATTGTTCTGACCAGATGAAGTCTGCGCGCCGCGAACGCGGTGCGCGCCGAAAAGAAGGAGCGCAAGATGAGGAGAACGAGAATCGGTGCGGCGGGTGCCGCGATGGTGATGCTCGCAGGGGCTGCGGGCGCGGCCACGTACACGTGGACGGGGGGAGCGGGGGACGGACTCTTCTCCACGCCCGGCAACTGGGACGGCGGCGCGGCCCCCGTGGCGGCGACGACGGCGGACAACCTCGTGTTCACGACCGCCGGGACGGCCGACAACGACATACCGAACCTGACGGTCGGAAACGTCTCCGTGACGCTCGCCGCCGGCGACCAGCTGACGATCACCGGCGAGAAGTTCGGCGGCACCGGCACGCTCACGAAGGACGGCGCGGGCACGCTCCTCTTCAGCGCCACCAACGCGCCGGACGCGGAATTCTCCCACGCGGTCGCCGTGAACGGCGGCATCTTCCAGGTCAACAAGACCGGCGACTTCCACGGTGCGCTCACCGTGGCCGAGGGCGCGGCTGTGGTCTGCTCCGATGGGACGGTGAACTTCCGCGGCCCCGTGGAGATCGACGGCTGCGCGACCAACTCCGGGGCGCAGGTCTACTACTACACGCGCGTCAAGGGCAACACGGTCGGCGTCGCCGCCGGCAACACGACCTGGTTCGTGGGAGGTCTGGACGGCATCGTCACGCTCCTCGGAAACGGCAGCAAGTCCGGACAGGCGGTATTCTACGCGGACACGTCCTGCTTCCACGGCTATTTCCGCACGAGCGGCGAGGGGACCATCGACGGTCGCACGGGCAAATACGTCCGAAAGTCCGGCACGATCTTCACCGGCATGACAAGTTCGTCCGTGACGGGCGGCATCACCGTCGACAACCAGCCGAACTTCGGTGCCTTCGGCAGTGACGTCGGCCATTACGTGCTGATCACGAACTCCGACATCCGCGTGACGGGCGCATTCTCGGCCGGGCATCCGGGTCCGCGCGCCTCCGTTCAAACGACGCTGCGACTCGGGGCGGGCACGACCGTGACGGCGCACACGGTGCAGACCGGCGGGCAGGAGGCGGACACGACGATCAGGAGCTTTGGCCGGATCGAGCTGCTGCCCGGCTCGGTCGTGAACGCGACCAACATGGTCTGTATCGGTTATCACAGGGGTACCAGCAAAGGCGCAGTCGCGAACGCCACGACGATTCCGAGGGGCGGGACGACGAACGAATGGATCCTGGTGGACGGCGGCACGTTGAACGCCGAGGGCGTCGGCGTCGGCATCGGGCTCCGGGCGCCGACGTGCCGGTTCTATCTCAAGGACGGCACGGTCAACGCCGAGGGCTTCTACTTCCTGGCGCACCGCAACAAAGGCGCGAGCGTGACGGACGGCGGTATCGGCATTGGCGGCAAGAACACTTACCGGTACATTCAGACGGGCGGGACGCTGAACATGGGTGAGTGGGGGTTCGTCGCCTACACGCGCGAGGACAACAGCGAGGCGAACGTGATCCTTTCCGGCGGCACGCTGAACGCAACGAAGGACTTCCCGATTCCGTACTACAATCCGACGCTGTTCGGCTACGGCAACTGGCGCAGGGAGGCAGGCGAGGGCTTCACGCTCAACACGGCCGGCCACACCGTCACGCTCCAGACGGCGCTCAACGGCATGGGCGACGTGCGGCTCGCGGGCAACGGCACGGTCGCGGGCACGAACGCGATGCAGGGTGTGCTGGGCGGCACGTGGACGGTCGACGGCGGCATGACCGCCGACCTGCGCGGCGCGTCCTCGCTTCTGGGCGGGCTTTCCGTGGGCCCGAACGCGAACGTCACGCTCGACGTGGGCGCCGGACGTTCCGCCGCGTTCTTCTCCCGCGACGGGTCTTGGCCGCTCAACGGAACCAGCGCAACGGTGCTCGACCGCTTCAACGAGTCGGACGGCGGCACGGTCGCCACGTCCATTTCGCACGACATGGGCCTGTGGAACGTGTCGGGCGCGGCAAGTGTCATGCCGACGCAGCACGGCAACTCCCGGAACGTGATTCTGTCGAAGGGCGAGTTCTACGTGGCTCCGGAGGAGGCCGGGACGTGGACGTTCAGCGGCATCTACAACAATCGCATCTACATCAAGATCGACGAACAGTCGGCAACGAGCGCAGGCGAGACGTCCTACGCGAACATCCAGTTGAATCTGGAATCGGGCTGGCACCGCTTCATCGTCGTCTGCGAGCATCAGGGCAGCACCTGCGGCCCGAACAACCGCACGGGCATGGCCGTCGGCTTCGCCAAGACCGCCGTGAACGGGGACGCGGCGGCGGACTACACGCTCTTCTCGCCGAAGAACCTGAAGATGCGCCCGAGCGCGCCCTGCGGCGGCGAGGCGTCCGTGCGCTGGAGCACCGTCAAGACGACGGCGTGGGCCGACACGACCTGGCAGAACATCCGCTTTGCCACATACGCGGACAACTGGGACTGGGATGAAGTGAGCCTCACCAACTCGCTGAAGGCGACGCACTTCTACGGAGCCGCCGGCTCCGGCGATCCGAGGCTGACCGGCAGCAACTACATCGCGAACCGCTGGGACGGCTGGTTCCTCGTGCCGTACGACAAGGCCGGCACCTGGCGTTTCCGCCTGAAGTACAACAACCGTATCCGCTTCTATCTCGATGGGGAGGATCTCGGCGTGGAGGCGGCGGCGGCGGGCGGAGAGGTCACGGGCGACGCGGCCGTCACCCCGGGCTGGCACCGTTACGAGATCCGCACCTACCGCTACAATGGCAGTTCCGGACCGGGAAACAACGACTATGCCGTCAGCTACGCCGTCAAGACGGCGGCAGACGCGGACTTCGGCGACTACGTGCCGTTCGACGAGGACTCGCTCACGCTCTCCCTCGCGCCGGACGGCTATCTGCAGGGCGAGATCGCGCTCGCCTCGGGCGCGGCGGTGACGAACGTCTCCGAGACGGCGGCGGTCGTGTGGGGCGACGTGAAGGTGGCGGACGGCGCGGCGGGCGCGGTGA
Source organism: Kiritimatiellia bacterium (assembly GCA_017427485.1). Taxonomy (GTDB): domain Bacteria; phylum Verrucomicrobiota; class Kiritimatiellia; order RFP12; family UBA1067; genus RUG572. Next base: position 4,933 of record JAFRSR010000280.1, read on the forward strand.
TGAGCGGCAAGTTCGCGTGCGTCTCGAACACGGTCGACTTCGGCACGGTGGCGGCGAACACCTCCGATCTCTCGGCCGTGCTGCGTTTCGACGACGCGGCGACGAACCTCTTCGCAGACGTGGGCCGGATCGCGGTCGACTTCGCGTCGAGGCCCACGTTCGGGCGCACGCTCGTGGGCCCGGCGGGCGGGCTGGACGCGCTCTCCGACGCGGAGCTGGCGCGCCGCTTCGCGGTCACGGTGGACGGCGTGCCGGCGGCCGAGGCCAAGTGCACCGTCCTCCCGCTGGTGGAGGACGGCAAGCTGTACCTCCGCAACGCCTCCGGCACGACGGTGATTATCCGCTGACGGATGAGAGAGGACAGAGGACGAAAGACGAAAGACAAAGGTCGTAGGACGATGGACTTTGGAATGTGCGAAGCAACCATCCTTTGTCCTTTCGCGGCGGTACCGCGATATGCTATCATAAAGGCTCCTCGAAGCACACCGAAAGGCAGGTAGTCGTGAAGCAGCAGGTTGGAATCGTGATTTTGGCGGCGGTCGGGTTTGCCGCCGCGTACGGGAACGCGGAAGCCGCGGCTTTGGCGCGTGCCGATGACGCGTTGGCGCGCGGGTTCGTCACGCCGCCGAACGCGGCGAAGCCGCACACCTGGTACCACATGATGAACGGCAACGTCACGAAGGAGGGCATCACGTGCGACTTCGAGGCGCTCGCGAAGGCGGGCGTCGGCGGCGTGCAGATGTTCGACGCGGGGTGCGCCATCCCGCAGGGGCCGCTCGCGTTCAACTCGCCGGCGTGGTTCGACATGTTCAGGCACGCGGCCTCCGAGGCGCGCCGCCTCGGGCTGGAGATCTGCATCCCGAACTGTTCGGGCTGGTCGTCGTCGGGCGGGCCGTGGAACATGCCTTCGAACGGCATGAAGCAGGTGGTGTTCACGGAAACGGCCGTGAAGGGTCCCGTCGCGTTCAGGGGTAAGCTGCCGCGCACGGAGAAGGACAACGGGTTCTACGAGGACATCGCCGTCCTCGCCTTCCCCACGCCGCCCGCCGACCTCGTGCGGTTCCCCGGCGTGAAGTCCGACATCTCCGGCATGACGGCGACGGTCTCCTCCGAAACGCCGTTCACGGCCCAGGGCATCTCGTACCGCCTGTCGTTCAAGCCCGTCCGGTCGGCCTCCGCCAACGTGAAGGTGGACGTGTCGCAGGACGGCAAGACGTTCACGCGGCTGGAGTCGTTCACCACGCGGCTCGCGAAGTCGCGCGTCCCCGACCTCTCGCTCCGCTACCGCCCCTTCGAGAAGCCGGTCACGGCGCGCGCGATCCGGTTCACCTTCACCTCGAACCATCCCATCAAGGTGGAGGAGATGCGGCCCGAGGCGAAGCTGCGCATCTACGAGATCAAGTCCAAGTCCTTCGGCGACCGCGGCGCCATCCACCGCGACGCCACGGTCGCCACCGACGCGCAGCGGGTCAGGGGGGACGGGATCGTCGACCTCACGTCGCGGCTCTCGCCCGACGGCACGCTCGCGTGGGACGCGCCCGCCGGCGACTGGACTGTGCTGCGCCTCGGCTACGTCTGCAACGGGCGCTGCAACCATCCGGCGTCCGCGCACGGCAAGGGTCTGGAGGTGGACAAGCTCTCCGCCTCCGCGATGGACTACCACTTCGGCCAGTACGTCGCGCGGATCTGCCGGCACCTCGGCCCGCTCGCGGGCGACGTCGCGAGCGGCTTCAACAGCATCCTCGTGGACAGCTACGAGGTCGGCTCGCAGAACTGGACGCAGGGCTTCGCGCAGACGTTCGAGCGTCGCGCGGGCTACCCGATCGGCAAATGGCTGCCGGTCCTGGCCGGATACGTGGTCGACTCGGTCGACGCGTCCGAGCGGTTCCTCGAGGACTTCCGCCGCGTGATCGCCGACCTCTTCGCGGAGAACTACGCCGGCCGCCTCGCCGAGCTCTGCCACCGGCACGGGCTGAAACTCTCCGTCGAGCCGTACGGCAACGCGCCGTGCGACAACCTCCAGTACGGACAGGACGTGGACATCCCGATGGCCGAGTTCTGGTCGCGCGCGGCGTCGGGCGACCATTTCACCAACACGCGCAACGCCAAGTTCGCGGCCCATCTGGCGCACGTGTGGGGACGCCGCTACGCCGGCACGGAGTCGTTCACGGCCGGCCCCGACTCCGGCGGCCGCTGGCAGACCACCCCGTTCACGATCAAGGCGCAGGGCGACCGCGTGTTCGCCGAGGGAATCAACCGCATCATCTACCACCGCTTCACGCACCAGCCGTGGCCCGGCAACAAGTATCTGCCCGGCATGACGATGGGCCGCTGGGGCATGCACCTCGACCGCACGCAGACGTGGTGGCCGCTCGCGGGCGACTGGTTCCGCTACCAGGCCCGTTGCCAGTGGATGCTCCAGGAGGGCACGTTCGTGGCCGACGCGCTCTACTTCTGCGGCGAGCAGGCGCCCAACTGGGGGCGCGCCACGGACGATCCGTCTCTCCGCGAGGCCCTGCGCCTCCCACCCGGCTACGACTGGGACATCTGCGCGACGACGGCGGTTGAGATGCTAAAGGTCGTGGACGGGCGCGTGGTCGTGCCGGGCGGCGTGAGCTACGCGCTGCTCGTGCTGCCGCCGCAGGAGACGATGAGCGAGCGGACGCTCGCGACGATCGAGCGCCTGGTGGACGCCGGCGCGAAGGTGTGCGGCCTGCGCAAGCCCACGCGCGCCCCCGGCCTCGCGGGCTACCCTGCGGCCGACGGCCGCGTGCGCGCGCGGGCCGAGAAGGTATGGGCGAAGGGCGTGATGGACTGCACGCCCGCCGAGGCGCTGGCGAAGCTCGGCATCGCGCCTGACTTCACCTCAACCGAGAAGGACCCGCAGACGGGCGCCGTGTACATCCACCGGCGCGACGCGGCGGCGGATTGGTATTTCGTGGCGCTCAACAACGACCGCTCGAAGTCGTTCGAGGCGTCGTTCCGCGTCACGGGCCGCCAGCCCGAAATCTGGGACGCGGAGAAGGGGACGATCGCCGACGCGGCGCGGTGGCGCGTCGAGAAGGGGCGCACGGTTGTTGCGCTCGACTTCCCGCCGAGCGGCTCGGCGTTCGTCGTGTTCCGCCGGCCGGCGGCGGGCGATCCCGTCGTCAAGGCCGACATCCGGGTGCAGCGGCGGCCGGAGCCGGCGGGGGCGCGTCCGTCGATCACGATCGAGAAAGCCGTCTACGGCGTGCTCACCGCCGCCGGGGCGCCGGTGGACGGTCTGGTGAAGGACATCACGTCCGTCCTCGCGGCCCGCATCGGCGCGGGCGCCGAGTCCGTCGTGATCAACAACCGCCTGGTCGGCAAGGACCCCGCGTTCCGGCACCACAAGGTCGCCCGCATCACCTACTCCTGCGACGGCGAGCGCAAGACCGTGACCGTGAAGGAGCACGCGCGGTTCAGGCCCGTCGCGCGGGGCCTTGCGCCCGACCCGGCACCGGACTGGGAATGGCGCGGCGGCGAGCTGTTCGCGTGGCAGCCGCTCGCGGCCACGC
>JAFRSR010000281.1 GCA_017427485.1 Kiritimatiellia bacterium
AGTTCTGCCGCGCTCCGCTTGGCGCACCATGGGCATTTTCTCCTTGAAAACTTTATAGGAATTCTACCCTTTCGGTGCCGTTCCGTTCAACCGCAAATTTCCACGACCCGACCGTGCGGCGGCCGCGCAGGAGCGCGGCCCTCCCGGGAGGGTCGCAGTTTACTGCGACCGCCGATTCGGGCGCAACAAGTTGCGCCCCTCCCATGGAGAGCCGCCATCTGGACGGCGTTTACCGGATGATCACCGAGAGGCCCCCGTACCGAACCACGGCAAGAAGCGTCACCGTGCCGTCCGCGTTCGCGCGCTCCTCGACGCCCGTCACATAGCCCTTGAACGGCTTCTGCACCTCCAGCATCCCCTTGACGCCGGCGGCCTTGTCGGCCGCCACCGTGCAGATGGCGTACCGCGAAATGGGCGAGGGCATGTCGGTGAGCTCGCCCATGTCCACCATCACGGGCACCTTGGCCGTCACGCCCTCCGCCCGCGCGAACGGCGCGGACCACTTCGTGTTCCAGAAGCCGTACGCCGCCACACCCGCGTCGGACGGCGCGCGGTCGAGCTTGATGCCGCCGCCCGCAAACTCCACCGCGAGGCCGTCCACGCCGTTCGTCGAAAGCGGCTTGATCCAGCCCTCCGCCACGACGAGCCCGTTCGTGCCCGCGAGCGGCGTCGCGCTCTGCGCCGCCCCGCAGAACTTCGGCTTCACGGTGCCGCCGAGCGCGAGCGTGCCCGCGCCGGACTTGCGGACGACGCCGGAGAACGTGAGCGGGCTCTTCAGGGCAAGCGTCTGGTCGTCCTGCGGAGTGATCAGGCGCGCGTTGCCCTCCAGCCAGATGCCGCGCGTCATGTCGTCCAACGTCACGTCCGCCGCATCCGGCTCCAGAGCCTGCCAGTTCTCCACCTTCAGCGCGTCGTACGTGAAGGCGGCGAACGGCTTGCCCAGATTCCGCTGGTCGCACACGGCGAACTCCATGTACTGCGTGGGGTTCGCCTTTGCGGCGGACTCATGGCGCACGATCCATTTCCCCGTGAACGTCTCGGTGTTGTCCGCCGCGAGGCGAAGCGAACTGGGATAGGCGTCGGAGTTCGACGACACCGCACGTATCGTGACGAGCTGCGTCGCGGACGCGATGATCGGACGAACCAGACGGATGGTCGTGTGTTGCCCGAGCGTCCAGGTGAACGTGCTTCCGCTTCCGCCGACCACGGTCACCGGCACGTCGAACGTGATGGTCGAACCCGGCCACATGGCAATGTTCTGCCCCGCGTTCATCGTCAGGTTGGAGAAGGAGTAGGTGCCGCTGTTGTTCAGCCGCAGCCATGTCGTCGTCGTGAACGACCGACCGGGGAACGTGTTCAGCATGTAGCAGGCCAGCGAAGAATAGAAATCAAGCCCCGCGTTTTGCGCCGGCGTCTTGCCGTTAGACCACGTTGTCGCAAGATTGAACGTGCTGGAGGTGCTGGCGGACGAAATGGGGACCACCTGCCTCACGACCTGCCGCCAGGTCACGTAGACCGTCGTCCAGTCGGCGTCTTCCTCCACCTCAAGACCCGTCATGTTCGGCAGGCCGGACGGCTTCGCGCCCGCGAGACGCGACTGTTCGCCAAACTCCAGCTGGCTCTGCGAGACCGTACCCGCCGTCTTCGCCACGCGCAAAACGGCGAGGCGCGTCACGTCGTTCGTCGCCCCATCGATCGGCATGTCCAACGACACGCGTATCTTCCCCGGCGCCGTGAAGGAATCCGTCACCTCCACGAGGCCGCCCGCACCAAACGCATCCCTGAATCCACGCACCGTGGAGCCGTCAGCCAGCGTGAGCGTACCGACGGCGAGCGTGTTCGTGGCCGCGCAGCCGATCGACGAGGTGGCGTCCAGCGTCACCTTCGGGATGGAGATTATCGCCCCGTCCGCGCCGGACGTGCGGACTTCCCCGCACTTCGTGGCGTTCACGACCTTCGCTACGAGCGACGACCCTGCGTAAAGGACATTGCTGATCGTGTTGATCGTGCCGAGGTACTCCGACATGTCGCCCATGAAGTAGACGCGCCCGGAGGAATCCGTCGGCGTGGTGATGCGCATGATCTGGTCCGCGTCGCCGACGATCTTCGCGGTCACCCAGAAGCCGTGGCCGATGGTGGGATAGCCGGCTGAGCTTGTCTGCCACGTAAACGGCTTCGCCTGGGTGGTCCCCTGGAGCGTGACCGTGCCGCCGATGCCCCCGAGCAGCACGTTGTCCTGGTTAATGACCGCCGTGGCACCCGCGAGCACGAAAAGCCCGTCATTCCCGAACACGATCCGAGAGGGATGCGCGCACTTCCAGTTCATCGCGGCGTTGTCCAGCACAAAGCGCCCGCAGTCCAGGTTCAAATCCATCGCCGCCTGCCCGTCGATGCGGGTCCATGTGCGAAAGAACTTGTTCGCGTAGTAGTTCGTGCCGGAGTGGAGTGCGAGGTGGTCGCTCCAGAAATACGTTACGCCATCGTTTTTGTCCGTGGTCTCCGAGAGCGGGCTGTATCCCGCGTTACCGCTGACCAGCAGCCTGACGTACCCCGTCGTCTCGTCGTACACGGCTCCCTGCGCCGCGCCCACGCAAAAAGCCACCGCCACACACGCGCCCGCCAGCCGGCCAAACAGGTTCTTCGACATGGAACACCTCCTCTTTGAAAAACACTTCTACCGCACCATCAAGAACGTGCCGTTGGGCGTGGCGACCGGCTCCAGCCACGCGGCGTCCATGGCGACGTACGTGCCCGTGCCGAGCTGGGCGAAGGAGAACTCATTCTCGCCGGGCAGCAACAGCTCCCGGTCGATCGGCACGTCGAACGTCGTCTTGACAGGCGTGCCGGCCTTAGTGAAGACCCGCGTGTCGTTCACGTCGATCGCGAGGATGTTGCTGTCGTATCCACCGTAGTTCGGCGTGCGGAAATGGAGCACCCAGTCGTACTTTCCCGCGAGCGCGCGCGGCATCACCGCATACCACCGCATGCGCGACTTCATCCGGTTGTTGTTGTTCTTGTTCAACATCACGCGTGGCAGATTGCGGAAGTTTCCGTTCACGACGTGATACTCGTTGCGCGGGTACGTCTCGTGGTGGAATTCCGTCCAGTCGGTGTCGATCTTGCCAACCTGCCAGCCGCCGCCGAGAACGGCCGCGTCGAGCTTCAGCGTACCCGCGCCGTTGTCGGTGCGCGTGACGGTGAGCGTGTTCGTGCCGATGCTGAGCCGATTGGTCGGCACAAACCACTCCTGCCAAGCGCCTGTCCTCACCGTCCGCACGCCAAGCGACTTGCCGTTGAGGGCGACGCCCAGCAAGCCCGAGCCCGAATCGCTCGTCGCCTTCCAGCGGAAGAACTGCGCCCGGCCGTTGTCCCAACCGGCTTCGACCGGAAACGCGAACGTAGCCGAGGCGCCGGGACCGAGCGACTGCGGGAACTGCCACCTCTCGCCGTCCACCACGATGCCGCCCGCCGGCGCCGCGTCCTTGGAAAACTCCGTGGTCGCGTCGTTCTCGACGCCCACGCGCCACGTGTCCGTGCGCGGCCAGCCGAACGCCGCCAGAATCTCCTGTTCCGTCAGCGTCCGCTTCCAGCACGCGAACTGCTGGATGCTGCCATGGAACGTCTTGTACGGGTTGTTGCCCGACGACGGCACGGGCATTGCGTAGACGCCGTTCTGCGGACTCTCCGTGCCGAAGCGCAGGTTGGCTCCCGGGCTCGGAATCAGGTTCACCGTGCTCGCGTACGTTTTTGTCGCCTTCTTCAGGAGTCCGATTTCGTCGTTGCCCGACGACGTGGTCGGCCCGTCCTTCATCAGGTACGCCGTCACCTTCTGACCGTCCACCGTCACCGCGAAGTCCACCCAGCCGCAGCCGTTCGAAACCACGAAGGTCGCCCCCGGATCCCAGCTGCTGTTGTACGTGTAGATGCGGAACCCGCGCCGGACCGTGTTGGCCTCGGCCGGACCGAACATCATGCCGCGTGAAGAGCCGTAGCCGAATCCGAGCATCCACTGGGTGCTGGACATGACCGAGGAAAAGTCAGGACGGAACCGGATGATCCACGTGTAGTGGCTGTCGAATCCCGTGAGCGGCGTACCGCATGTCACGGCGCAGGGATAGGCCACGCCGAGCGTCTGCGCCTCGTTCGTCCAGACCACGTCCTGCGGGAAGTAGAGCGTCTGCATCCACCGCGCCACGCCGCGCCCCGGCTGGCGAACAAGTTCGTTGGTGATCACGGGCCGATGTCCCGTCGCGCCGTAGACGGTGGATGGAAACGCGACCGTCGTGAGCGAGTTCGTCATCTCGTTGTTGTCGAGAAGCTTGTTGCCGTTCTTGTCCACGGCCATGCCGCGCATCCAGATGTACGCGTCCGCGAACACGTCCTCGCTGCGCTCGTTCACGAGATCGAGCAGGTCGCTCGCCGTGCCGCCCTCGCCGTCGCCACGTCCGCCGGAAATGAACGCCCCCGTACCGTTGTTCACATAGAACCGGCCGTCCACGGATTCCCAGAGCCCCGCCACGCCCGACTGGACGTGCGGCGTGAAGTTGCGCACGACCTTGTTGGTCAGCGAGACAGTGGACGAGTAGACGCGCATCTTGCCGTAGCCGGTCACCGTGCCGTTCGTGTTCCCGTATGCCAGCAGCAGAAGCGGGAGAAGGCTCGTCTTCGTCTGATTTCCGACCACTGTGGCAACGTTGGTGAGCGTGTACGTATAGGTTTCAACGCCGTCCTGCTGGAGGGTGTAGAGGCTGTTGTGCGCGTCAAGCGTAATCGTCGCACGGCGGTGGAGGGGTTGGTTGCCGGTCGACGACCAGTTGCCGTTGACGTCCTTCGCCGCCCAGGCCCAGAAGCCGCTGCCGTTGATGTAAGAGGCGAACACGAAGCCGTTGTTGTCCCCCACGCCGAACGTGCGCTGCTGACGCGATTCCAGGTCGTCGAGCAGGAAGGTCATGCTTGCGGCGACGTGCGGGTCGGGGTAGATGCCCGTGTCGACGTACTGCGTGCCGGTGGAGCGGACATACTCGAGCGGGTACGTGCCGCCGGTCGGGAAGAGGAAGAACCGCGCCGCGCGTCCCTGCCGCGCGTCGTCCGGCAGACGGTACGAGGCGGAGGTCGTGCCGGAGGCGATCGTGTCCAACTGCTCGCTCTCCTTCCACTGCGTGATGTCCGCACCCTTGTCGGCGTCGTCCCACGCGACCCACAGCTCCTGCGCGGCAGAGACGCCCGAAAATGCAAGCGTCACCTCGCCGGGGCCGTACACGGTCCCATGGAAGCCGCTCACGGAAACCGTGGCGGCCGGGAGCGTCGCGCTTGCCGCGACCGCCACCAGGCATGCGCCCATCATCTTTCCGCACAAGTTTCCGATTTTCATCATGGTACAGTTCCTCCTTGAAATGTCACCCGAATTTTACCATGACGCGGCGCGACCTTCAACCGCTAATTTCGAATGAGACGGATAAAGGCGACATGAGACATGAGACGAGAGACCTGGCGGCGGTCGCGGGGCGACCGCCCTACCGGATGATCACCGAGAGGCCCCCGTACCGGACCACGGCGAGAAGCGTCACCGTGCCGTCCGCATTCGCGCGCTCCTCAATGCCCGTCACGTAGCCCTTGAACGGCCGCTGCACCTCCAGCATCCCCTTCACGCCGGCGGCCTTGTCGGCCGCCACCGTGCAGATGGCGTACCGCGAGATGGGCGAGGGCATGTCGGTGAGTTCGCCCATGTCCACCATCACCGGCACCTTCGCCGTCACGCCCTCCGCGCGCGCGAACGGCGCGGACCACTTCGTGTTCCAGAAGCCGTACGCCGCCACGCCCGCGTCGGCCGGCGCGCGGTCGAGTTTGATGCCGCCGCCCGCAAACTCCACCGCGAGGCCGTCGACGCCGTTCGTCGAAAGCGGCTTGATCCAGCCCTCCGCCACGACGAGCCCGTTCGTGCCCGCGAGCGGCGTCGCGCTCTGCGCCGATCCGCAGAACTTCGGCTTCACGGTGCCGCCGAGCGCGAGCGTGCCCGCGCCGGACTTGTGCAGGACGCCCGAGAGCGTAATCGGGCACTTCAGCGCGAGCGTGCGCCCTTCCGGCGCGACGACCTGCGTGTCCGCCCCCGCGAAGTTGATGCCGCGCGTCATGTCGTCCAGCACGCTCTCCGCGCGGCCGGGCTTCAGCGCCTGCCAGTTCTTGACCGTGAGCGCGTCGTACTGGTACGTCTTGAACGGCGCGCCGAGGTTGCGCGACTCGCACACCGCGAACATCATGAACTGCGTGGGGTTCTCGATGTCGGACGAATTGTGCCTGACGGTCCACTTGCCCGTGAAGTTCGTGTTGTCGCCCGTCAGACCAAACTCGCAGCACTTCTCCTTTCCGCCCAGGCTGTTGGCGTCCGGCTTGCGGATGCCGACGATCACGTTGCAGTGGCCGGAGATCGCGCTTTCCCACCGCTGCGTCGTGTTATTGCCGAGCGTGAAGAGGTAGTCGTTGTTGCCGACGAGCCGCAGTTTGCCGGTGAAGGCCTGCAGGCCGAACACCCACGCGCGCATCGTCTGCGTGCCCGTGCTGCCGGTGTAGAGGTTCAGCTGGTCGAAGTCGTAGAGTCCGCGCGAGGAGAACGTGAGCGTCTTCCGGACGGTCATCGAGCGCCCGGGGAAACGGTAGACCTCCGTCTCCGCCACCCCCGTGGGCGGCAGGTAGCAGCCCACGTTCGAGTAGAAGTCCGCGCCCGCGTTCTGGGCCGGCGTCTTGTTGTTCGACCACGTCGCCGCCTGGTGGAACTTCGAGGCGTTGTCGGCGCCCGAATTGTCCACCACCTGCGTGACGACCTGGTTCAGCGTCACGTAGAGGACCGTCCAGCCGTCCTCGTTCTCAACTTCGAACGTCAGGCCGGGGAAGTCGTCCGGCACGACAGCCGACGCCTCGTTCGAGACGAACCACGCGATGGTCGGCACCCGCGCGAACTGGCCGTCCGTGAAGGCATTTTCGCCCTTCACCCTCAGCACCGCCACGCGCGCGGGGCCGTTCGTGAGCGTGTTGGGGTCGACGGGATCGGCCGGCGCCACGCCGATCGTCCCCGCCGCCGAGAAGGTGTTCGTCACCTCCACGCATCCCGCCGACGTCCCGTTCCAGCCGAACCGCACCGCCGAGCCGTTCGCGAGCGTGAGGTCGGCGACGACGAGCGTGTTCGAGGCCGCCGCGCCGATGGAGGAGGTCGCGTCCACGGTCACCTTCGAGACGGCCCCCGTCGCGCCGTCCGCCGCGCCCGTGAAGAGGTCGGCGCATCTTATCACCGACACGAGCTTCGCGTTCGCCAACGTCTCGTTGCAGACGAACAGCCGATTGCTCGCCACCCCGACCGTACCGAGGAACTGCGACATGTCGCCCAGCAGCCGCATGAACCCGCGCCGGGGATTGGCCGCCGAGGTGTTCGCCTGCACTTGCATCCACTGGCTTGCGTTCGCCACGACGGTCGCCTCCATGTCGATGCCCAAACCCTCCGCGTAAGCCGGATCGGCCCCCCACGGCTGGAGATTGAAAGGTGCGGCGGACGAACTTTCCGTCAACTCCACGCGCCCGCGGACGACGACCGGGCGCACGATGCTCTGGTTGACCTTCCAGATGCTGCCGCCGTAGACGAGCGCGCCCTCGTTCGCGAACTCGTACGAACTCGGCGCAAACGTCTTCCACTGTGCGCTCGACTTCGGCCCGAACACGAACTTGCCGCCGGGAAAAACGTGATGGTTCGAGGTGGTCGCGACCGTCTCGATAACCGTGCGGAACCAGGTGTTGACATAGTAGTTCGTTCCGGCGTGCATCGGCAGATGGTCCGACCAGAAGTACTTCGGGGCACTTGCCGTGCTCTTCGAGTCCTCGGCTTTCGTCGTGGACATCGGCGAGTCAGTTGCCGTCGAGCCATTTACCAAGAGCGTCACGTATCCCGTCGACGCATCGTACACGGCGCCCTGCGCCGTTCCCCACAGGCAGGCCGCGACCGCCATCGCGCCCATTGCCACAAACCGTGTGATCCTTTTCATTTTCATGCTCCTTTCTCAAAGCGTTCCGCCGCGCAATCAACGAGATGGCGCGTCTTGGAGTCGAACGAAAGGCCGATGAGCCAGATGGGGCGGCCGTCGGCAAGATAGGGCTCGGCGTATTTCTTCTCGCGGATTTGCTTGAAGGCCTTGTCCACCGGCTCGTCCACCTTCAGCTCGAAGATGTAGATGCCCTTCTTGTGCTTCGCCACGATGTCGGCGCGACCGTTCGACTGCCGGTCCTCCGAGACGACCTCGACCCCCTGCGACGCAAGAAGCGAGTAGAGGATACGCTCATACGAAAACTCCTGGACATCGTCCTCCTTTGGCCCGTATGGCAGGTGCGCGTAGAGCGACTTGAGGCCCACGAAAACCTTCGGCCAGTTGAAGCGTAGCAGGGACTTTCCGAGATTGGCCGCCCAGGCCACGTCCTGTTCCGCCGCAACGCCCGCAACAAGCGTGGAGAGATCACGCCGCACCTCCTCATCCGGCACGCCGAGCGTATAGTCGTCCACGTCAGGGTCGTAGTCCTTGATCGTCAGGTAGCCAGACTGGTAGAGCAGAGCGATGGCCGTGAGGTTCCTGAGCTCCGCCACGTCGAACGCCTCGCCCGACACCTCTTCGACCTTCTCGTAGTCAAGTGCCAGCAGATCCTCGCGCTTCAGGTAGTTCATCAGCATCGACGGACGGCCCGTCGTCGCCCATGTCGCCGAGAAGCCTCCGGCCGGCTTCTCGCTGAGGGTCAACGCCACGGAAATGGGATTGTACACCGTCGTGGGGACGTTCTTCGCAAAGCGGAAACCGTTGTACCACCGCTTCATCTCGGCCCGGTAGTCCTCGTAGGACTTGCCCATGATGGCCGCGTGTTCGCGCAGATGCTCCTCGAAGTTCGCGGTCAGCTCCTCCTCCGTATAGCCGAACATCGTCGCGTACTCATCGCGCTGCGACAGGTCGACGATGTTGCTCAGCGCCGAGAACACGGAGAGCTTCGTGAACTTCGAGATGCCGGTCATGAAGAGAAAGCGGATGCAGCCCGTGCGGTCCTTCATCTGCGCGTAGAGGGAGGAGATCCGCGCGCGAATCGCCTCGGCCTTGGGGATGTCGTCGAGGGAGTGCCCCACGGGCGCGTCGTACTCGTCGATCAGGATCACCACACCCTCGCCCTTGCCCTCGGGATCGGCCTCGTGGTCCTTAACCGACTTCGCGTGGAGCGCTTCGATCGCGTCGGCGAAGTTCAGCGAGTAGTCCTTCTTGTCGTCATATTCGTATCCTGTCGCCGCCAAAGAATTCTTGACGATTCCGGAGAACGTCTTGTCGAAACGATCAAGGCTGTCAGTCGACGCTTCGCTGAACCTGAAATGGATGACGGGATGCGTCTGCCAATTCCAGCCGAGCCGCTCGATGTCCAGCCCCCGGAAGAGCTCGCGCCGCCCCTGGAAGAGCGCCTTGAACGCGGAGACCGTGAGCGACTTGCCGAAGCGGCGCGGACGCGAGATGAAGACCACCTTGTTTCCCTTGTCGGACGCGAGTCGGCGCATGTATGCGGTTTTGTCCACATAGATGCATTCGCTCTTGATCAGGTCCTCGAAATCGCTGGTGCCGGTGTTGATCTTCTTCATGTCCTCGTCTCCCTTCCTCCTTGACAAATGGAATCTCTACGCCGGTTCGACGACGGGGATGTCGGACATCGGGACCTTTATGGGCTTTTTCTCTGACATGGCGACATTTTACCAAAATCGCCGCCCTTCCGCAAACGCAATTTCCCTACCGGTCACTCACCTGCATCCGTCCGAAATCGGCTCATTTCGGGGAAGCGACACTCTTGTCGCTTCATCCGCATCCCTTCGGCGGAAGCGGCAAGAGTGCCGCTTCCCCGATGGTGGGCCTCCCAGTATCAGTTTTCGGGGGAATGCAGGTGAGTGACCGGTTGCGAAAATGCAGGGAGGAGCGCATCCGCGAATCGCGCAGGACACAGGACGCGCCGCGACAGGGGGCGCCGCCGTCCCGGCGGCCGTGCCCGCGGCGGGCGCCGCCGGGACGGCGGCTCTCCATACGGCTTCACGCCCCGCCAGCTCACCGATCCAGGCATCTTTCGTTGACGCGGATGCGCCCGTCACCGCCACCGGAGGACTCAGTACAAAAATCCGAAGAGCCAGAGCGGGATCTTGTTGCCGACGCCCGTCTCCATGCCATCCGCGGCGACAAAGGAATCCGGGACGTCCTTTATCTGTCCGAACTTCTTTCCGGCGCCTCCGATCTCGAAGAGGTCGTGCCCGTCGACGAGGAAATCGCCCTGTGGCGGATAGGAAACCCGATGCCCTGCGGAACGGAGCTGGTTCAGGAAAAACGTCTCGCGAACCGTCCCGACATTGGTCTCGACGGTCAATGGAGCGGCCTGTGGTATGCAGTCTCCGTCTCCTCGAGGCGACGGTCGAGCGCCGCCGCGAGAGGTGTCATTTCGCTGTCTTCCATGGCATTCCTCGATAATGTTTCCAAACACTTTTTTATTCAAGAAAAAATGTTTCCAAACATTTGAGCCAGTTACAAAACCCGCTTCCTAGTCTCACGCAAAGTCCGCTAAGTTCGCAAAGTCACCCTTGAAACAGAACTTCGCGTACTTTGCGAACTTGGCGTGAGATGTTTTTGGAGGTTTTGCAATTATCTCATTTTGCCTGAAAGTATACCATAACGGGCATCGCGGCTTTCAAGCGCGAAAATCGGAAAGTCAGTTCTGCGGCTTGGCCTCGCGGGCGAGCTTGAAGAGCGCGGCGGGCAGGTGGCAGTAGCCGTGCGGGTTCTTCTCAAGGTAGTCCTGATGGTACTCCTCGGCCGCGTAGAAGTTGACGAGCGGCAGCTTCTCCACGGCGAGCGGCTGCGCGTGCCGTGCCTGCTCGGCCCGCCACGCCTCTTCGATGACGGGCCGGTCGCCCGGATCGACGTAGTAGATGCCGGTCCGGTACTGCGAGCCGACGTCATGCCCCTGCCGGTTGACGCTGACGGGATCGACGGCCTTGAAATACATTTCGAGCAGGAAGCGCAGCCCCACCTTCCCGGGGTCGTAGACCACCCGCACCGTCTCCGCGTAGCGGGTCTTGTCCGTGCAGACCTCCTTGTACGTGGGGTTTGCCGTGACGCCGTTGGCGTACCCCACTTCCGTGTCCACGACGCCCGCGATCATCTTGAAGTAGTGCTCCGTTCCCCAGAAGCATCCCCCGGCCAGGTAGATTTCCTTCGCCTTGCCCAGCGGCAACGCGTTGTCATGCGGGCGCTCAGTTGCGGCTTTCTGCGTCACCGCGTACTGCAGGGGCGTCAGCTTCCGGCGCAGCTCCGCGTCGCGCGGCCGCGCATACCGATCCGTTACCGCCGCGCCGGCAGTTTCTTCGGCGGCACATATCACGCCGAGGGCAAGGAGGGCTGGGAGCGGCGTCTTCATGCCTGTATTGTACTACAATAAATTGCCGACATCAGCACGCTGTCGAAGAAGAAAAATCGTCACGCCAGCGCGAATTCGCCAGCATCAACGACATTCCTCTTGCCCTTACCTATCGGGAATATGCGGAGCGAAAAGTCGAAACCGCACCCACGAAGGTAGCGGGCGAAAGTCGCAAAGGTGACGTTCTGCCCGTTCTCCATGCGGCTGATGTTCTCCCGGGGCGTGTGAATCCGCCTTGCAAGTTCCGCCTGCGTCAAGTTCGCTTTCTTTCGGGCAGCGCACATGGCCGTCTCTGCCGTGTACTCCTTTTCCCATTCCGCGTACCGTTCCGCGAATCCAGGGCGGTCCCAATCTTTCTCATGGCGCGCTTTCGTCTCCGCAAGGAGACGCTCTTTCACGGCTTGTTGCTCTGGTGTCATCTTTTTTTTCATAGTCCGTACTTCCTTTTCAGTCTTCGCGCACGTTTGAGTTCGTGCCCCGAGTAGGTTTATCTCTCTGCTCTCCTTTAGGACATTACTTGATGGTGACGTTCTCGGTGAATGCGCCGATGCGGCAGCACGGGTCGCCCGCCTTGACGGGCGTGCCGTACAGCGTCGCGTTCGAGATCATGACGTTCTTCAGCTTGTGCGTCTCGTCGCGGCCGTCCAGCAGGAACCGGCAGTCCGCGCGTTCGCCGGTCACGGACACGTTCTCGAACGAGCAGTCCGCGACGTGCCCCGGCACCTTCGTGCGCATGTAGATGTTCACCGTGGGGCGCGCCGAGACGATCGCGCACGTGCGGCCGGGCACGTCCGTGTTGATGCGGAAGTCCTTCACGCGGATGTTCTCCATGCGCATCTCCTCGCCCGGCTCCATCAGGAAGACGGGCATCTGGAAATGGATCACGTCGCAGTTCTCGTAGAGGAAGTTCCGCATGTAGGGCGCGCGGCTCTCGTGGCCGAGCAGCATGATGCGCGCGCGGTCGCACCAGAACACGCAGTTGCGCACGGTCACGTTCTCGCAGTTGCCGTAGTCCGCGTTCAGTCCCTTCGCGGCGATGCAGTCGTCGTCGGTGCGGATGAAGCAGTCCTCGATCAGCACGTTGCGCGAGTTGCACGGGTTGATGCCGTCGTCGTTCTGCACGCGGCCGCCGCAGAGCTTCACGTTGCGCACCGTCACGCCGTCGCACTTCGTGGGCACCACGGTCCAGTGCGACGCGCCGCGGATCGTGATGTCCTCCACGGTCACGTTCCGGCAGTCCCACATCTCCACCACGTGGCCCGTCGGCCCCTTCCGCCATTCCCACGGCGAGCCGTCCAGCACGCCGCGTCCGCAGATGCGGATGTCCCTCCCGTGCGCGCGGATGCCGCCCTTCACGAACGCGCCCGCCTTGAGGTAGAGCGTCTCGCCGTCCTTCAGATCGATGCGCCCCTTCACGCCACCCTCGTGGACGCCCGGACCGAACACCTTGACCTTGGGGTCCTTCTCGTCCGGTACGTTCCGCTCGGGCGGGTTCGCGAACACGAGCAGCGGGTGGCGGCGTCCGTCCGGCTCCACGGAGAAACGGCAGGGACGCGCCACGGCGAGCTCCAGCGCGCCGTCCGGCAGCGTCCGCATCGTCACGGGCGCGGAGGCGGGCAGGATGCGCACGCGGCACATGTCGCGCGCGGTCTTCGGGCGCACCGTCACCTTCGCGGGCGCGTCCATCTCGAAGGACATGAAGGCGTACTCGCCGCCGAAGTCGTAGCGCTTGTCGAACGGCGGATCGCACGTCCGCGCGCTCGCCACGCCGTTCGGCCGGCCGTCCACGGCGGCCTCCCAGAGTCCGGATTTGTACTCGTCCGGCACCGTGTAGCACGTCGCCGCCTGCGCGGCAAGCACGCCGGCGACCAGAAGGCACAAACACATTAGCTTCTTCATTGGCTTTCCTTTTTCATTGCTTGAGGACAAAGGACGAAGGACAAAAGACAAAGGATGGCGGTTCCCGCCTTTGTCCCACGTCTTCTGTCCCCTGTCCTTTTCACAACCATCAACCTTTCTCTACTTCAGCAGCAGCATCGTGCCGATGACCGGGCCGAAGTTGTAGGAACCCGCGCCGCTCTTGAACAGCGTCCATTTCGTCGAACCCGCGTAGGCGTCCGGGATGCGGAGCTTCGGCGCGCCGTTGACAGATACGGCCGTGAACGCCGTCACGGAACCGTGGTTCTTGTACGTTTCCAGGTTCTCCGGGTCGGTGATTGTGAACGTCGCGCCCGGCGCGAACGTCAGCGCGTTCGCGAACGTCGCGTGCTTGCCCGCGAACAGCTCGGCGCACGTCGCGCGCACCGCGTTCGTGACCGTCACGCCGCCGCCCGTCACGCTGCCCGCGCCCGTGAAGGTGGAGAGCACGACCGGGTGCTCGAACAGGTTCAGCGTCGCGCCCGCCTCCACGCGCACCGGCGTGTTGGACGGGATCGCGCCCGCCACGTGCGCGTTCAGGGCGCCCTGCTCCACGGCGATGCCGCCCGTGATCGTGTTGGTGGCGTAGAGGTTCAGGTTGTAGGCGCCGCGCTTCACGAGCTCGCCCGCGTGGCCCTCGTTGCTCGTGAGCGTCAGCTCGCACTCCCAGAGCGCCTTGCGGTCCGGGCTTTCCACGAACGCCTTCGTTCCCGCGCCCCAGTCGCACCCGCGCGAGGTGACGACGACGTGCGTGAGCTTGTGCGCGTCGAAGTCGTAGTCCGCATACGCGCTCGCGCCCCATCCGTCTCCCTGGAACACGATCCGCGCGATACCCATGTAGGCGGTGTTGGTGGCCGCCACCTGCGGCAGGACCACGCGCTCCACGCCCTGGCCCGTGGGCGACTCGTAGTGGAACGGCGGCATGCTCTCCGCGGAACTCCCCGTCGCCTCGCCCGTGCAGGACGTGTCGAACACGAACCCCTTCTTCCAGACGACGAAATGCTCGGGGCAGGCCTTGAAGAAGTTGGCGGCCGTGGGGTCGATGCCGTTCCAGCCCCACCCGAACGTGGGCTGCATCGTGCCGCCGTCCACGTTCACGCACGCCATCGACCCGGCGATGCGGTTCTCCTTCGGGCGGAAGCGGTTGGCCCGGAAGAGCGCGCCGTCCGAGAGGTTGAAGATGTTCGTGCTGAGGCTGCGGTCACTGCCCATCACGAAGCGCTCCGTCTTGAACACCGTCCCCGTGCCGCTCACCGTCACCTCGCTCACGCCGTTCGTCCAGTTCATCGTGAAGCGGTCGCTCTGCCCGCCCCGCGTGACGAGCGTGTCGTTCGTGCCGCCCGTCTGCACGAAGAGCCCCGTGCCCCGGCACCCGGCGTACATGACGCCTGTGTTCTTCATCTCGAAGAACCCGCCCTTCTGGCGGAACGCGCCGAAGCTGTTCGCCCATTCCGCGACGTAGACGGTGTTGCTGAAATGCGCCGCGCCGCCCTCCAGCGTGTAGTAGCCCTGGCCGTTGGCCGATTCGCCGATGCGCGGCGCGTCGGCGGACGTGCACTGCAGCGTGCCGCCCGTCTGGCGGAAGCGGGACTTGACGTTGCCGCCGTTCGCCACGCGCAGGAAGCCGATGTTGAGCGTGCCGGCCGCGAGCAAGGCCGTCGCGCCGTCCCTCATCGAGAAGCCGCGGCGGAACACGCGCGTCGCGCCGCTCGTCATGGCGAACGTGCCGGCCGAGGCGTACACGTTGCCCTCGAGGTCCGCCGGGCCGTTGAGCCACAGCGTGCCGCCGCCGGTCTTCATGAAGCGGCAGTGGTGGTCGTAGTCGAGGCCCGTGTCGCTCGTCAGCGGGCCGTTGAGGGTCACGGCCGTGTTGTTGTTCTTCGTGGAGGTTTCGAGGTACGCCTCGACCACGGTCCCGTTCGGCGGCCCGTACTTGGCGACGTGGAAGGGGCCGCTGAACGTGTTCTGCGCGCCGGAGTCGATGCTGACCGTCCGTCCCGTGTAGAGCCGGACGGCCGCCTGCACGGGATGCGCCGCGTTCTGCGCCCAGAGGGAGAGCTTGCCGGTGTTCGTGACGACGAGCGTCGTGCCCGCGCCGTCCGGGAACTTGGCCGTGCTCTGGAGCGTGAGCGTGCCGGCCGTGTTCAGGAACGTGCCGGCGCGCAGGGTGTTGTAGAGGCAGAGGTTGTCGCCGCCGAAGCGCGTGAGCGTGTGGCCGTTCAGCTCGATGACGTCGTTTTCGGCGTTCATGCCCCAGCGCTTCGCGCACTCGATGGACGCGTCGTCGGAGAGGACGAGGCGGCTCAGGAGGCCGTCCGCGTTGCCGGAGTTCGTCTGCGAATAGCGGATCGCCCCGCAGCCGTCCGCGCCCGCTCCCGCGATCGTGACCGTGTGGCCCTTGAACACGGACGTGCCCTGCTTGCCGTCGGGATGCGGGATGTTCAGCCAGAACGTGCCGCCCTTCTCCACGGTGATCGGCGTGTTCGCGCCGAGCGCGGCGCGGTCGGTGATGACGAGCGTGCCCGCCTCCACCACGGTCTGGCCCGTGAACGCCGTGGTGGCGGCGGAAAGCGTGGCCGTTCCCGCGCCGCGCTTCACCACCTTCGTGATCGACGCCGCGAGCGCCGTGGCGTAGGTTTCCGAGCGCCCGCCCGGCACGTCGAGTATGAGGACGCCGTTTTCCACCTCCATGCGCGAGGCGTTGACGTAGAGCGCGCCGCCGCCGGTGATCCATCCGTCGGCCGCCGTGTAGACGCCCGCCGCGAGCGCCGTGCCGCCGCG
>JAFRSR010000035.1 GCA_017427485.1 Kiritimatiellia bacterium
CCTGCCGGCGTGTGCGCCGCGGTGAGCGCGGCGCGCCTGGGCGCGAAGACGATCCTCGTGGAGCGCTTCGGCTGTCTCGGCGGCAACCTCACGCTCGGACACGTCTCGCCGATCCTCGGCAAGGTGTGCCCGGGCACGATGGCGGACGAAGTGCGCCGCCTCCTGAACGCGAACCACCTCGACGCGCCGAAGGTGATGACGCGCAACGGCCCCGAGGAGCACATCGACCACGAGGAGGCGAAGGGCATCCTCGCGCGGCTCTGCGCCGACGCCGGCGTCACGGTGCTCCTCTGCGCGCCCGTGATCGACGCGCAGATGGAGGGGCGGCGCGTGACCGGCCTCACCGTCGACACGCCGAAGGGCCTGCGGACGATCCGCGCGAAGGTGGTGGTGGACGCGACGGGCGACGGACGCGTCGCGACGGCCGCCGGCGCGGAGGTGAAGATCGGACGCGATTCCGACGGCGCCACGCAGCCGTCGACGCTTGAGTTCGTGGTGGATGGCGTGGACGAGTCGTGCGCGATCACGGCCTGGGGCGGCACCGATCCGGTGAAGCTGCCGTCCGGCGAGGAGTACCGCGCGCTCTGCAAGCGGATGAACGCCGCGGGCGAGTTGCCGGAGAACGTGACGATCGTGCGCCTCCACCGCACGTTCTACCCGGGCGAACGCAGCGTGAACGCCACGCAGATCAACGGCATCGACCCGCTCGACCCCGTCGCCCTCGGCAAAGCGGAGGTGGAGCTGCGCGGGCAGATCGACCAATGCGTCGCCTTCCTCCGCAACCACGTGCCCGGCTTCGAGAAATGCCGCGTGAAGTCGAGCGCCGGCACGCTCGGCGTGCGCGAGACGCGCCGCGTGATGGGCGACGCGATGGTGGTGGACGACGATCTGCTCGCTGGCCGCCACTATCCCGACGCCGTCGTGCACGACGCCTGGTTCCTGATCGACATCCACAACCCGAAGGGCGGCGGCCAGGCGGAGGGCCATTCGCATCCCGCGCAGCCCTACGACATCCGTTACGGCGCGTTCCTGCCGAAAGGAATCGACGGCCTGCTCACGGCGGGACGCTGCATCTCGGGAACGCACCGCGCCCACGCGAGCTACCGCGTGATGACGCCCTGCATGGCGATGGGCGAGGCCGTGGGCGTGGCGGCCGCCCTCGCGGCGAAGCGCGGCGTCGCACCCCGCGCGCTCGCCGCGAAGGAGATTCGAAACGTGTTGGCTGAACGAGGCGTGAGGCTTGAGAGTTGAACAATAACCAGAGGAGGGACGAGCATGAAGCAGAAACACAAAGTAATCTTGGCGGTCGCCGTTGCATGGGCGGCAGTCGTCCCGGCGGCGGCGGATACGCTGTCGGCGGCGAGCTATGCGCAGGACGGGCTCGTCGGGCAGTGGGACGGCATCGAGAACGCCGGCGCGGGGCAGCACGACGCCACCACAAACTACTGGACCGACCTGACGGGACAGTCGGGCGACTTCGCGGTGTACAGCAGCGTCGCGGCGTTCACGGCCGACGGCCTCAAGAAGAACGCCCAAGGCATCGTGGCGACGAACGTGACCGCCACTGCGCGGACGGACGTGCGCACGATCGAGGTGGTCGTCTCTGGCGCGCCTGCGTCGGGCTGGGTGAATGCGTTGCTCATTTCTGAGAACCAGACGGTGACGTTCAGCAACGACAGGAGCGGGTATCGCGAATGTTTCTTCGACAACCAGAAGTTCGGTTGGCAGACGACCCAGAAGCCTGCGCAGGAAACGCTGGCCGTTACGTACAGTTCGGCCTCGGTTGCGTCCAGCTACTACCAGAACGGCGCGAAGCCGGAAGGGACCAAGAAAACAAACTACTGGAGCAAGCCGAAGAATACGTCTGCGATGCATATCGGCGGGCGTAGCGGTTACAACACCGGCGGCGACTGGACGACGACAGGTTACACGATCCACGCGATTCGTCTGTACAGCCGCGTGCTCACGCAGGCAGAAATCAGGCGACATGCGATGATTGACCAGATCCGGTTCTTCGGCGCGCCGGCCGAACTCATGCCTTCCAACAACCAATGCGCGCTGACCGCCACGGCGGGAACGGGCGGCATGGTGGCGGTCGACGACGCCAACGCGTCGCCGGACGCGACGGCGAAGATGGAGTTCACGTTCTCGCATGACGTGTTTCCGGTCGCCCTGCGCGCGGTTCCGCTTCCGGGCTGGAAGTTCTCGGGCTGGACCGGCGACTTCTCGTGCGTCATCGAAGGATCGGCCTCGACGCCTGTGATCATCGTCGCTACCGGTTGCGGACGCGCCTACCAGGCGGCCTTCGAGCGCGATCCCGACAACCCGGAAATCCCCTACGTGACGGACGGCCTTGTCGGCCGTTGGGACGGACTCGAGAACGCGGGCGAGGGAATCCACGATTCGGCCGCCAACCGCTGGGTTGACCTGTCGGGGCAGGGCGGCGACTTCATTCGGCTGTCCAGCACGGCGTCCTTTACGGAGACGGGCCTGAGGAAAAAAGCGGCCGGCGTGTGTGCGACGAACCTCGTGGCGCACACCGACGTGCTGACGATCGAAAGCGCCGTCTCGGACGTGCCGTCTTCGGGATGGGTCAATGCGGTGTTCCTTGGAAAAGACCAGACTGTGACGTTCCGCAACGAATCCGGCAACAAGCGCCAGTTCTTCTTCGACACCGACCACCTCAAGTGGAACATGACGGGCCAGCCCAATGAACTGACGGTGGCGGTCATCTACACGCTGAATGGCAACGCGCCGCAAGGACAATCGTTCTATTTGGACGGGGCGGCACCGCAAAACGGTTCGGTCTATGGCAACGACATGTATTGGAATGGCGCGGCACACGTGAACACGTGGATTGGCGGGCGAATGAACAACTTGGACAAGAGCGACGCCCAGACCTCCGGCTATACCGTCCATGCGCTGCGCTTCTACAACCGGGCGCTCAGCGCAGGGGAGGTCGCGTACAACGCGGCGGTGGACAAGTTGCGCTTCCGCAGGGTACGCAAGGAGGGCTTTGTCTACCGTCTCGTGGACGGCAACGTACAGTGCAAGCTTCGCGGGTGGATGGACGGACTGGGCGGAACGATCAGCATGGAGGGCGGCGCGGCGGTGACAGATCGCGTCGAGACCGCGTGGGTGACGTTCGGCACGGCGCAGTCCGCCACCTTAACGGCAACGCCGAAGAAGGGCTGGACATTCTTGGGCTGGATGGGCGATACCGACGCCATCGTCTCCGGCACGGCGAGCGACACAACGGTGAGCGTGAGCGCGACGCATGGCGTGTCGCTTCAGGCGCGGTTCACGCGGACGGCGAAGTACGTGCAGGACGGCTTGGTCGGGTTCTGGGATTCCCTGGAGAACGCGGGATTCGGGCGCTTCGACGCAAATGCTTCCGCCTGGAAGGACCTGACGGGCGTCAGCGGCGACTTCCTCGTCAACAGCGCCTCGGGCGTGTTCGAGACGAACGCGCTCTACAAGCTCCGCCGGGGGCGCATGGCCTTCAATGCCAAGCGCCGCACGGACGTTCGCACGGTCGAGGCGGTCGTTTCGTCACTCCCGAAGGATGTCTGGGCTGTCGCGGCGTTCGTCAGCCTCAAGCAACACATCACCATCAGGGATCTGCCGAGTGAATCGAAGCGCCAGTTTTTCTTCGACCGTGAGACTTCTGACGCCGGCCATTTCGGCTGGCAGACGACCGAGCGTCCGGAACAGCTGACGGTCGCGTTGCTGAGCGAGTCGGCGACGTCGGCCGTGGATTTCTTCGTCAACGGAGCCAAGCCGGAAGGCTCGGCGTACGGCAACTGGTGGGGCGATTCGCCCGGCGGCGTGATGGTCATCGGCGCGCGCGGTCCCGTGTCCGGTTCCGACTCCACGGCCGTCGGCTACCGCGTCCACGCCGTCCGCTTCTACAACCGCCAGCTGACGGAGAGTGAAATCAGACGCAACGCGCGCCAGGACGCGATCCGCTACTTCGGCCAGCCCGAGCCCGGCATGACGCTCATCGTCCGGTAGAACGTCCTTCCCGTGCCGCCGCCAAGATGGCGGCTCCCCATGCGGGAGGGGCGCGCTCCTGCGCGACCGCCGCCGACATGGCGTTTCCTTCGCACAAGCCGCAAATATTATGATATACTTTGCCCCATGGAGAAGATTCGGCCCATACTCTACGGCGTGGCGGACTACGCGCAGCTCAGGAAGAAGAACGCCTGGTTCGTGGACCGCACCGCGAAGCTACGCGATTTGGAGGACATCGCCTACGCGGTGTTCCTCAGACCGCGCCGATTTGGAAAGTCGCTGCTGACGGCGATTCTGGAGGCGTACTACGACGTGCGGTACGCCGACAGGTTCGATGAATTCTTCGCGGGAACCGACATTGGCGCGGACCCGACGGACGAGCGCGGCAAGTATCTCGTGCTCAAGTTCGACTTCTCCGCCGTCTCCAAGGACATTGCGAAGGTGGGGGATTCTTTCGATGCCTACGCAGCCCTCCGCTGTGACACGTTTGCGCGTGACTATGCCGACCGCCTTCCGGCCGGGCTGTCGGACAGGGTGCTCAAGGCGTCCGGAGTCTGCGCCAAACTCAACGAGATCGTGGCGGGCCTTGCCCACACGAAGGTGAAACTCTATGTCCTCATCGATGAATACGACAACTTCACCAACACGATACTTGCGGAGAGCGGGCTGAACGCCTACAACGAGCTCTGCCACGGGGACGGGTTCTTCAAGCAGTTCTTCGCCATCCTCAAGACGGCGACGTCCGGGACGGAGGCGCCGGTGACGCGTCTGTTCGTCACGGGCGTCTCGCCCGTGACGATGGACGACGTGACGAGCGGCTTCAACATCGGTACGAACATCTCGCTCGACCCCGTGTTCGCGGATTTCACCGGCTTCCGGCATGACGATCTCCGCGCCATGGCGGACTACTACGCGCCGCGCTGCGGGTTCGATGCGGACAAGGCGTGCGACGCGGTGCTCACGTGGTACGACAACTACCGGTTTGGGAGTGCCACCGCGCCGTCCATCGCGAACACGACGTCGGTGCTCTACTTCTTCGACAAGCTCGTGCGCGTGAAGATGTGGCCCGACGACATGGTGGACGAGAACCTGCGTACGGACTACGCGAAGATCCGCCATCTCGTGACGATGGACCGTCGGCTCAACGGCAACTTCCATGTGCTCGAGAACCTACTGGCGGGCGGCGCGCTGGAGGAGCCGATCGCCAAGTCGTTCCAGGCGAACGAGCTTTCGAAGAAAGAGAACTTCACCTCGCTTCTCTACTGGCTCGGCATCACGACGATCACGGGCGAGAAGTTCGGGAAGACGGTTTTCGGTGTGCCGAACGAGACGTTGAAGGAGCTCGCCGCGAAGATGATCCCGGCGGCGTACTCCGACATCCACAAGATCGACGAGCGCGTGTTCGACATCAATGACGGACTCTGCGACTTTGCCGAGAAGGGCGAGTGGCGGGGATTCATCGGCATCCTCTCCGGGATCGTGAAGGAGAACTTCGCGGTGCGCGACGGGGTGGAGGGCGAGAAGGTGGTGCAGTCGACGCTCGTTGCGCTCCTCACCGCCGCGAAGGGGCCGTACCTCGTAAGCCACGAGCGCGAGGCGGGCGGCGGCTTCTACGACATCGCGCTTGCGCCCCGGCTCGACCGCTGGCCGGACATCGCGCACGCCGCGCTCATCGAGATGAAGTACGTGAAGGCGGGCGATCCCGTGCCCACGCCGGAACAGCTCGACGACATCAAGGCGAAAGCCATCGACCAGCTCGACAAGTACTCCGCCGATCCCGCGCTCGTCGCCAAGTGGCATTTGAACACCAAGACGGGAAGCGACAAGAGTGTCGCTTCCCCGAGGGGGGCGACGCTCGGGGAAGCGGCGCTCTCGCCGCTTCACAATGGTACCGTTGCCCTCCACCGCCTCGTGCTCGTGTTCCACGGCGGCGACTGCGTGCTGAGCGAAGAAGTGTGATGAGGTTATGGTATTAATTTTCACATCATTCCCAAGAGAAGCTGTAAAATGAAGAAAGGTAGCAAGTTCGGGCGGCAGGTGTTCTGCGCCTTGTCTTTCGCCGTCGCATGGGCGGCGGTCTCTTCGGCGGCGGAGGACGTGTGGCACTGGCGGGCCGAGAAGAAAGGCACTTCCTATTACCTTGTGTCATATCCGGAGAATTGGACAAACGAGATCGAGACGATCACGGGCACGCCGCCGCGCGGCGCGCGCGTGGTGATCGATGCCCCTAATATTTCGACGTCGAACGGTGAGCATCCGCCATGGGGTGAGGTCAACTGGAAATCTGGAGGAGCGAGCCAGTTTATGCTGTGCGTCACGTCGGGTGCGCCGATCAAGGTGCGGTGTGCCCCGTTCTCCACGGCCGGCCTCTACCTCTACGGTGACGGCGAGACGTTCATCGACTCCAATCAGGACCTCAAATTCCAGAAGAACTTCTCGGCAAAGGAAGGAAGCCCGACATTCGTCAAGAAGGGGTCGTGGAATTTGATCTGCTTCTACCAAGGCGGCAACCGCGACTATACATTCCCGCTCACGAAGCTGCAGGAGGGAACGCTGAACATCTCCACGTATAAGGTCAACCAGAACGTCGAAATCCGATTTGACGGCCCGCTCCAGTCGCGGCTTGAAATCGGCGTGAGCGACTCTCGTGGCAATACCAACCTCACGTTCAAGTCGAGCGCGATCACGGAGTCTGCCGATGCCGTCAACTCCGACCATGGCATTACCTCGTCCTATGACCGCCAGCTCTGCTTCACGGGCACGCCGAAGGTGAACCCGATGGTGTTCACCGGCAAGTTCCTCGGTTCGGCCGGCCTTCAGTGGAAGCCGGATTCTTCCGACTATGTGTTTGTGCTGTCGAACGCCGTCTCCACGACGACGGGACGGTTCTACGTTTCGAACGGCACGGTGCGCGTGACGTCCGGGGCGGGATTCTCGGCCCTGTCGCTCCTGGCGGTGGACGGCGCGAACTCGCGCTTCGAGGTGGATGCCTCGGCCGTGAAGAAGCTGCCGACGTCGACTCGTCTCGCGCTCTCGAACGGCGGCAAGGTCAAGGTGGCGGCGGGCGCTTACCTGAGCGCTGCGGTGGTGACCGTGGACGATTTCGCCGTGGCGGACGGCGTCTATCGCGGATCCGCAGGGCCTGCCATCGGCGAGGAGGTCGCGTGGATCGACGGTCCGGGCGCCGTGGTGGTCGGCGCGCCTGTGGCCGGCGCTCCTGTGGCGGCGACATGGGACGGCGCGGGCGCGGATACGGCGGCGACGACGCTTGCAAACTGGAACGGCGCGACGGAGCTGCCCGACCTGACGGACGGCACGGCGGCCGTGTCCGTGACGGGCGGCACGGCGTTCACGGCGGACGTGGACGCGTTCGTGCATGGCTTTGCGGTGGGCGTGACGCCGTTCACGCTGGGGGCAGCGGCGGGGAAGGCGCTGTTGATTGCCGCGGACGGCATCGAAGGATGCGGCGGCGTGGTGACGGTGGGCGGCGCCGGCACGGTGGTGGCGGCCGAGGAACAGACGTGGACGAACGGCACGTTCGCCCTGGTGGGACACGTCGCCTCCGTCGGCGAGTCCTCCGTGCGCATCTTCCATGCGGGAAACGGGAAGTCGCCCACGTTCGCGGACGGCACGGTGGTGGACGCTGACCTTCTCTTCGTGGACGAGACCAAGGCGAAGCAGGGCTACACGACGATCACCGTCCCCGCGAACGCGAACATCACGTTCAACGGGAAGGTGGTCGCCACGAACACCTCGTCCATCGGCATCGTGTCGGGCGCAGGCTCCACGGTCACGTTCAACGACCTCTTCATGTCGCGCGACGGCGGGTCGATCACCGGCAGCGGCAGGATCGTGTTCAACGGGCCGATGCACTTCCGCGACAGGTCCGGCTTCTCGGGCGGCACGGTGGAACTGCACGCCACGGGCAACCGGCTGAGCGGGTTCATGGGCACGTGGAGCGGCGGCACGCTGAAGACGATGGTGCCCTACGCGATCAACAAGACTAACACGAAGCGCCAGTCATCTAATTGGACCAACAACAGCGGGGACGGAGACCAGAGCACGTGGCTCAACCTGAAGGACACGTGCACGATCGACCTGTGCGGCAACGACCAGTCCATCGACCAGCTCGGCATGCACGCGGACGGCACGAAGAGCGGCGGGCACGTCACGTCCGCTTCGCCGGCCACGTTCCATCTGCAGACGAGCAAGAGCTATTGGCCGAGTCACTGCTACTCGTATGGTTTTAGCGACTACAAGTCGATCAGCGACGCGAACAGCTACGGCTACGAGACGGCCGACAAGGGATACTGGGAAGGGGCGGTGAACCTCTCCTACGAGGCGGCGAACGGGATGGTGCGTTCGATGATGCGGCAGAGTCCGTCCACCGGGCGCGTGGAGGTGGTGAGCGGCACGCTCGTGTTCCTGCGCCGCGCGGCGACGTCCGGCGAGACGTTCGACCTCAAGGGCGGGTCGTCGAATCCGTATCCGCGCCTCGCGAACGAGGATGGCGGCTGGACGAACGCGACGGCGGTGGTGGTGACGGGCGGCACGCTCGCGATCGAGCATTCGGCGGCGTTCGGCGAGCAGGTGCCGATTGCGCTTTCGGGCACGGGGCAGATGGAGCTCGCGCAGGGCGTGCGCCAGGAGTGCGCCACGCTGACGCTGGACGGCGAGGAGCAGCGCGGCGGGACGTACGGTGGCCCCGACTCGGCCGCGCGCCACAAGCCGCAGCGCGGGGACGGCACGTACTGGTTCTCCGGCAGCGGCCGCCTGCGCGTGGGCGGCGTGTCCGACGGCACGATGGTCCTGCTCCGGTAGAGAAAGGTTGTGTATGAACATTGACAGAAGAGGTTTTCTTTTTGGCGGCGCGGTCGCCGCGTTGGCGGCCGCGGCCGAAAGCTGCGATATGGTAGGGCCGCCTCGCCGAGGCGGCCGCCACGGCGCCACCTGGCACGAACGCCTCGCGGCGAAGGGGCCGCTCTTCATCGCGCACCGCGGCTGCCAGTCGCTCGCGCCCGAGAACACGATCCCGTCGTTCACGTGCGCGGCGCGTCTCGGGCTGCAGGCGATCGAGACGGACGTGCGTTTCTCGTCGGACGGCCTGCTCGTCTGCTCCCACGACGATTCGCTCAAGCGCATGTTCGGCCTGAAGCAGAAGGTGTCCGCCACGCCCTACGCCGAGCTGAAGAAGCTCGTGCCCGTGAAGGGCAACGGACTCGACACGTGGCCGAAGGAGCTCCTGCGCATCCCCACGTTCGGGGAGTACCTCGACGTCTGCGAGCGGTACGACGCGGTGCCGTTCATCGAGACGAAGGGCGACGTGGCCGTGGTGAAGCCCGTCCTGGACGAGGTGCGGCGCCGGGGGCTCGCGCGCGTGGCGGTGCTGTCGTCCGTGCAGTTCGACCACGTCCGCGAGGCGCGGACGTGCGACAAGGAGATCTTCATCCACCACATCTTCAGCAAGCCCGAGCAGCTGGACGAGCTGGCGGCGATGGGGAACGCCGGGCTTTCGTACAACTACAAGGACCTCTCGGCCGTGCCGGACGGCCTGGTGGCGGGCGTCCACGCGAAGGGCGTGAAGATGTGCCTGCGCGCGGGCGACACGCCCGAGGCCGTCGCGCGGATGGTCGCGCTCGGCCTGGACTACATCCCCACGAACGTCACCGTGCCAATCTGAGGGAAATATGGTATAATCTCCGTTGTCAGAAGAAGGAGAGAAATGAGTCTTTCAGTCGGAATCGTCGGACTGCCCAACGTGGGCAAGTCCACTTTGTTCAACGCGCTCACGAAGCGGCAGCAGGCCGCCGCGGAGAACTACCCGTTCTGCACGATCGAGCCGAACTCGGCCATCGTGGAGGTGCAGGACCCGCGCCTCGAGGCGCTCGCGGCGATCGCGCACCCGCAGCAGATTATCCGCGCGACGGTGGAGTTCACCGACATCGCCGGCCTCGTGAAAGGCGCCTCGAAGGGCGAGGGCCTCGGCAACAAGTTCCTCGCGAACATCCGCGAGTGCGACGCGATCCTCCACGTCGTGCGGTGCTTCGAAAACGACGACATCATCCACGTGCAGGAGGGCGGGAACAAGTCCGCGCCCATCGACCCCGCCGGCGACGCGGAGGTGATCGAGACGGAACTCATCCTCGCCGACATGGAGCAGCTCCAGAAACGCCACGACAAGACGAAGAAGGAGGCGCAGAGCGACCCGAAGAAGCGTCCCGAATTCGACGCGATGAC
>JAFRSR010000282.1 GCA_017427485.1 Kiritimatiellia bacterium
GCAGACCGTTCTCTGCTGGCCGCGAAGCCGGCGGACAGGGGCGTGTCCGCGCCGGAGCTCGCGTCGGAGAAGAACCAGGAGATGGACAGGATGCTCGGACGGCGGACGATTCCGGCGGACTACGCGGCGACGATGCGGGCGTGGCGGAGGCCGCCTATGACTTCGACCAGGCCTTGGGCGAGAGTCCCGTGACGCGCTTGAACGTGTTCGAAAGGTAGGAGGCGTGGCAGAAGCCGATCTGGCGGGCGATATCCGACAGCGTCAGCGTGCGGTTCTTGAGGAGCATCTTCGCGCGGGCGATGCGCTGGCGGAGGAACTCCGCGCCGACGGAGCGCCCGAGGCCCGACGCGAAGAGACGGTCTACCTTGTAGCGCGGAAGCCCGAGCGCGTCGGCGAGCTGGTCTGCGCCGTAGGGGCGCGCAAGGTTCTCGCCGATCAGCTCCAGGGCCCGGCGGAGCGTCGGGTCGGCGACGGCACGCGTGTCCGTGGACTGCCGGGTCACGATTCCGGCCGGCGGGACGAGGATCGGCGCGCGCGGCGGGGGCTCGCCGGCCATCAGCCGTTCGAGAAGGGCGGCGGCCTCGTAGCCGTCGCGCTCGAGGTTCTGGTCGATGGAGGAGAGCGTGACGGCCTGGTTCTCGCAGAGGATGGGGTCGTTGCCGATGGAGAGGAGCGCCACCTCCTCCGGAACGGAAATGGACTGCTCGCGGCAGACGGTCAGGAGGCGCACGGCGTCCGACTCGTTGTAGGTGAGGACGGCGAGGGGGCGGGGGGCCGAGCGGAGCCGCACGCCCATCGCGCGCGCGAAGGCGCGCCAGTCGCTGAAACGGGCGGGGGAGGCCATGTCCTCGTAGATCCACTTCAGGGGAACGTCCATGCCGAGGCGGCGGCAGGTGGCGGCCAGCGCGTCGAAGCGCAGCCTGTGGACGTGCGACCAGCCGAAGGAGAACCAGGCGGCGTGGCGGAAGTCGCGTTCGGCGAAGTGCTCGGCGGCGAGGCGCCCGAGGGCGGCGTGGTCGCTCATCACGCGCGGAAGGCGGATGTCCGGCCGGTTGATCGTCATGTCCACCACGGGCGTGCCGGCGCGGCGGAGACGCCGCACGCAATCGGCCATCACGGCGTCCGTGCGGAGCGTAATGAGCGCGCCGTCGTAGCGCCACACGAGCGGCAGGACGCTCGGCCGGTCCTGCACCATGAGGTACCAGCCGTGCTCCTTCGCGTAACGTGCCACGCCGGCGAGACGCGGTCCGCTTACGGGCGAGATCACCACAAGCACGTTGTAGGGTTTCATGTCGGGTAGTCTACCATTTCCGCCGGGCGCGGGCAAGGACTTTCCGCCGCGGCCGTATGGATCGTGCAACTTGCCGTTGGAAATATGCAGTTGTCGGCGGGGGCGGCGATATGCTATCATAATAGCGCATTGAACTGCTGGAATTACTGGCGGAAGGGAGTTGGAGAGGCAATGAAAGGAAAAAACAAGGCAATGAAAATGAAGTTCTGCGCGGCTTTGGCGGCCGCGGCGCTGGTCGCGTCCGGCGGCGCGCTGACGGAATGCGCGCGCCTCTTCGAGGCGGACATGCGCGACGGCGTGATCCACGGCGCGGCCGTGGTGGCGGGAGGCGTGGACGGGATCGACGTCTCCGCGTCCTGGGGCTGGGCGGACGCCGCCCACACCATCCCCATGACGACGCGCACGGTGATCGACATGGCGAGCGTCACGAAGGTGGCGGCCGGCGTGACGTCGTACCTGGTCGCCCACGCGCGCGGGAAGGTGGACGTCGACGCGCCGTTCACGAACTACCTCTCCGCCTACTCGGCGCCGCTCACGCGGAAGGTGACGATCCGCGACCTCGCCAACCACCGGTCCGGCTTCGGCGAGGCGGACGGCAAGCCGCGCGTCTACCGCGACAAGGACCCGCAGGCCATGCTGAGGAAGCTCCTCTCGCTTCCGCCGGCGGAGCCGTCGCCGGACAGGGTCGCCTACTCCTGCCGCAACTACATGCTCCTCGGCCAGACGTTCGAGGCGATCGCCGGGTGCGGCGACGCGGCGTTCTGCCGCAGGGAGATCTACCTCCCGGCGGGGATGAAGGACACGTCGCTCGGCGCGCCCCTGCCGTCGATCGAGCGGACGCGCCTCGCGCAGACGATCACCACGCCGTCCGGCGGCGTCATCTCCGACCCCTGGGCGCGTCCCCTCTGGGCGGCCGGCATCGCCACGTTCAACGCGGGCCTCTTCTCGACGGCCGAGGACATGGCCAGGCTGATGCGCGTCTACCTGCGCGGGGGCGTGTGCGACGACGGCACGCGGCTCTTCGGCGAGGCGGAGATGGCCCTCATCGCGCCGTCGCCGACGAACACGATGGAAGGCGCGCGCACGTTCGGCTGGATGTCCTACACGGACGACCTCCCGAAGGAGCTCTTCGGCACGGCGCTCTTCCACTCCGGATGGAGCGGGCAGACCGTGCTCTTCGACCTGAAGCGCCGCCGGTTCGCGGTGGTGCTCACCACGCGGTGCGGCAGCTACGGGCGGGCGAAGCGCCACCGGTTCGCCGCCATCGGCGCGCTCATGCGGGAGAATCATGAGAACACCACCCAGAAAGCGAAAGGACCCGGAAAATGAAAAGACTTGCCATGATCCTGGCGGCGGCGTCCGTCGCCGCGTACGGAAACACGGGAACCGTGTCGGCGACGCTCGAGGACGGCACGTTCAGCGTTTCGTTCGCGAACCACGCGCACGAGACGAACAGCCTGTGGGCCGTCTACGGGCCGGCCGACAGCGGCGACGGCACGAACGGCTGGGCGCACGTGGAGCGACTCGGCACGGTCACGCCCGAGACGAACACGTGGACGTACGCCGCGCCGGCGGGCTGGGGCGAGACCGTGCGCGCCGTCCGGTTCGTCCTCTCCAGCGACCCGTTCGACTACGCCTACGACTACCGGCTCGACTTCATCCGGTCGAAGCAGAAGGAGCGCATCGTCCTTGACGACTTCGACCTGTACATGAACTACCGCCTCTGCCTGCAGGCGACGGTGTTCAAATTCGTCGCAAACAATCCCGCGTTCTTTACGAACCGCGACGGCACGGGTAGTGCGACGCCATATTTCACCCTGTTCGCCATGAGCGGGACAAAGTGGAGATTCGATTACAATGATAGTACCGGTACTTCAGTGACTGGCGTTACGGAGGGTGAGCCGTACGACATCGCGGCGAGCAGCGCCGGCCTGTACGTGAACGGAACCAAGGTCAATTCGCTGAAGGGATCCGTATCGACGGCGCAGTCGCAGGGCCGCCTCGAGTTCTTCTGCGGCAACACCACGGCCTCGTCCATGGCCAACAACGCGCATCACCTCACCCTCTACGGCGCGCAGATCTACGACGCGCCGACGGGCGGCAGCCTGCTCGTCAACCTCGTGCCGATGGTGAAGGGCGGGCGTGCCGGCCTGTACGACACGAAACGGAACGTCTACTACTTCAGCGACACGGGGACGGACTTCGACCTCTCCTACGGGCCTTCGCGGATCGACCCGTTCTTTGCGAGCGCGCTCTGCAAGACCGAGACGGCCGGCCCCGAGCTCTTCATGCCCGGCACGCCGATGACGGTTTCCGACTCCATCACGAACGCGTACGGCGGCATCCTCGATGGCGTGGCCACGCTCACCCTGACGGGCGAGAACGACTGGGGCGGCAGCTTCACTGTCGCTAACGGCACGCTCGTGGCGGCATTCGGGCAGGGACTCGCGGCGACGGACTGCCTGCGGCTCGTGTCCGAATCGAACGCCCTCGGCGGCGCGTACGGCGGCTGGGGCGGCTGGAACGGGCGCGCGACGGCGTCCCTCGGATCGGGCGCGGGACAGATCTTCGTGCCTGCCGACGGCACCAATTACCTCGCGTACTGCGCGGCGGACGGCGGGGAGCTGGAGGTGGACATCGGCGGCGCGGGCGCCACGTGGACGCCTGTCGGCAACTATCGCCGCCTGTTGCTGAACGGCGCGGCCGGCGCCGGGACTCTCCGCTTCAAGAACCCCATCCTCCTGTCCGACGAGGACATCGACGTGCGCGTGGGGCACGGCACGACGATTTTCGAGAAGAGCATCCAGAGCGCGCAGACAGGCGCGGACGCCCGGACGATGACCTGCGGCAACGTGGAGAACGGAACGGGGGTGATCGGCGGTACGGGCATCCTGAGAGGGGCAGCGAACAGTTTCCTGAATTTCACCGTGAACGACGGCGCGTGGGTGTTTGACGAGGGGACCACGAACACGGTCGCAGGCGGAATCACCATGGTTGCGTATGCGGACGCCTCGTTGCTTGCGACGAACGCGACGGTGGAGGTGACTGGCGGTGACGGCGGTGGCGGCTGGCTGAACGTGTACGGCGGAAAGGCCGTTTTCGCCGGTGGTTCGCTGGCGGCGGGCGGCTTCCGCATCGGCGAGGAAGGGAGGGGGCAGTCGTCATACGAAGTGCGCCAGCCCGGTATCACGTTCTCGGGCAAGGTACGACTGGCCGGGCTCAACGGCAAGTCGTACGGCTCCGGCGCGATCTACGGGGCGTCGGCCTCCGCAGCGCTCACGGTCGAGGGCGGCGCGGATGTGGAGATGCACAACCTCACGTTCCTGCGGCGCCAGATTTTCCACAAGGGCGGCACCGTGAAGCTCCAGGGCAGCTACGGCATTCTCCGGATGGGCGAGGAGGGGACGTCCCGCTACATCCTCTACACGGGCGCGGAGCTGGCGGCTCCGGGCGTCGGGCAGGACGGGCAGTCCGCGAGTTACGTGAACACAGGCACGGCCGAGTTCGTGATCTTCGGCGGTACGCTGGGGACGACGTCCGGAACATCCGGGTATTCCGCCTACTTCCGTGACTTCAACGGCAAGTCGCACGTCTACATATCCTCCACACGCGGCGGCACGTTCCGCGCCGACCATGCAACGTCCATCACGAACGGGATGGAGACCGCGCCGACTACGTGGGGCGCGGCATGGAACTACAGCTCGGCGGAGACCTGGCTCACGGCGCCGGCGTTCAAGAAGACAGGCTCCAAACGGCTCACGCTCTCGGGCACGAACACGTACGCCTGCGCGACGGACGTGGCGGAAGGGCGGCTCCTGCTCGCGGGCGGGGAGAATCCGGGCGTGCTGCCGACGAACGGCGTGGTGCGCGTGACGGGCGGCACGCTCGACCTGGGCGGCAACGCGCAGGAGGTGCGCGGGCTCGTCGGCACGGCGGGCGCCGTCACGAACGGCGCGCTCGTCGTCCAGGAGGGCATCTATCCCGGCGGCGCGGGCGCGGTCGGGTCGTTCGCGTGCGGCGCGACGCTGGACGGCGTGCTCCACGTCGACGTGGACGAGACCGGCGCGTGCGACAAGCTCGTGGCGCACGGCGCGCTGGACGTCTCGCGCATCGACCTCGCGCTGCCGGCGAGCCTGCCGGCGGGCGTCGAGAAGTTGCAGATCGTCGAGGGCGCGGCGGCGGGCGCGTTCAGGAGCGTGGACAACCTGCCGTCCGGCTGGGGGATCGTCGCCAAGGACACCGGCCTCTGGGCGCAGCGCGTGGCCGGCACGACGGTGATTTTCAGATAATGGAGGAAAGAGAAAGGTGATGACGATGAAAAAGCGAATGAACGTTCTCTGGGCGGCGGCCGGGCTGTGCGCGCTGGCCGCGTCGGCCGGAGCCGCGACGAGCGACCTCGCGGCGGCGGAGCGCGTGACGAAGCCCATGCGGACGGAGGCGAACTCGAAGGTCGTTCTGGAGAAGAGCGCCTCGGCCGACTTCGTGGTGGTGGGCGGCGGGCTTTCCGGAATCTGCGCGGCCATCTCCGCCGCGCGGCACGGCGCGCAGGTGGTGCTGATCCAGGACCGGCCGATGCTCGGAGGCAACTGCTCGAGCGAGATCCGCATGGGAATCATGGGCGCGCACGGCGACCAGAACAAGGAGGCCGGCATCCTGGAGGAAATCCAGCTGCGGAACTTCTACTACAACCCGCTCATGCGCTACACGCTGTGGGACGACGTGATGCTCTCCACGGTCCGCGCGGAGAAGAACATCACGCTGCTCCTCAACACGTCCGTGGACGGCGTGGAGATGGAGGGCGGGCGCATCGCCGCCGTGAAGGCGTGGAACTCGAACGCCTACACGCGCTGGACCGTGAAGGGACGCTGGTTCGCGGACTGCTCGGGCGACGGCATCCTGCGCCTCTCCGGGGCGAAGTTCCGGCACGGGCGCGAGCTGCCGTCCGAGTTCGACGAGACGTATCTGGAGGCGGGCGGCGACTCGCGCACGATGGGCAACTCCATCCTGCTGCAGCTGCGCAAGACGGACGAGCACCATCCGTTCCTGCCGCCGCCGTGGGCGTACACGTTCACGGACGCCGACTTCCCCGTCGCGGACTCCGTGCGCGACGCGAAGCTCATCTCCCTCGGGGCGAAGACGCTCTTCGCGCGCCCGTATCCGAAGAAGAACAACTTCTGGTGGATCGAGTTCGGCGGTAACCTGGACACGGTCGGCGACGCGAACGAGATCCAGTTCGAGCTGAAGAAGGTCGCCTACGGCGTGTGGGCCTACATGAAGAACCATCCCGACGGCCGCGCGAAGGGATACGAGCTCGACTGGATCGGCTCGCTCCCGGGCAAGCGCGAGTCCGCGCGCTTCGTCGGCCCGCACATCCTCAACCAGCACGACGTGACGAGCGGCGGGCACTTCGAGGACGTCGTCGCGTACGGCGGGTGGACGCTCGACGACCACCATCCCGACGCGGTCTTCCGGAAGGACGGCCCCGTCTCCGTGCAGTATGCGGCCCCGTCCCCGTTCGGCATCCCGTTCGACTGCCTCTACTCCGTGAACGTCCCAAACCTGATGTTCGCTGGTCGCGACATCTCCTGCACGCACATGGCGCTCTCGTCTTCGCGCGTGATGGCCACCTGCGCCACGCTCGGACAGGCCGTGGGGACGGCCGCCGCGCTTCTCGTGAAGTACGGGATCGACCCCGCGCAGCTGCGCCGCGAGCGGATCGCCGAGCTGCAGGACGCGCTCGAGGACGACGACTGCATGCTGCCGTACCGCTGGCGCAAGGTCTCCGCGCTCACCGCCGAGGCGACGTGCGCGGACGGCGTGTCCGTGCTCCGCAACGGCATCGACCGCTCCTACGCCAAAAAGGACAACGGCGTGTGGGTGGCGCCGGGCGAGGAGCGGATCGTCTACTCCTGGGACGTTCCCCGGCGCATCTCCGGCGCGCGCATCGTGTTCGACTCCAACATGACCACGCGCGGCAAGCGGATGCGCAAGCTCGAGGCCACCACGGAGCGCGCCGCGATGCCCAAGATGCTCGCGAAGGGCTTCCGCGTGGAGCTGCGCGCCGGCGGCGCGTGGCGCACCGTGTTCAAGGACGACGCGAACTACCTGCGCCTCCGCAAGATCTCGTTCGCGCCGGCCGAGGCGGACGCGATGCGCCTCGTCGTCACGGAGACGTGGGGCGGCGAGAAGGCGCACGTATTCGCGCTCGACGCGAAGTAACACGGCCAAACAGGAGGACATGAGATGGTCAGACAGATGTGGTTTATGGTCTTGCTCGTGGCGGTAGCCATGGGCGGCAGAACGGTTCGGGGCGAGATCGTCCCGGCGAGCCGGGCGTCGGGCGGTTTGGCCGGCGCGTTCGACTCGCGCGTCCGCTCGCAGGGCGGATTCGGGGTCAGCGCGTTCGATTCGCGGTACCGCACGTCCGGCGTTTCGGAAGGCGGCAACCTCCGCTCCGACCTGCCGCGCGGGTCGGTATTGCTCATTCGCTAAAAGAGGTGGGTTCGTATGACTTTCGGCAGATTTACGTCTCGACCTTCCGTATTTCGCCTTACCGTTGGCATATTGATTCTGGCAGGCAGTTCGAAAAGTGTTCTGGCTATGGGGCTTGATTCATTTGGGCCTCTTGCTGGACTGGAGCGTGTTTCGCCTCAAGACGATATGATCGTCACGAACAGGTTTGTCCCGTTTCTCGCCGATTTCGCCTCTGTGTTCGCCGGGCAGATGGACGGTGGTACGAACAGATGGGATTCGGATCGGTTTTCATGGCGGACCATGGGGGATGAGACCGTTGATTTCTGGAAGGTTGAACTGCCGGGGCATGAGCTGGACGGATTGCTGGTTGTCGGCGAGTCTTTGGATGACGCCATATCGATAACAGGCGTGCTTGCGCCTTCGGACGAGCTGGCGCTGACACGAAAACCCGGCTCTTCATTTGGCGATTTCATTTTGGGCGGTTCGATTCCGACATCTCAAGTTCCGTCAAATGGGTGGTTTCGCTCTGCTTCAATGTCGCCGCCGAGCATTGCCGACATGTCATTTGACGTCAGCGGGGGCACGGTGACGGTTGTCATTTCAAATGGAACGGCAAACGCTGCGGCGCTTTTCAGCAAAGACGATGGCATCCTGTCGCAATCGGGCTGGTCGCTGAAGACAGTTCTGCCTACAGGGGAAGGGGGGATGTCGTGGACAGAAGAACTGCCGTCTACGGAACGAATGCGCCTCTATTTGGCAAAAGATGCCCAGGACGATACTGACGGCGACGGTATGTCCGACGTCTGGGAAATGGCCAATGGACTTGATCCGTTTTCACCGCAGGATGCCACAGCCGACCCGGACGGTGACGGATTGGACAATCTCTTTGAATACACGAACAACCTTGATCCGCACTTTTTTGACCTCGACCCGCGCAACGTCCGGTCGGGTCTTGTGGCGCGCGGCTGGTTCTTCGACTCCATCGTCACGTCAATTACATGTATGGCGTCCGCTCCGCCGCGTGATAGCTTTATCTTCGACGCGGATGTCAATTTTCCGGGGACCAGCGAACCATGGAACGGATTCGATTCCCGCTATGCGGATCAATTTGCGCTGTCGCTTGCCGGCTGGATTCGTATCGACGTTTCAGGAGTTCATACCTTTTATATGGCTTCGGATGATGGTGCGGCTCTGTTCATCGACGGGCAACGACTGGTGAACGACGGAAAAAAGCATGCCTTTCATTGGCGATCCGCAACCGTTGCCCTGACAGCCGGATGGCATCGGATAGTACTTGAGTATTTTGAGAACAAGTACGATGCGGCATGGGTCCTGGAATGGACTCCGCCCGATGGGGTACGCACGGTAGTCCCTCACGCACTTTTCGCTCACCTTGCCGAAGAGGAAATACTGCCGCCGAACGTGGTCTGGGCCGGGCCGACCGCGACTTATGCTCCGGGGAACGCAGTTCCGCTTGAAGTGGAGGCTTGGGATTTTGGCGAGGGGATTGAGCGCGTCGATTTTTACGAGGGCGGGACGAACTTCATCGCTTGCAGCACGAATGAACCTTTTGGAGCTCTATGGCATCCGATTTCCGCCGATTCTCCCGTTGTAGTAGCCATCGCACGTAATTTCTCAGGGTTGACGGCTGCCGCTACAGGTCGCGTATCAGTCGTGTCCGTCCCAGAGACAGGATATGCCTATGGACTCGACGCTTTTTACTATCGTTCGTCAGGGACAATCTCGCAGATGCCAGAAATGCCTGCGGCATCGGCAACAATTGTCTGCGTGGAGAACGACGTGTCGCTTCCTATCGGAATTCTTGGGCAGACGTTATGGCCGCCGAATGTCACGAACAACTACTCTTCGGCGTATGAAGGGTGGCTGGTCGTCAGAATGCCAGGGGAGTACGAATTCTCGCTTGGTTCTGATGATGGCTCGCGCCTGATCCTTGACGGAGAGACGGTTGTCAATGCGCCAAAGCCACAGACATTCACGGCACGAAACGCCGTCTGTTCGCTAGGCGCGGGCTTCCATCGCATCCGCGTGGAGTATTTTCAGCGGCGCGGTGGCGCAGAGCTTTGGCTGAAGTGGAGGACACCAGGAGAAAAGGACTTCTCTCTTGTACCGCCGACGGTATTCTTCCGCGCACTTGGCGTTTCCGCGACAGCCGACACGGACGGTGACGGCATGACCGACTGGTGGGAATGCAATTTCGGCTTGGATCCGGCAGATTCTTCGGATGCCGGCCTGGACTTGGACGGCGACGGCCTTACGAACCTTGAGGAATTCACGAATGGCACGCATCCGAGAATGCCAGACACAGACGGCGACGGTGTTCCAGACGCATGGGAGATCGTTAACGGCTTGAACCCGCTCTTTAAGGCTGACGGCGATTACGATCCCGACAGCGACGGTGCGACAAACCGGCAAGAGTACGAAGCAGGAACTGATATTCATGTGGCGGACACGGATGGCGACGGGGTGACGGACGGAGAGGAAATCAACGATCGATTCAGCGATCCGCTTGTTGTAGACTTTGACGGTAGCGTTGTTTCTTTCGGTCGTCTGACGCCTGCGGATGCGACAGGAGGCATCGGTAATTGGATGCGGCGTGAAACGGAACTTCATCTTGTCGGACGTTCGGGGCGGATTGACTTCACAAACGGATTTACGATTGCGCAGAGCGGCGTGTTTCAGCTTCGGATGGAGGGCATGGGCGAGAAGTCGGAAGACGCTGCCGTTCGCTGTCTTGTTGACGGCGTGGAAGTCGGGACGGCCGAGCTGGCCGACTTTTCGGCAACGACATCATCCGCCTGCTTCTATACGCCATGGCTGGCCACGGGGCGGCATTCTGTTTCGCTCGATTTCCGCAACGTGGACAATGGTTTTTCCTTCCGCGTATTTGGCGTTGGCGTGAATCTACCCTCAGGGCCGGATGGCAACGACGATGGAGTGCCGGATTGGGTCGACGCGCGCATGTCGTGGTCCCGGCCTGACCGTCGTGGCCTGGTTTCCTCGAAGGTTTCGCCGTTCTGCATGACTGGCCGAGCAATCTTTCCCGAACTTGCCCGCGTTGCCGGCGGTAGCGTCCAGCGGCTTCCAGATCGCGGTTGGTGGACGAATATCGCGCTATCGGCCGAAACAGCCGTGACAGTTCCGCTATCGTTTGAGCACGGCGGGCGAACCGAGGAAGTCGTCGTCGAATGGGCGGATACGGACTTGACGGTTGCATCGGATGCCACGCTTCGTGTCGGCGACTCGCTGTTGCTTTCCGGATCCGCGTATGTCCATGTCACGGGGACGACGAACGCGCTTGTTGCAATCGGCGGGAGACTGCCGTTCTCGTTTTCCCGCGCGGGGACGTATCACCTCATGCCGCAAGATGCCGGAGGCGCGGCGTTGCGGGCCGCACCGCTTGCCGTGACAGTCGTTGCGGGCATGTTGCCGTCCCATCTGCCCGCTTGGAAGGGGAAGGTCAATTCTCTCGTCTTGCCTGGCGTTCAATGGGGTGACGTCGCTTTTCGTGCAGACAGGGAAATCGGGATCGACGCTGCCGACGCCGGGGAGGAAGGCGTGCGGATTACGCTTGATTGTCCTGTCTATCGTGGCACCCGCGCGCGGGCCGTTGCAGTCCTTGTTGACAACCCCGACGCATCGGTGCTCTGCAGCAGCCCGATCACAGGGTTCACGGCCTATTATACCCTTGACGGCGTGTTTTACGCCTATAGGCGCGAAGCCGACGGCACATTGGTAGTGCAGAACAGAATATCTGGCTTTGACATTCCGGTTGACATCATGTTGAGGATGAAGACGCAGTCTGGAGTCTGCTTTGACGACGGGACAGGCCTGCTTTTCCTTTCTGCCGCAGACTTTGACGCAATGGGGGACTGCTACTATAATTTCTTCGTGCCGCCTGAAGTGACAAATCCGTGCCAGTTCCTGCAGGCGATCTGGAACGGGAAAGGAATCGCACAATGAAAAAACTAATATATATTCTCTCGGCGGTCTTGCTTGGCTGGGGTTGTATGCAGCCGGTGTTCGCCGCGACTTCTAAGTCGAACGCGCCAGTTGTTCCGCCGCCTGTCGGCCCGCACCCGCCTCCCGGTCCCGGCGGTGGAGGTGGTGGCTCTGGAGGTGGTGGGGGAAAGCGGAGTGGTCTGTCCGGGGCCGGGGATCCCATCTGCTATGTCGACGGCTCCGTGATGGACACGGCGACCGACGTTCGCGTGCGCTGTCCGGACTTGGATCTTGTGTTCAAGCGCGCCTACGTGTCGACGGATGGACGCATCGGAGCGCTCGGCCTCGGCTGGACGCACTCGTACGACCTCTGGCTCGAACCTGCCGAGTCGAACCGCGTGCGCGTCTGCCGCTCGGCAGACATGTCAGGCGCGGGATGGGTCTCGTCCGTGACGTTCCCCGAGCCTCCGCCGGGCGGTACGTCGCTTGCGGAATCGGGAGTGTTCCGGCTTCGTCGTCAGGAGGACGGTCGCTGGGCGTTTCAGACTCCGGACCTGCTGACGTATTGTTTCTCGGCGGACAGCAACCTTACGTCGATCGCGCACGCCTCTGGCGCGACCGTGACGCTCGTGCGCGAGAACGGTATTCTGACGCGGGTGGAGCATTCTTGCGGCAAGGCGCTTTCGTTCGGCTACGTGCGGCCGAGGTCCGATGCTCCGTACCTCCTGTCCTCAGTCGGCACGCCGGATCCCGACTACGCCGTGCGCTTTTCCTACCACATGGAGACAAACGTCTGCAGACGGGCGTTCTGGCTTCTGGAACGTGTCGATTCGATATTCCACGGGCAGACGAACTCGTTTGCCTACGCCTATTCGCCCGACCCGTCGCCGGGCAAGACGTACTGCATTATGCCGCAGGGATATGTGCCGCAAACGACGGGGCCTGGCGGCGAGCTCCTTTGTGCATGCCCGCCTCCCGTCCTCGTCGCCACGCACTATGTCTTGACTGAGAAGACAGACAGCAACGGTTTTCGCTACTGGTACGACTACATGCGCGAGACGGACGGTTTCGCGACCAGGTGCGGGGCATTGTTTACGGACAACGGCTATCTGGAGACGCAGCTTTTCTACAAGCCTGGCCTCACTGTCGAGAAGAAGCCTACGGCTTTTGGCACGGCCACGTTGCGCCTGTCGTACGACGACCGGCTCCGCGAGACGCGGCGCGAGACGGCGGACGAGGCGCGCATATTCGTCTACGACGAGGCGGGCGACGAGGTTGGGAGCGTCCACACGAACGTGGCGACGGCGGCGTGGTCCTCTGTCGAGACCGCATACGGCGGATTCCACAACGCGACCGGCACGGTGTCGTTCCTTGACGGACGTTCGGCGGGACGCTGGACGACTGACTGGCACGAAGGTTTGCTCATTCCGCGTCGGCGCGTCTCGCCCGAAGGGCGTGTGCGCGAATTGACATTGGACGGGCACGAGATCGCGTTTTTCCCAGCCGGCGTTTCCTGTCCGTCAGGATCCGTCAGGTTCGTTTGCTCGGACGGATGGCGTCCGTTGACGGCGACGGACGCGAACGGTTCGCGGGCGTCGTTTTCCTATGATACGTTTGGCTATGTCTCCCTCATCGCTTCGGATGGATTGCCATCCGTCGGTTTTACGCGCGATGCGCTAGGCAACGTCGCCTCCGTCTCATTGCCCGGGCCGGACGGCGAACGTGTCACGTCGTACGAACGCAACCGGCGCGGCAATCCCATTCGGATAGTCCATCCCGACGGAGCCGATGAGACTTTCGCCTGGAACGGAAACGGCACGCGGGTGACGGAGCATGTCGACCGCGCAGGGCGCAGGGACGTATACGAATGGGTGTTTGGCCATCCGCTCCACGCGGGGCGCGTGGTCGATGGCGTCACGAACCGACTCTGGTCTGTCGCCTACGACCGGCAGCTGAACGTCGTCGCGATCTCCGACCCGCTGGGACGCCAGGCCGAGACTTATGTCCTCGACGAGAATGAAAGGGTCGTGGCGGCCACGAACCTGGAGGGGCAGGCCATGTCCCGGACATATCTATTGGGGAACCTCGTCGCGTCCGAGCTCCGTTTTGACGGTACTGCCGTCGCCTACTCCTATGACGGCGCATCTAACCTGGAGCGCGTCGAGTATCCCGATGCAGTTCTGGCGTATGATTACGACGGCGACGGATTGCTCGTTTCGGCCTCCAACTCTGTCGGTGTGGTCAGCAACGCTTACGGCGAGGCCACAGGCTGGCTCGCCTCGATGCGCGGCGCGGACGGCACGGA
The DNA here is from genome assembly GCA_017427485.1 of Kiritimatiellia bacterium. Classification (GTDB taxonomy): domain Bacteria; phylum Verrucomicrobiota; class Kiritimatiellia; order RFP12; family UBA1067; genus RUG572. The sequence continues at coordinate 14,031 of JAFRSR010000282.1, forward strand.
AGTGTCTTTCGCCTACCATCCCGGCGGAGAGGTGGCGTCGGTCTCGTCCGTGGCGGGCACGACGGAGTACGTGCTCGACGCGGCGAACCGCCGGGCGCAGATCGTATCTCCGGCGGGAACGTTTCGGTTCGGTTACAACGCGTGGAACGGGCGGATTGCGTCCGTCACGAATGCAAGCGGCCTAGTGACGACGTACGCCTACGACGTGCTTGACCGCGTGACGAACATCGCATGGGCCGCGAACGGTGTCGCGCTCGGCGGGTTCTCGTACGTGTACGACACGCTGGGGCGAATTGTCTCGCGGAGGTACGCGCTCGGCACGAACGCGTTCGACCGCGCCTATTCCTACGACTGCATGGACCGTCTCGCCTCGGACGGCGACATGGCGTACGCCTACGACGCGGCGGGCAACCGGCTTTCCATGTCAAACTCCACTGGGATTGTATCCTATGCGTATGGCGCGGGCGATCGGCTCGCCTCGTGGACTGGCGGATTGTACGTTCACGATGCGGCGGGGTGCGTGACGCGGATTGAGCGCGACGGTCGGCCGACGCTCGACCTGACCTGGGATAGCCAATACCAGCTCGTGTCCGTCTCGACCAACGGGGCGTTTGCGGAAGGATACGCCTACGACGCCTTGGGGCGGCGCGTTTCAACTACAACCCTTGAGGGCACCGTCCGCCATGTCTACGACGACGGCTGGCAGTGCATCGCGGACGTCGATGGGAACGGCAATGTCCTCTGCTCGTATGTCTGGGGCGAGGGGATCGACAAGCTTCTCGCAGTGAAGGTCGGGAACGAGACATACACGGCCTTGACCGACATCCAGGGTACGGTGTGGGGCTACGTCGATTCGCAGAACAACATCGTCGCCCGCTGGACGTACGACGCCTGGGGTAACGTCCTTTCGGAGAATGTTACGACACCTGCCCTCGCCACTCTCCGCTACCGCTTCCAGGGTCGCGAATGGTCGGCGGTAACGGGGCTAACCAACTTCCGCATGAGGTGGTACGATCCAGTGACGGGCAGGTGGCTCTCCAAGGATCCGATTGGGCTGGGTGGTGGATTGAATTTGTATACATTCTGCCGAAATGACGCGGTCAACAGGGTTGATTTGATTGGCAACATACCATGGCTAATTGGAGCTGGAATTGGGGGATTGATAGGAGGACTTGTAGGAGGTATAACTAGTGCCTTTAACGGGAAGGGATTTTGGAGTGGCGCAATTGCAGGTGCAATAGGCGGAGTTGTCACGGGGGCAACTTTTGGAATGGCATCGGCCGCTGGGCTAATATCGGGACTTGGCACAGGTGCTGCTTGGGGAGCAGGAACAGGTGCACTGGGTGGAGCAGCAACTGGGATAACGGAAGAACTATTAAAACCTTCTGACGAGTGTTTTGACTGGGGTAATGTTGGTTCTTCTGCTTTTGGGGGAGCTGTTGGCGGTGCGCTTGGAGGGGGACTAGTGGGAGTAGGCGGTAAGGCTCTTACGGCACCGGTTAATTTAGGGTCAGAAAGTCTAATTACATTTGACGCATCGCTTTATAGCTCGATTGGGGTGGCGAATAAATGATAAACAGACTACAGTTGCCTTATAAGATAGCCTTATTGTTGCATTGTGCTGTCGTCTTAGGAGTCTTGTGGTATGCGCGGTTGGAAATACATAACGTTTTTCTGTGCATGGTTATTGCAACGCCTTTTTTTTGTTTAAAGTATATGGTTGCAATCTGTCTCGTGCCAGCGAAAACTACTTTTTATTGTTCCTCAAAAGATTGCGTTTCTTATGTAAAGACAGTGTTCTTACTTGTTTTTGATATTGGTTACACGAGTTTACATGCAATAGTAACTTACATCATACTTGGTTCTTTTTTTACTGACTTCGGATGGGACGAGTGTTTGATTTCATGCGGGATGGTGCTTCATCTCATGTTTTCCATTTTTCTCACATCCTATGCGATTCGGTACGATATCAAGTATCGCATTTTTATGCCATCAAATTTTACTATGATTTCCGTTAATGGTATCGATAAGAATCTTGGTGGGAGCATGGCTAGAAATATAGCCGCTAATGAAGAAAGGGCAAGAAAGAGGATTAGATTAAAGGTGATCGGTATCTGCGTTATAATTTTTGCGTATGTCATAATGATTTCTGTGGTGGGTTACAAGTTATACAATTGTCTGTGGGGTGTAAATTCCGCAGTACACGATAAGGCCGACTACGGGGAGCAGATGGTGGTGCTGTTCCGCGACAAGGAACAGGACGTCCTGACGCGGGACTTCGCCGTCCAGCACATCGGCCTGTACGCACATGTTCCGCCACAAAATAACGAAAGAAAGGAAAATAAAGGAGTTTTTTGTGAGTGTTCCTAAAAACATGGGCTTTATCCAAGTCGAAGAATCGCATCACGGCTATCTCTCGGAGATGTTAACCGGCGATGAGTTTTCGGAAAGGATCTTGAGCAATCTGGATGTTTCGGTCGCATCTGTTCTATCAACGATTCCGGAATCGGAAAAAAGTAAAAATCTGGATTTTCATTTCGGCAAGATGTTTCTGCGGCGAACAGATGTTTTGGTCGACTGGATAGGGCATTTCCTCGCAACGAACGGCGATTCTTGTGTGCTGTTCTTCAATACATGCGCTGAAAAGCAAGACCCTTGCATTTCTCAATACGTGAATGTGTTTTATTATCATGACAGAATTCTCAATGCGGATAAGGTAGTGCATGTGGCGCTCAATGGCTTTTCGGAGGCGCAGATTCTGCAGTCCTTTATCGATGCGGAAACATCAACCGTGGCTGTCGGAGCGGCAATAAGCGAGGTTAGTCTGAGAACGTCAGATTTGTACAAGGATGTCAGCAACGATCGACTTTTTGAGTTGCTTGATTCTGCACTCTATCTGATCCTAGGCATTTGTGATGGTGAAGCGTGGTGCTTCTGGCCTACGCGCAAGTTGTCGGCCGTAGCGGAGAAAACATTTTCGGAAAATATGGGAAATTGAGTGGACAGGTTGCTAATCCTTCCGTAATCATTGCCCTGTGAACATTTTGCAGTAAAAGCGCTTTTGTAAGTTCGATGAAATGGCGGATTTCATGTGGTGACGGGAGGCGATAACTTTGGCTAAGGTACATCATAGTAATTGTCGCGTGATGCCTACGAGCGATACATGGTGCGCAAAAAGGCGAGTGCTGCGCTTCGTCATCATGTGCTTGATGGTCGTTGCGGTGATTGTGCTTTGGACGATCTGGAGAGTCAATCCGCAGGGCAGGGATGGAACGATCCATACGTCTCCACAAATATGCCATCCTCAAATGGAGAAGATTGCCGATGGGGAGTCCGCAGACCGTTCTCTGCTGGCCGCGAAGCCGGCGGACAGGGGCGTGTCCGCGCCGGAGCTCGCGTCGGAGAAGAACC
>JAFRSR010000283.1 GCA_017427485.1 Kiritimatiellia bacterium
CGGACGATCTGGTGCAGGTGCTCCGACTTCGGCAGGTCGATGTGGTTCAGCTTCGCGCCCGAGCAGCCCGAATCGTTCGAGCAGGCCATCGCGAAGCGCTTGTCGCAGACGCCCGCCACGAGCGCGGTCTTGCCGCCGCGCGAGTGGCCCACCACGGCCACGTGCTTCGCGTCGAGGAGGGGCTCCGTCTCGATCCAGTCCAGTACGCGGCTCGCGCCCCAGGCCCAGGCGGAGAGCGTGCCCCAGGCGTCTGGCGCGCGCCCCTTGTCGGGTGCCTCGAAGCAGGCGAACACGCCGTCGCGGTTGCCGCTGCTGCGGTCGGGCGCGATGTCGCCGTTCCAGAACGCGATCGCCGCGTAGCCGCGTGCGACGATCTCCTCGGCCGGCCAGAACTCGCTCTTCTTCTCGCGGGTCGGGTCGATGTTCACGTCCGGCGGACGGTTGCAGATGAGCACGAATGCGGGGGCCGGCTTCTGCTGCTTCGGGATGAACGCCGTGAACGTGAACTCGCCCTTGCCGTACTTGCCCGCGTACGACACGCGCACGCGCTTGCGGATGGCCTTGCCGTCCATCATCTCCGCGTCCGGCTCGGCAAGCGCGAACGACAGATCCTTCGGACGTTCCACGGGACGCCGCCCGTACTCCTCGCGCATGAACTCCGCACGCAGTTCGGGCGCGCGGATCTTCTCCCACTGCTCGACAGTGGTGACCTTCTCGCCCTTGAACGTCGTCATCAGGTCCGGCACGTTCTCCGGCTCAAGCCCCGCAACCGCGCCCTGCGCGAGCGCAAGGCAGGCCAGCGCACATCCGCGCGCGATCCACGCATACGACACTTTCTTCATCGTGACACTCCTGTTCTACTTCCAGTTGATGTACCCGCTGACGGGCGTCAGATAGGCCGCGTTGTCGGTGGCGGGACGGTAGCGCGTGCCGTCATACCAGTCCATGAAGCCGTTCTCGGCGCGATAGTACTCGCCGGTCTCGGTGTCCTGCACGCGCTCGTAGCCAAGCGTGGCGTCGCTGCGCTTCTGCGAGAGCACGTCGTAGGTCGCGTTGCGGCGGCGGTAGGAATCCATGATCATGCCGCGGATCGAATCCGCCGTCTGCATGATGTACTTGGACGTGCCCATCACGCGCGCCCAGGCGTCCCGCCGCTGCTGGTGGAACGCCGGCGTGAAGGCGATGGAGGCGAAGCACCGGTCGAGGACGGGCTGCCAGTCGACGAACTCTTCCTTCGGCGCGGTTTCAGAGAGAATGGAAAATTCCATCACCGGTCCTACGTCAACCATGCCGGCCCGCGGGTTAAACGGGTTCACCTGCACGGGCTGCTTCATCATCCCCGAGACGACCGCGTGATAGAGGCCCTGCACCCGACGCCCCGAAGCGGTCGTGCATTCAGCCACCACCACATCCCCGCCCAGCGCGCTCTTCCCGAGACTTTCAAGCACCGTAAAATGCCCGTAGCCGAACGACGGTCCCATGGCGGCAAAGAACCCGGCCGTTGACAGTTTCGGCAAAACGGGCATCTGCGCGAAGTAGCTCTTCGCGCCATACGACCGGATGTACCAGTTGCGCGCCTCCACCGACTTGAGGCCGACGGCGTTGTTGAGGCAGAAGTAGAGCTCGCGTTCGGGACGCTTCGGATCGAACACCGTGATGGCGTAGCTGATGAGGTCGACCTTGCCCGTCGGCTTGATTCCCGTCTTTACCTTCCAGCCAAGCGGAACGTTCATCGAGAAGTATCCGCTCGGGTCATGGTACTTCACGAACTTGACGTGCGTGGCCTCTGCCGGACGAATCCGCAACGCGCCCTTCCGGGGCTTCAGGTCCCCGGGCGACGGCAGTTTCTGATGTGGCGACGGCATGTAGCCGAATCCCGCCAACCCTACAGCAAGCACGCAAGCGAGAGTAACGAGGAAACGCCTTGTGTTCATGGGCACATCCTTTCTGACCGGGTTTACAGGCCGTTTTGCTGGGCGATGAGGGTGTCGGCGCCGTACATCTTGCGGAGCTTCGGCTTCTCGATCTTGCCCGTGGGATTGCGCGGCACGGGCGCGAAGATGATCTTGCGCGGACGCTTGTAGCGCGGCAGGTCGAGGCAGAAGTTGTTGACCTCCTCCTCGGTGAGGGACTGTCCCTCCTTCACCTCGATGATCGCGGCGGCGATCTCGCCGAGGCGGGAGTCAGCGAGGCCGATCACGGCCACGTCCTTGATGGCGGGGTGCGCGCGGAGGAAGTCCTCGATCTGCACGGGGTAGAGGTTCTCGCCGCCGGTGATGATCACGTCCTTCGCGCGGTCGACAAGGTAGATGAACCCGTCGCGCAGCTCGGCCATGTCGCCCGTGCGGAGCCAGCCGTCGTCGGAGAGGATCTCCTTCGTCGCCTCGGGGTTCTTGTAGTAGCACTTGAGGACGCCCGGGCCCTTCACGGCCAGCTCGCCGACTTCGCCGGGATTCACCTCGCTGCCGTCGGGGCGGATGATCTTCGCCTGCCACCCGTAGCCGGGCACGCCGATCGCGCCCACGTGGTCGACGTTCTCGATGCCGAGGTGCACCGCGCCGGGGCCGGTCGATTCGGAAAGGCCGTAGTTGGTGTCGTAGTCGTGGTGCGGGAACACGGTCTTCCAGCGCTTGACGAGCGCGGGCGGCACGGGCTGCGCGCCGATGTGCATGAGCCGCCACTGGTCGAGCTTGTAGTCGGCGAGCTTCACGTCGCCGCGCTCGATCGCGTCGAGGATGTCCTGCGCCCACGGCACGAGCAGCCACACGATCGTGCAGTGTTCCTCGCTCACCGCGCGGAGGATCCACTCGGGCTTCACGCCCTTGAGGAGCACGGCCTTGCCGCCCACGAGGAAGCTGCCGAACCAGTGCATCTTCGCGCCCGTGTGGTAGAGCGGCGGGATGCAGAGGAAAGTGTCCTCCTTCGTCTGTCCGTGGTGGTTCTGCTCCACCCTGCAGGAGTGCATGAGGCAGTGGTGCTGGAGCACGATCGCCTTCGGGAAGCCCGTCGTGCCGGAACTGAAGTAGATCGCCGCCTCGTCGTCGTCCGTGAGCGCGACGGCGGGCAGGCGCGACGAGCAGTAGCCCACGAGGTTGCGGTAGCTCTCCGCGAAGGTGGGGCAGTCGTCGCCCACGTAGAGGCGCAGCTTCACGCGCGGCACGCGGTCTGCTATCTGTTCGACGCGGCCGATGAACTCGGGGCCGAACACGAGCACGTCGGCGTCCGCGAGGTCCAGGCAGTACTTGATCTCGTCCGCCGTGTAGCGGAAGTTGAGCGGCACGGCGAGGCAGCCGGTGCGCAGCACGCCGAAGTAGATGGGCAGCCACTCCAGGCAGTTCATCAGGAGGATGGCCACCTTGTCGCCCTTCTTGAGGCCGCGCGAAAGGAGGAAGTTCGCGAAGCGGTTCGCCTTTTCGTCGAACTGCGCCCACGTGATTTCGCTCCTGAACGCCTCCACGGGCGAGGATTCGATCAGGGAGTATTCGCGCCAGGTGGTGTTGCGCTTCTCCAGCTCCTGCGGGTTGATTTCGACGAGCGCAACGTCATTCGGCCACTCCTTGGCGTTGCGGGTGAGTATTTCTGTGATTTGCATGGTGTATATTTTACCATAATTTCGGTCCGTGCGGTATGCATTCGGTCAATGAGTGGGCACACTTGCAAACTTGTCAACTTGCCAACTTGCTAACTTGCAAACTTGAAAACTGCGAGGGAAGGTTGAACCTTGCACAGTTAGCAAGTTAAACAGTTTACAAGTTGCCCAGTTGACAAGTTGTCTTTCGGTCGCGGGGCGACCGCCCTACCGTTTTTGCGAGAAGAAGCGCGTGAGGAGCGCGTCGTCCGAGAAGGCCGGGCCCCAGCTGTTGTGGCCGCAGCCCGGATACTCCGTGTAGAGGACATGTCCGTCCACGCCCCACAGCGCGGACACCATCGCGCGCGACCGCGCGGTCGGCACGACCTTGTCCGCGCCGCCGTGCACCACGTACACGGGCACCGTGCGGAAACGCGCCACCTGCTGCGGATCGCCGCCGCCGCACACGGGCATCCCGGCGGCGAAGAGCTCGGGACGGCGGCAGAGCGCGTCCCACGTGCCGAACCCGCCCATGGAGAGACCCGTCACGTAGACGCGCGCCGGATCGATGTCCTGCTCGCGGATCGTCTTGTCCACGAGCTCGAGCGCGAGCCGCAGCGGGTCGGACGGCTGCGCCGGCATCACGTGCGAGGGTGCCGACCAGTCGACCTCCACCCACTTGCGCCCTTCGGGACACTGCGGCGCCAGCAGACAGACCGACTCGCCCTTCCGTGCGAAGAAATCAAGAATCGGCCCGACCGCATGTACCAACTGCTTGGTATTGTCATTCCCCCGCTCGCCCGCGCCGTGCAGAAAAAGCACGAGCGGCGCCCGCGCCCGTTGTGGCGCGGCGCACCGGTACAGCAGCACCTCCCCCGCCGCGTTCGTGTAGGCGCACGGTGTCGTCAGCGTAGCCGCATCCACCCCCTTCCCGCGTCCCGTCCACTTGAGCGGGTTCGCGAAGAGTTCGCGGAACTCCTTCCGCCCTTTCTTGACGAACAGCTTCTCGGGATGGAACTGCACGCCCACGACCGGCAGGGCGTCGCTTTCGATCGCCTCCACCACGCCATCAGCGGCCTGGGCGGTCGCGCGGAACCCCGGCGCGAGGTCCTTCACCGCCTGATGGTGGATCGTGTTGACCATCAAGTTCGTCGATCCCAAGCAACCCGCCAGACGCGATCCCGGAACGATCTGGATGGCATGGGGACCCTTGCCGCGGTGCACGACCGGACCCGGACGCTCGGTGGGAAGGTCCTGCCAGAGCGTGCCGCCGAAGTAGACGTTGATCAGCTGGCAGCCCCGGCAGATGCCGATGACCGGCAGACGCCGCTTCACCGCCTCGTCGAGCAGCACGTACTCCCAGGCGTCGCGCCGCAGATTGACCTTCTCCAGGCGCGGCGACGGCTCCGCCCCGTAACGGCGCGGCTCGACGTCCTCGCCGCCGCAGAGCACCAGCGCGTCGACGGACGCGAGCATGCGGGCGACGACCGCCCGGTCGGTCTCCGCAGGCAGCACGAGCGGCGTGTTCCCCGCCGCCGCGACGGCGGCGGCATAGGTCGTCTGCACGGAGACCGCGTTCGTCTCCGAACACATGTCGGCGAGGCCAACCACGAGCGGGGCCGCCCCCGCCCACAGGCAGAAGCTCGCGGCAAACAAGGCAACCAAGAGTTTCTTCATCGCGCTCAGCCTTTCTTCGCGGCGGTCTCGAAACCCATCTTTGAAAGGTCGATGTCGACGATCTCCATCGGCGCATTCGTGCGCCACGCGCCGCGGGTGAAGTCGGGGATGTCGTACGCGCGCGACCGGTTGTCCACGGACTTCTCGGTCAGCTCGCAGAGGCAGCTCGTCGCCGCGAGGTCGTAGACGTCCATGTCGAGCGGCAGGCCCTGCTGGAGACAGTAGGCCCAGCGCGCGTCCATGATGAAGTCCATGCCGCCGTGCCCGCCCACGCGCTTGGCCAGCTCGCCGACCGTCTTCCACAGCGGATGGCGGTACTTCATGCGGATCTCCTCCGCCTGCTTCTCGTCGTACCACTTGTGCGCGCCCGCGCCGGACTTCTCCTCGAACACGACGCGGTACGGATAGTCGCAGATCGACCCCTTCGTGCCCGTGACGAGCTGGATGCGCGAATATGGACGCGGCGTGGAGACGTCGTGCTGGATGAGGATCGACTTCCCCTTCGCCGTCTTGATGAGCGTCGTGTTCATGTCCGCCATCCGCACCTTCGAGAGGCGGCGCTTGTTGTCGGCGGCGAGGTTCGCCTCCATGAACGCCTTGAAGTTCGCCTGGTTGGACTCGAGCGACACGAGGTATTCGAGCTTGTCGCCGCGGTTGACGTCGAACGTCAGGCAGAGCGGCACGAGGCCGTGCGTGGGATAGCGGTTGCCGCCGTGGACGCGGTTCTCGTCGAAGCGCCAGCACTCGACGCCGGGATGCTCGCGCGCGCACATCCACCGCAGGTCGTGGATGTAGGCGCCCTCGCCGTGGACGAGCTCGCCGAGCATGCCGAGCTTCGCGAGGTTGAAGGTCAGCATCTCGATCTCGCCGTAGCAGCAGTTCTCGAGCTGCATGCAGTGGCGCTTCGTCTTCTCGCTCGTCTCGACGAGCTCCCAGCACTGGTCCACCGTGAAGGCGGACGGCACCTCCGTGAACACGTGCTTGCCGCCGCGCATCGCGCCCAGCGCCACGGGCACGTGCAGCGCCCACGGCGTGGTGTTGTAGACGACGTCCACGTTCGGGTCGTCGCAGAGCCTCTGCCAGGCCGTGTCGCCCAGGTACTCCTTCGCGGCGGGCTTCTTCTTGTCGGCCAGCATCTTCTGCGCCTTCTCGACCTTCTCCTCCACGTTGTCGCAGATGGCCGTGATCGTGATGCCCGGCAGCTTGCTCGCGCGGTTGACGATCCCGCAGCCGCGCGAGCCCATGCCCACGATGCCCAGCCGGATGTGGGGAATCGCCGGCGCGGCATATCCGTGCATCGGCGAGCCGACCGTCCCGCCAAACGGCCACCAGCCGCCCGCTGCGCCGCCGGCGGCCGAAGCCGCGCCCGCGAGCGCGATGCCCTTGAGGAAATCTCTTCTGTTCTGCATGATAGTTTCTCCTTCTTTTGACGGCTACATTCTACCATATTCCGCGGATTGCCTCAATTGGCAACATTGGTAATTGGCAACATTTCCGCGCCCTCTTGACAGAGGGCGCGGGATAGTGCTATCATCCTCGCGACATGCGCAAACAAAACACCTACCTCGTGTGGCTCAACTGGCCGGTCGGCGCGTTCCGCCTGAACGCGCGGAGCCTGGCCGTGCTCCAACACCTGCTGCCCGCCGGCGCGCGACTCGTCGTCGTGCGCAGCGAACGCGCGTTCCTGCGCGCGCTCCCGGAGGCGACGCACGCGATCTGCTGGAACTTCGACAAGGTCTGGTTCGCCCGCGCGCCGAAGCTGCGCGTGCTCGCCACGCCCTCCGCGGGACGCGAGCTCCTCCCCGCCGACGCAGAGCTCCCGCCCGGAGTCACGCGCGTGAACGGCGCGTTCCACGGCGCAATCATGTGCGAGACCGTGCTCGCGTGCATCTTCGCCCACGCGCGCGGCCTCTACCGTGCCTACGACTTCCAGCGCGCGGGCACGCTCTGGCCGCGCGCGGAGATGTCGCCGTTATGCTCGCGCGTGGCGGGCACGCACGCGGTGATCCTCGGCTACGGAAAGATCGGCCACGCCGTCGGCGCGCGCCTCGAGGCGCTCGGCGTGTCCGTAACGGGCTTCCGCCGCCGCAACGTCAAAGACCTCCTGCCCTCCCTCAAGACGGCCGACTGGCTCGTCGTGGTGCTGCCCGCCGATACCGGCACGGACAACATCGTGAACCGCCGCGTGCTCGCCGCGCTCCCGCGCCGCGCGGTGCTCGTGAACGTGGGACGCGGCAACGCGGTGGACGAGACGGCGCTCGCGGACGCGCTCCGCCGCCGCCGTATCGCGGGCGCGTACCTCGACGTCTTCAAGAAGGAACCGCTCACGGCGGACTCCCCGCTCGCGGCGGACCTGCCCGGACTCGTTCGCCTGCCGCACATGGCCGCGTTCGCGCCCGAGTACCTTCCCTTCTTCTTCCAGGAACTCGCCGACGGAGGATGGCTCAAATGAACGCCCGCTACGACGTGAACGGCGTGGGGCAGACATGGGAGGTCGCGAAGGCGTTCGCCGCCGAACTGAAACCCGGCGACGTCGTGTGCCTCGAGGGCGACCTCGGCGCGGGAAAGACCACCTTCACGCAAGGCGTGGCGGCCGCGCTCGGCGCGAAGCGTCCCGTCACGAGCCCCACCTTCTGCCTCGTGGTGGAGCATCCCACCGAACGCCTCCTGCTCGTCCACATGGACCTCTACCGCCTCCACGATGCGGACGACGTGCTGACGATCGGCTGGGAGGATTACCTCTCGCGCGGCGCGGTGCTGTTCGTGGAATGGCCCGACCGCGCGGGCGACCTCATCCCCGCCGCCGCCCACCGCGTGCGCTTCACGCTCGGCGACTCCGAAGACGCCCGCATCATCGAGTTCACGCCATGATCATCCTCGGCATCGACACCTCGCTCCGCTCCAGCGGCTACGGCGTGCTCTCCGTGGAGGGCTCGCGGATGCGCGCGCTTGAGGCGGGACGCATCCGCAACGACCCGAAGCTGCCGCTCTCGGCGTGCCTGCGCGCGATCCATGCGCGCGTTGCGGAGCTGATCGCGGCCTACGCGCCCGACGTTCTCTCAATCGAGAGCGTGATCTACGGCAAGAACGCCGGCACGATGCTCGTCCTGGGCGAAGCGCGCGGCGCCGTGATCGTGGCCGCGGCGGAAGCCAACGTGCCCGTGTACGAGTACGAGCCGCGCCGCGTGAAGATGGCGGTGTGCGGCAACGGCCTCGCGGAAAAGCTGCAGATCCAGCGCATGGTCAAGACCCTCCTCGCGCTCGACGAACTGCCGCAGAACGACGCGGCCGACGCCCTTGCCCTCGCCATCACCCACGCGCACTCGAACTCCGTGCTCACCGCCCGCACGCCCATCTAACGGGCATCATTGACAATTGGCAACATTGGCAATTGGCAACACTGACAATATTGGCAACATTTTCTCACCGCCGCCGCTGTTCGCGGGCGGCGAGCTGGGCGAGGTCTTTCTCCTTGGGCTTCTTGCGGAAGTAGCGGTAGTTCATCACCCAGCAGGAAGGATGGCGGCGAATCGTGCGCTCGATCGCGGAGATGCAGTCCTGCGTGCGACCCCAGATGTCCACGCCCTTCGTCCAGGGAAACTCGGCCACGAACTCGCAGCGGTAGCGTCCGTCGTGGAGCGGACGCGACCACGCGATGACAATCGGCGCGTGCGTCTTCGCCTGGAGGAACGCGGGCGCAGCCGAGACGGGCACGGGACGGCCGAAGTAACGGACCCAGATGCCACCCTGGTCGGGCTTCACCACCTGGTCCACGAGCAGCCCCACGTCCGCCCCCTCCTGCAACCCCTGCAAGAGCGGATGGAACGCGCCCTCCGCGCGCACGATGGTCTGCCCGAGCGAGCGACGCGACTTCATCAGCATCTCGGTCATGCCGGGCGTTCCGATGTCCTTCGCCACGCTCACGATCTTGCGTCCCTGGAGGTAGACGAGCTGCGAGAGCAGTTCCCAGCAGCCCATGTGGCAGCTGACCGTGATGGCCGGCTTGTTCGCCGCGAGGAACTCCAGGCACCTCGGCGAAAACTCGCCCACGGAAGCGGCGCGCGCACGCGCGTTGCGGCTCGTCCAGAACACGTGCCCGAGCGTGCGCATCATGTTGCGGTAGCTGCGCTTGAGGATCAGCTCCTCGCGGCGCGGCGTGAGGTGCTCCGCGCCAACGACGAGACGCAGGTTCTCGCGCGAGAGCTCGCGCCCCTTGCGATCGAAGGGATAGCCGACCGCGGCGATGAAGTCGCAGATGCGGAAGAGCATGCGGTGCGAGACGTGCGCGAACACGAGCCAGCCGAGTCCGATGCCAAGCCACTCGAACGGACGCCTCAGCAGGCGCTTGAATCTCTTCAACTTCTTTGACATTTCACTTCACGTCCGGCAGGTGGCCGGCCCAGATGTAGTCAATGCGGCAGGTGCCGGTGACGGGCGAACCGTCGGCGGAGAAGGAGAGGCGGAACTGCTTGATGCCGCCGATGCGCGGCATCGGCACGGTGTAGACGGCGTCGTCCACGTCCTGCGCCTTCACGTCGAACGCCACGGAGTTCTCCTCCTTCCACTCCGGCGTGCCGTCCGTCTGCCACCAGAGGCGCATCTTCGCCGAGTCAGTATGGTTCATCATCTTCACGCGCACGGCGTTCGCGCGGTCCGGCGTGAAGGAGACGCCCGTGTCGCGGTCGTCGGGCGTGACGAGGCACGCCCCGGCGGCGTTCAGCATCGCGATCACGTAGTAGTCGCCGCAGACGAGCCGCACGGGGAATGACTCGGAGTTCCAGAACGCGACCTTGCCCGGGAGGAACCGGTAGGACGTGCCCGTGTTCTCCGCGCGCCAGCCCTGCGCGTCGAGCGGCTTTGAGAAGTCCCACGCGCCGAACGTGCGCGCGCCGGCGGGCAGCACGTGCACCGCGGTGCGCGACGTGCGCCAGAGCGTGCCGTTGTCGGCCTTCAGCTGCACGCGGTAGTCGCCCTCGCCCGGGAACGTCGCCTTCGTGCAGACGGCGGACGGCTTCGCGAACGCGACGCCCGCCGGCCCCTCGACCTGCTCCCACGCCACGCTCACCGCGCCCTTCCCGCACACGCGCGCGGAGAGCGCCGCGACGGGGTCGTCGGTCCAGATCTCGCCGCACGCGCGCACCTCCGGCGGATCGACGTACGGGAAGGCCTTGTCGAGTTCCTCGGCGAAGTCGAACTCCTTGTTGTTCGCCAGGATCCAGTCGTTCGTCGTGCGCGAGTGGTTCACGTAGAACGGCACGCCGGGCACGAGCACGTAGCCGTTGCCCTCGATGCGCCCGTTCGAGCACGCCACGTCCTCGCCCGTCCCCGGCGAGCCCCACACCTGGATCTCCGCCGGGCCGTTCTTGTACGACCAGTTGTTGCGGTCGAACTTGCAGCCGCGGATCTGCACGTTGCGCGTCTGCGGGCTCCGCAGGCCCAGCACCTCGATCGCCGCGCCCGCGTTGTTGCGGAACGTGCAGCGGTCCACGAGGCAGTTCTCGCCGCTCGCCTCGAAGTCGATGCCGCCCTGGTCGGGCGAGCCGGAGTCGGGCTGGTTGAGGAAGTGGCAGCCGCGCACGATCCAGCCGTCGTTCCCCGCGAGCATGATGCCCATCGTGCCCGCCGGCGCGTGCCAACCGGAGGCGTCGAACACGCAGTCGGTCATCCACGACCGGCTCGCGAGGTTGTAGGGATGCGGCGAGGTGTTGTGCGCGTAGTTGTCATGGCAGAACATGCGGTTCACGAACGTGTCCACTCCGCTCACCTTGAAACCGCTCGAGCACTGGTACGACTCGCAGTCGCGCATCACGATGTGCCGCGCGCGGTTGCCCGACACCGCCATGCCCGTCGAGCGGCTGCCGCCCTTCGGCCCCGGCTCGTCCCACCACTCGGGGATGCCGTGCGAATTGAAACGGTACTGGCCCTCGATGTGGTGCGCGAGGCAGCGCTCGATGAGGATGTGGCCGTCGCCCTCGCGCGAACACTCCACCGTGAAGCCCGAGCCCGCGTTGCTGAAGATGAGGTCGTGCACCACGAGGTACGCCGCACCGCGCACCCAGCCGCACCGGTCGTTGAGGTGGCGGTTGCGGCTGATCCGCGGACGCATCCCCTCGCCATACGCGCCGATCTCCGCCCAGTTCTCCGCCGAACCGCGCGCGGAGAGCAGCAGGTCGCCGTTGAACACGCATCCGCGCTTCAGCAGCAGGCGCTCGCCCGGGCCGAGCTCCATTCCCTCCACGTTCTTGAAAGTGCGCCAGGCCGTCTGCGGCGTGAGGCCGTCGCGCGCATCGTCGCCCGCGTCGGCGTCGAAGTACCACGTGCGCGTGGGCTTGACCGGCGGGTTCCAGACCTTCGCCGAGAAGTCGGGATCCTCCACGGGCATGAACACGACGCGCTTCCCGGCCTTCGCGAGCTCCTTCCCGTTCTGCTCAACCGTGAAGTCCAGATACGCGAGGCCGTTCGTGCCCGCGTCCACGCGCCATTCGAGCGGATGCGAATCGCCCTCGTCCAGCGACGCGATCTCGATACGTTCGGGCGTCACCGCCACGCCGTTCTTCCCTCTCGCCACGACCGTGCACGGACCCAGCTCCGTGCCGATGTTGAGGAGGTCCACCTTCAGCGTGGCGGGCGCGCCGGCGCGCGGCATCAGCTCACGCGTGCGGAACATGCCGAAGGAGAGGAGCGGACGCCGCTCGTTGCGGATGCGGAAGTCGGTCACGGACACCGCGCCCGGATCGCCGAACCCCAGCTTGGCGTCCGTGCGCGTGCACCGTCCGCCCCGGCGAATCGGCTCGCTCACGACGTCGTCGACGTCCAGCGACACCAGTTTCCCGGTCCAGCCGCCGCTAAGGCGGTACGTGCGCCCAATCTCGATGGGCATCTGCACGGAGGCGCGCGGCTCCCAGCCGCCGTTCAGGAACATGAAGAGGTTGAACGCGCCCGCGGCGTCGTTCGCGCGTTTGTCGTAGCGCAGCCAGTATCCGTTCTTGCGCTGGATGATCGTCGTCTCGCCCGTCGGCTCGCGCAGGAACTTCGCGCTGCAGGCGAGGCGCACGCCGGGCACGACCGCCGTGTCGCCAACCGGCGGCGCAGGCGTGTCCACCACGGGATCCACCATCGTGCCAAGCATTGAACCGATCACGAGCGGCCCTGCGCAGCCCGGAAGCTCCTTTCGGGGAAGCGGCACTCCTGCCGCTTCACCTTCATACATCCGCCGCTTTTTGCTCGTCTTGCCGTTCACCGTGATCCACGTGTTGGTGCCGTCCCATCCGGCCGCCACGTCATACCACTTACCCACCTCGATGTCCTTCGCGCCCAGCACCGACACGCGCGGCTCGGGTCCCTTGCCGAGGTTCACGAAGAAGCTGAACTTCACGGACTCCTTCGGGCCATCCACACGCAGCCAGAACGATCCGGGCGCGTTCGGATGCCCCTTCTGGAGAAGCGACATCTGCCCCTTCTCGGAGGGATGCACGTCGAACTTCACACGGCATGACATCTTCAGTCCCGGCCGCACGTCGTAGCGCGGGTCATCCGGAAGCGAGCGCACGCTCGACGCCGCATCCAGCTTGTACTCGACGGCCCCCGCCGCACACGCGGCGCCAACCGCCAAAACAACCATCATCAACTTCTTCATCTTGTTTTTTCTCCAGTCTGCCGTGCAGATTTCACGGAACTTTGCTGAACTTCAATAGAAATTCCACAGGCGACATAACTGGTATCGTCGCGTTGACGAACCCATCCTTGTCGCGTGTGACGATGACATCTGCGCCATTGTTTTCAGCACAGATTCGCTGTACCGCATCCTCAAAATCGCTATCGGCTCCTGCAAGAGCCGCTTTGACTTCCGCAGCACGAGTGTCAATCATTTCAAGAATCGATCCAAGCGCAAGCACTTGATTTCGTAATAACTCGCTAGCGAATTGGTTTCGCAATATGTACACGATATTACATGCCGAAAGCGACGAGAAACAGCCTCTTAGCGAATTACTGCCGTTGCACATTCTGACAATGGCTCGTGCATTCGGTCCAAAAGAACCACGCGCAGTCAAGAAGTCAATCAAGACGTTTGTGTCAAGAAATACCGTCACACGAACGCCCCGTATTTTTCGCGAAAATACCCATCCTTCAACTCATCGTCGGACTTACCTTCCAATTCGGGCGGAAGGCGAAGACTTCCGTACAATGCTTCAACGCGCGCCGACCCTTCACATTCTCCTATGCGAGTCTTGGGCACTGTCGTTGGAACGTCCGTCAGGCATGCGGAGGCTTGCTGCGACAAGAGAAAGCGCACAAACAGAACGACCGTGTTCTGCTGCGTTTCGTCAAGCTTTTCAATCTCTTTTTCAAGCACTGCGTATGGCATCCTTCACCTCGCTTTCCGGCCAAGGGCATCACACCCCCGAAGAAAACATGACGTAGTATACACTTTTTCGCTGTCCGATTCAAGCTGGCCGCGAATCAAGGAGCTTGTCCGCAACCTTTCTCTGGTTGTTTTGCTTCAGTTCGTCATGTCGCCGGAAGTCGCATCGCCGATGGCGCGAAGCGTCTCCGTAAACTCCGCCGTATCCGCCTCCTGCCACCCAAGCCGACGGCCAAGGTTCTCCGCCGTGATGCGCAGAAGCGCATTGCGCTCGGCTGCCATGAGCTTTCGCCCTTCTTCGGCAAGCCGATACATCTCGTCTCTGTTTTCCTTGAACCGCGCAACCGTCATTTCGTCATCCCCGCAAAGCTCGGTCTCGCGCATAAGGGCATGCTTCCGCTCGTAGATTTCCATCATACGCGCGTGGCTCTCCCGCTCCTCATCGGTCATGGACGAAACATCGAGCTCCGACATGCGCGTTCTCCAGTTGTCGTATTTCTCGAGAACGCGCTTGGCATGCCCTGACATTTTGCCGTGCCACTGCTTCCACACATTTGGATAACGTCGTTTCAGCTCCCCGTACGTCTCGCATTTTTCCAACGCTTCATCCTCGGATACTTCAGGCTTGTCGTTTTTCGAATCGTCGCCGCCCTTCTCCTGCACATCCGCCTTGGCCTTTCTCTCTCGGGCATCAAGCAGATCTTTAAGTTCCTTGTCAAGCGATGCAGCCGTGCCCCGCAACGCCGCAAGCTCGGCTTCGGCCACCTTTGGCTTTTTTGCGGCGGTCGCGGGGCGACTCGCCCTACCATTCGGCACGTCCGCCCTACCGCCATTGCAACATGCGTCCGCGTCTGGTAGGGCGGGCAGCCCCCTGCCCGCCGCACCTCCCCACGCCCGCTCTGCGAACCATCCCGCCGCCGCGCCGATGGCACATGCGATGAAAACAACGACAATTCCGTTTCGCCCCAACATGGCCATCAATCCTTTTCCTCGAAATACATAAACCTGGTGACGTCCCGCACTTCGTCTAATGTCGCACGCAGATCCACCGCGTCCCCATCAAGGATTTCAAAGCTCTTGACCGTCTGAGTAACAAGCATCTCCCGCTCCTTCTTGACAAGTTCCGCTCCTCGTTTGAAGGTCGATACCACCTTTTCTATACATTCCCAGACTTCTCCCATCGTCATTGAATCGTTTTGGTCTATCATATTCACAAAGGCTTCTGGACATTCCGCGAGAAATTCCATGAACTCTGTGTGAACTTTTCTCTCCTCTTCGTTCAGTCCGGACGGATCGAATGCGTCGAGGATGCCGATGCGCCTTGCGGCGACTTCGGCCATTTTATCCCGCCAGCCAGGAGGCTCTGACAGGGCAAGTTCCGTGTGTTCAGGACAGAGCCGCTTCATCTCGCCCAGCGTAAACGACATGTTGGTTTTCCTGTCGAGACGCATGAGCGCCGTCCAGCGTTCATTCTCTGTCGGCAGTTTCATCAGCCGCTCAACCAGCTCGGCGTTTGTCTCGCGCTTTTTTGGGGTGGGCTTGGCATCGCCACCCTTCGCCGCCGCGATGCACTTTTCGAGATAGCCTATTTTGTTTTCAAGAATCCGCTTCTGCACCTCGGCATCCGCCGACGAGCGTATCAGTGCCTTGCGCCGGGGCTTGGCGGCGGCGGTCGGGGGGCGACGCGCCCTACCGTCTGGCGCGCTCGGTGATCGCTCCCTACTGACATCACAACATGCGCCGTCGTCTGGTAGGGCGGGCAGCCCCCTGCCCGCCGCGCCTCCCCACGCCCCTGCCGCAAGCCATCCCGCTACGCCGCCGACGGCGAGCGCAACCACCACCGCCATACCTGTTCCGAATCGTATTCTCATTTTAACCACTGTAAAACCTATCCTTAATTGTTGAGCTACTTTTTACACTGCGCCATTAGATCACAGTCCTCTCACTCTTTGACAAGCGTAGCTGGCGGGAGGGTCATTACGTCGTCGGGGCCTTGGCCGTCGTCCTCGTGGAGAAGAATCGAGAAGCCGAAGCCCGACTTGACCTCCGGCGGGGCGATCTTCAAATCCGCCAGCGAGAATGAGCAGTCGTAGCGCGTGACGGACCCTTCGCGCACGGGCGCTGAGAGTGGTTTGCGCATGACGCCTGCGGCCGTCTGGACCTCCACCTCCACGGCGTCGCCGGGTGTATGGACATCGTCCGTCACCTCCACCCGCACGCGCAGCGTGCCGTCTGCGCACGCGAGCCACACCTTGGCGGAGAGGTCGTCCGCGCCCTTCCAGCAACGCGCCACCTGCGCGGGGTCGGCCTTGTAGTAGTCGTTCATGTCGCGGTAATTGTCCAGCACGAAGTCCGGCGCGCGGCCGGGCGCGTCGGCGGGAATCGCCTGCACGCGGCGCACCGGCATCGGCACGGCCGCGAGCGCAGCGGCGTCCGGCTCGGCGAACGTGGCGCCCACGAAGCGGATGGCGGAGGGGTCTGTCCCCAGCGCCCATGTGATGGTGCCATCCTTCAGCGCGCACGGCGTGCGGTTGCCCATGAGATCGCACGCCTCCACGCGCGCGGCGTCCGTTCGGAACGGAATCGACACCGACGCGCCCAGTCCCGCGTCCCAGCCCGCCACGACGATCTCGTTCCCCTTGCGGAAGCGGTAGACGTGGCGCGTCTTCTCGTCGATCAGGCGTTTGTCGCGGTCAAAACCCTCCAGAAGAGCCGCGAGCGCGGAGAACGCGCAGTACGTGGCGCGCGGATAGTAGTCGGCCGTGATGAGGCCATAGGCCTGCTCGGGGTCGGTCACGCGCCAACCTGTTGCGCGCAGGTTGTACCAGATGTAGTCCACGGCCCCCCACGCCCAGGCGTAGAGGATCTTCTTCCACACCGCCTGCGCGGCTACGTCCTCCATACCCCCCACGGTCGTGAGGGCCGTCTCGTTCGAGTACCACGGCTTCGTGATTCCGTAACGCTTGAAGAACGGGAACAGCCGACGCTGGAGCGTGCGCTCGTACGACTCGAAGGGACCGTGGAGATGGACGGGATGCACGTCGTACCAGCCCTGCGCCTGCTCGGCGAACGCCTCGTTGATGCCGGGGTTCGTGGGCGGACGCCCGTTCCAGCTGCCCGAGTCGGGAACCGTCCAGCCGTTCGGGATCACGCAGGCGTCGGGACAGCCCGCCTTGACGCCCTCCCAGCCCTCGCGCTGGACGCGCAGCGCCTCGGGGATCGGCAGCACCTCCGGCGGCACGAGGTCCCATTCGTTGCCCATCTCGTAGTAGTCGATCTGCGTGCCGTAGCGCGCGGCCACCGCGCGACAGTAGTCGCGGAAGAGACCGTCGCGCGGCGGGATCGACGATGCGCGCCGATGCTTCGCCACGGCCTCGTAACCCGGCTTGCGCGCCCACCGCGGCACGGTGTAGACGCTCGCGTCGATGGAGATGCCGCGCGTGCGCAGCGCGTTGAGGATGCGGTCCGAATTCTCCCACGCGAAGACGTTCTCGTTCGTCTCGGTCGACCCGAAGTGGAACCCGCCTGCGCGGACGAGCTTGCACCCGCAGGCGACGAGCGCGTCGAGCGTGAGCGCGAAGTCCTTCGGCGCGAAGCGCGCGGCGTGGTAGTTGATGCCCATCCGGAACTTCGGCTTCGGAAGGATCGGCCCCACCTCATGACGGTCCAACACGGCGAAGCGCGTCTCGAGGCACGCCGTGGAGCCGTCCGCCGCACGCAACTCGCCGGAAACGAACCAGATGCCCTTCGACGGCAACGGCCACGGCACGTCCACGCGCGCCGCGCCGCCGCCGGGCACGGACATTTCCACGGGCACGTCAGGACCCGCGCCCTTGAAGTCGCGCAGGTGCAGCACGCCCTTCGCCGCAACCGGCACGCGCGCGGCGTTCGCGAGCAACAGCACAGGACGCTCGGCGTCGCCGCGCGAGATGTGGAGCGGGTTGCGGGTGTCCACGTCGAGGCGGAGCGCGCCCGCCTGCGTGGTGCGCGTGCACGCCGAGAAGACGGCATTCGTGATCGGGAGCGTGCCCTTCCGTCCCTTCGGCCAGAAGAAGGCGTGTCGGAACTGGTAGCGGTGTGCGTGCGGCAGGTTCGTGACGAACGCAGCCGCGCCGTCCGCGAGCTTCGCGCGGAGGTGAAGGTATTGCTCGTTGGACTCGTCCTGGATCGTGATCTGCGCCACGCCGGCCTCGGGTTGCGGCATCTTGAGAAGGATGGCGTCCGGTCCCGGGAACGGCTTCGGACCCGGAAACGCACGCGTCGGATCGATTGCGTCGAAGGCCTCAACCGTGGCCTCCGCGCGCTCCTCCTCGGCAGCGGCGAGGCGGATGAAGGTGATGTCGCCGGCAGCTTGCGGACCCGAATACATCGGCAACACGCCGCCGATGTGCAGGGGACGGTCGATCTTGCCGTTCGCCTTCTTGCCCCAGGGCTTGCACGCGGTACCGGTTTCGGTGAAGTGGTAGTCGAGCCGCGTGACGCCGTCCGCGAGGGTGATGACCGAGACGGGCTTGAACTTGAACGTCTCGCGGTCGCGGTCATGGCAGTCGATCGCGATGTCGCGCCGGACGGGCGACGGATCCGAGCGGCGCACGAACAGCGACACGCGGCGGTCGGTCCAGTCCACGTCGCGTCCGCCGGTCACGGACACGGCGAACCACGTCTGCTCGGGGTCCTGGCGAGTGCGGTCGACGTGGACGGTCAGTCCGCCGGGACCGACCTCCACCTGGCGCGCGGCCTCGGCGGGATCAAGGAAGGCACCGCGCGAGAGCTTACGCGGCTTCTCATTCGCGAACTCGACCACGGGCGCCGCCACGAGCGCGGCGGAGAAGGTCGCGGCAAGGATAAGCGGCACGACACGAATCATCTGATGTGACATGCAAGAAGTATAGCACAACCCCTTGACTGGGACAACGGACATCTTACCCGCCCAGTAATGCGTCACTGAACAGCGGTGAGCAAAAACTCCAATGGTCAGTAACGCATTAATCGAAAAAAAAGGCCCGCTCGGCGAGCGGGCCTTACCAGACGGCGGGCGCGGGGCGACCGCCCTACCGATTACAGCACGGGGAGCGCCGCGAGTTCGGTGAGGAGCTTGTAGTTCTCCTTGAAGCCGGCCTCGGCCTTCTCGAGCATCTCCTTGGCCTTGTCGGGCCCGGCGATCTTCACGAGCTGGCGGAAGCGGTTCTCGCCGAGCTCCTTCGAGACGGCGTTCGCGGCGAAGGAAACGGTGTCGCTCTTGTCCTTCGAGTCGAGCGTGAGGCCGTTCTTGCCCTCGGCGGCCTTGCGCGGGTCGTAGCGCCACAGCGGGAAGTGGACGGAGTCCACCGCCGCGACCTGGTGCGCCGGACCGGTGGCCGTGTTGAGGCCCTGCTCGATGCAGTGCGCGTAGGCGATGATCAGCGCGGGACCGTCGTAGTTCTCGGCCTCGTTGAAGGCCTTGACCGTGGCGGCCGGGTTCGCGGCCATCGAGACGTACGCGACGTACACGTTCTTGTACTGCATCTGCATGAGGCCGAGGTTCTTCTTGGCCTGCACCTTGCCGGACGCCGCGAACTTCGCGATCGCGCCCGTGGGCGTGGACTTCGAAGCCTGGCCGCCGGTGTTGGAGTATACTTCCGTGTCGAGCACGAGCACCTTGACGTTGCGGCCCGAGGCGAGCACGTGGTCGAGCCCGCCGTAGCCGATGTCGTAGGCCCAGCCGTCACCGCCGATCACCCACACGGACTTGCGGACGAGGTTGTCCGCCACCGAGAGGAGCTGGGCGCAGAGGTCGCAGCCCGCGTCCTTGCCGGCCTTCAGGAAGCCCTTGAGCTCGGCCACGAGCGCGCGCATCTGCTCGACGCCCTGGCCCTTCTCGTCGTGCTGGTCGACGGCCTTGATCTTCTCGAGGCACGCCTTCATCTCGGCGGGGGTCTTCTCGTGGGCGAGCAGCTTCTCGACGAGCTCGAAGGCGAAGCCCTGGAGCTTGTCGGCGGAGACGCGCATGCCCATGCCGAACTGCGCGTTGTCCTCGAACAGCGAGTTGGACCACGACGGGCCCTTGCCGTCCTTGCGCTGGCAGTACGGGGTGGTGGGCAGGTTGCCGCCGTAGATGGACGAGCAGCCGGTCGCGTTCGCCACAAGCAGGCGGTCGCCGCAGATCTGGGTGAGGAGCTTGATGTAGGGCGTCTCGCCGCAGCCCGAGCAGGCGCCCGAGAACTCGAAGAGCGGACGCTTCAGCTGGCTGTCGAGGACCTGCTTCGTGTCGAGCTTCGCGGGATCGACGTCCGGCAGCTCGAGGAAGAACTTCCAGTTCGCGGCCTCGCTCTGGCGGAGCGGGATCTGCTCGACCATCTTGAGCGCGCCCTTGGCGGCCATCGGGCACTTGACGACGCAGAGCTTGCAGCCCATGCAGTCCTCGGGGGCGCACTGGACGGTCACCTTCTCGCCGAGGCCCTTCATCTTCGGGGTCTTGGCGTCGGCGCTCTTGAACGTGGCCGGCGCGCCGGCGAGCTTGTCGGCGCCGTACACCTTCATGCGGATCGCGGCGTGCGGGCAGATGATGGAGCACTGTCCGCACTGGATGCACACGGACGGATCCCACTGCGGGATGAACGCCGCCACGTTGCGCTTCTCCCACTGCGTGGTCGCGGTCGGCCATGTGCCGTCGTCCGGGATGGCCGAGACGGGCAACTCGTTGCCCTTCTGCGCGATCATCTTCGCCGTGACCTTCTTGATGAAGTCGGGGGCCTCGGCGGCCACGATCGGCGGCATCTTGAGCTGGCCGGCCGGCGCGGCAGGGTACTTGACCTCCTCGATGGCGGCGCTCGCCGCCTCGATGCACTTCCAGTTCATCTCGACGACTTCCTGGCCCTTCTTGGAGTACGCCTTCTCGGCGTAGTCCTTGAGCACCTGGATCGGGTCGAGCTCGGTGCCGTCGGCCTTCGCGAGCTTGATGCCGGAAAGCTTGAAGAACGCGGTCTGCAGCACGGTGTTCGTGCGCGTGCCCATGCCGTTCTCAAGGGCGATCTTCGCGGCGTTGATCACGTAGAACTTGAGCTTCTTGTCGATGATCGCCTGCTCCACCTCGTCGGGCATGTGGTCCCAGATCTCGGCGGCCGAGTACGGCGAGGCGAGGAGGAACACGGAGCCGGGCTTCGCGGCCTTGAGCATGTCGTACTTCTCGAGGTACGGGAAGCAGTGGCACGCGGTGAAGTCGGCCGAGTTGATGAAGTACGGGCTGCGGATCATGTCCGAGCCGAAGCGGAGGTGCGAGATCGTCACGCCGCCGGACTTCTTGGAGTCGTACTCGAAGTAGCCCTGCGCGAAGTTCTCGGTGTAGTTGCCGATGATCTTGATGGAGTTCTTGTTCGCGCCCACCGTGCCGTCGGCGCCGAGGCCCCAGAACATGCACTCCTTGCGGTCGCCCTTCGGCACGACGAAGGAGTCGTCGCCGAGGATGTAGCGGCCCGTGACGTCGTCGACGATGCCCACGACGAAGTGGTCGAGCGGCTTCGCCTCGAGCATGTTGTCGTAGATCTTCTTGCACATCTGCGGCGTGAAGTCCTTCGAGCCGATGCCGTAGCGGCCGGCGAGCACCTTCGGGTAGGCGAAGGAGATGATGCCGTCCTGCTTGGCCTGGCCGATCGCGGCGCAGACGTCGAGGTAGAGAGGATCGTTCGCGCCGGGCTCCTTCGTGCGGTCGAGCACCGTGATGCACTTGACCGTCGCAGGGATGGCGGAGACGAAGTCCTTCATGGAGAACGGACGGTAGAGGTGCACCTTGATGAGGCCGACCTTCTTGCCTTCCTTGAGGAGCGCGTCAACCGTCTCGTGCAGCGTATCGCAGCCGGAGCCCATCGCGATCGTGATGTACTCGGCGTCGGGCGCGCCCACGTAGTCGTAGAGCTTGTACTTGCGGCCGGTGAGCTCGGCGAGCTTGTCCATGTACTTCTGGACGATCGCGGGCGCCGCCTCGTAGTACTTCTCGCAACTCTCGCGGCCCTGGAAGTTGACGTCGGGGTTCTGCGCCGTGCCGCGCATCGTGGGATGCTCGGGGTCGAGGGCGCGCGCGCGAAAGGCCTCGACGTACTTGTCGTCGATCATCGCGCGGATCGTCTCCATCGGGATCTCGTCGATCTTCTGGACCTCATGCGAGGTGCGGAAGCCGTCGAAGAAGTGGAGGAACGGCACGCGGCTCTCGAGCGTGGACGCGTGGGCGACCATCGCCATGTCGTGCGCTTCCTGCACGGAGTTGGAGCAGAGCATCGCGAAGCCCGTCTGGCGGCACGCCATCACGTCGCCCTGGTCGCCGAAGATGCAGAGGCCCTGGCACGCGAGGGAGCGCGCGGAGACGTGGAACACGGTCGGGGTGAGCTCGCCCGCGATCTTGTACATGTTCGGGATCATCAGCAGGAGGCCCTGCGAAGCCGTGAACGTCGTGGTGAGCGAGCCGGTCGTGAGCGAGCCGTGCACGGCGCCGGCGGCGCCGCCCTCGCTCTCCATCTCGACGACCGAGGGAATCGAGCCCCAGATGTTCGTCTTGGCGTGCGCGGCCAGTTCGTCGCACGTCTCCGCCATCGGCGAGGAGGGGGTGATCGGATAGATCGCCGCCACTTCCGAACACGCGAAGGCGATCTGCGCGGCCGCGGTGTTGCCGTCGACCATGATCTTCTTTGCCATATACCTGCTTCTTTCTAGTAGGGGTTGTTGAAAAAACGAGCAATTATTATAGCCTCTCCCCCTCCCGAATTCAAGCGCGAAATCCTAAAAATCGGGCTAGTCGCGCGGGGTGGACGGGGAGATGCGCGTGAAGTAGTCGCGCGTGGTGCGCACCACGACGGGCGAGAGCAGGACGAGAGCGACGAGGTTCGGGAAGGCCATCAGGCCGTTGAAGACGTCCGCGACGCCCCAAACGACGCTCACCGTGAGGTAGGGTCCGACGAACACAACGAGCACATAGAGGAGACGGTAGAGCTTCACGGCCCACTGCCGCTTCACGCCCACGAGGTACTCGAGGCAGCGCTCGGAGTAGTAGTCCCAGCCGAGGATCGTGGTGAATGCGAAGAACGCGAGCGCGACCATCAGGAAGCAGGGCGCGATCATGTCCGCGTGCGGCAGGAACGCGAGGCCGCGGTTGAACGCCTCGATCGTGATTTTCACGCCTTCGAGCTTGAGCGAGGGGTCCCACGCGCCGGAGAGGACGATCGTGAGCCCGGTCATGGTGCAGATCACGGTCGTGTCGATGAAGGTGCCAGTCATCGACACGAGGCCCTGTCGGGTCGGTTCCTTCGTCTGCGCGGCGGCGGCGGCGATCGGTTCGGACCCGAGGCCGGCCTCGTTCGAGAAGATGCCGCGCGCGACCCCCTTCTGCAGGGCGATGAACAGCGTGCCGACGGCGCCGCCCGTGACGGCGGCGGGGTTGAACGCCGCCTTGACGATCAGACAGACGGCGTCGGGGATCTTCCCGAAGTTGGCGACCATCACCAGCAGGCAGACGAGCGTGTAGGTGACGGCCATGAAAGGCACCACCACCATCGAGACCTTCGCAATGCGCCTGAGCCCGCCGATCACCACGAGTCCCACGCAGATCGTGACGGCCCCCCCCGCCACCATCACGGCAAGGGAGTAGGTGTTCCCGAACACGCAGACGCCCGTCGAGGGGTCGCTCGGGTTGAAGCCCGGGTCGCAGAAGCGCTGCACGGCGGACGTGATGCCGTTGATCTGCGTGATCGTGCCGATTCCCATGATGCCCGCCGTCGCGCCGAAGAACGCGAAGAGGATCGCAAGCCATTTCCAACCCTGGCCGAGGCCGCGCTCGATGTAGTAGAACGGGCCGCCGAGGATTCGGCCGTCGGGCAGCACCTCGCGGTACTTCACCGCGAGAAGCCCCTCCGCGTACTTCGTGGCCATGCCGAAGAACGCCGCCACCTCCATCCAGAAAAGCGCGCCGGGTCCGCCCGTGCCGATGGCCGTCGCCACGCCCACGATGTTGCCCGTGCCGATCGTGGCCGAGAGAGCCGTGCACAGCGCGCCGAAATGGCTCACCTCGCCATGGGCGTCGGAACCCTTCTCGAAGTGGAACATGTACCTGAACGCGCGCCCGAGGCTGAGCACGTGCTTGAACCGGAGCATGGCCGAAAGCAGGATCCCCGTCGCGAAGATCGCGACGATGAGCGGCAGTCCCCACACCCATCCGCTCGCCGCGTCCACCCACGCGGTGAGCGTGTCGAGCCAGCCAGTCTGCACGATTTCAGTTGCGTTGGTCATGTGTCATTCCTGCGGCGTGCGTTCATTTGTAGCGGATTTTGCGCTTGGAGGGCGGCAGCTTCATCTGCTCCTGCTGCTGGCGTCGGCGCTCAAGACGGCGCTCGTCGGCGGTCTTTCCGAGCTCGGTATACGACTTGCGGTCGCTCACGAGGATCGGACGCGTGAAGCCGTTCCGCGAGAGGATCGCCATCACGCGACGGGGCGCGCGCATGTCCCTGAGATCTTCGGACACGTGGATGTTGATCGTATCCTGCTTCGTGAAGCCCGAGTCCTTCAGGAGCCCCGGCAGGTCCTCGGGGTCGACGAACTTGCCCCGGTAGGTGACGCCCCCGTCCGGCGTGATCGCCACCTCGGGATGGCGCGCATCCGTGATGTGGTGCTCGGTCGCGCAGCCGACCAGGAGGAGGGCGAGCAGCGCACATGCGGAGACGCGCCACCCCAATCCATAGTGAAAGTGTTTCATGTGCCGGGCCTCCTTGATCATTGCAACTGCAGCTGCGGCGTGCGGCCGTCGGCGTCCCACTGGCGCCACTCCTTGTACTGGCTGTTGCGCACACGCACGTTGAACGGCAGCTTCGCGCCCGCCTCCGGACGCACCCCGAGCGCGGCGAACGGGATCACCGCCTCGTACACCAGGTTCTTGGGCTGCCACGGCTTACGTCCCTTCCGCAGGCCCGCGTACGCCTTCACGGCGCCCGCGCCGTTCCACGTCGTGCGCCCGCAGGCGAACGCGCGCCAGGTCTTCCCCGCCACGCACACCTCCACGCCGTCGTCCACGCCCCACTCCGAACCCTCCGACAACTTGATTGAACTGAAGTTCGCCACGAACACGCCCACGTACAGGTTCGCGTCGTCCCACGCCGCGCGCAGGTACGCGGTGGCGCCGCCGATGAGAAATCCGTCCGCCCCGTAGTCGAGGGCCTGCATCCGTCCCGGCCATTCGCCGGGCGCGAAGATGCCGTCCGGCTCCGGCGGCGTCTCCGCGCGCGATGCGGCGAACGGCCTGCGCGGCGCCTGCACGCGCGCGGTCGGACGCGCTTCGCCGATGTCGAGGCGCTCCGCGCTCCCCGGCACGGGACGGAACACGCGGTTGCCCTCCCACTTCGCGATACCCTCCGGGAACCCGTAGTTCAGCTTCCCGCCCAATACGAGCGTGTTGCGCTCGAACGTGCAGTCAACCGACCGCCCGAAGGAGATCGACATGTCGCCGTCGGTGATGAACGTGTTGTCGCGCACCTGCGTGCCGCGCGTCATGTGCTCGTGGATCGGACGCGGCACGCCGTAAGACACGTTCCGCTCGATCACGCAGTCGAGCGCGCCCTCGTCGTAGTAGAACGCGCTCGCGCCGAACCCCTTGCCGACCGGCACGATGTCGTGCACCACGTTCCCGCGCATCACGCCGCGCGTCATGTTGCCGTAAATCGCCGCGCCGTCATGCAGCACGCGCATCACGTGGTGGATGCAGTTCTCCTCGTAGAGCATGTCCGTGCCGCCGCCGATGATGCCCGAATAGGGCGAATCGTAGATCTCGTTGCGGCGCACCACGCCGTTCTTCCCGCCCACGCCCATCGCGCAGGACGAGGGGTACTGCAGGCCCACGTGGCAGACGCGGTTCGAGACGAGGAGCAGCCCGTCGCCGTACGCGCTCACGCCGCGCGCGCCGATGTGGTGCACGTCGCACGCCGCGAGACGGGTTCCGATCCCGCCGATCCACACGCCCATGCCGCCCACGTTGCACACCTCGAGGCGCTCCGCCGCGCACTTCTCCGTCTCGACGAGCAGGACGGCCGGCGGCAGGTCGCCGCCGCCGAAGCCCGCGCGCCGGTCGGGCGGCGTCGCGGCCTGCACCGTGAAATCCGCCAGCGTCAGACCGCGCACGGGCCCCTTCTTCGAGCCCGCCACGCGCACAACCGTCTCCAGACGCGGCGCCACCACGAGCGCCTTCGACATGTCCTGCCCCGGCTTCGGCCAGTAGACGACCTTCCCGCGCGTGCGGTCGAGATACCACTGCCCCGGCGCCGTCATCCCCTCGCGCGTGTTGTACACCTCGTACTGACGGCGCCCACACGCGCCCATCGGCCACGCAGCTGGCTGGGAGAGATACACGACGTGGCGCGCGAGGTCGTTCGACGCCACGGTGCTGAGCGACTCCGACCACATGTGGTAGAGGCGGATTTCGGCGTTGCGGAAGTCCATCGTGTCCGGCAGGTCCTCCGCCTTGTACGGCATCGTCACGAGTTCCGCGTGGGTGGGCGGACGCGGCCAGTGGCCCGCGACACCCGGCAGGAGCGGCAAATTCCACGTGCCGAGATTGTCGAAGCGGTTCGTCCCGCCTGGAAAACACGCGCGCGGCGCAAGTGCGCCGTCCACCACGAGCGCGCGGAAATTCCACGCGCCGTCCTTCACCTCCGGCAGGTCCACGCTCCAAAACTTATCGCCGTCCGGACGCCATCCCGTCAGACGGCGGCCGCCCCAAATCCGCGTGCGGCCCGCCCCCGCGCCGCGCACGGTGAGCCCCGAATCCCGCGCGTCAAGCACGAGCGGCTCCTCAAGGAACCAGTCGCCAGCCGTGAGCGTCACGGTGTTTGTGCCGCCCGCCGCGCGGGCCTTCGCGACCGCGTCGGCAACCGACGCGCCGGAAGCCACAGGAAAATCAGCCGCCGCGCACGCAAGGGCGAAGGACAGCGCCGCATAGAGGGCCGCACGCGCCCTCACAGCTCCACCTCCTGGCGGCCCGGGGCGAGCGGACGCGTCTTGCCGCGCCACTCAAACACGCCCGTGAGGCCCTTCGGCAACGTCACCGCACCACGCACCGCATTGCCCTCGAAGCGGAGATCCGTCTCGATGATGCCCTGCGGACACGGCGTCTTCGCCTTCACGAACTTGAGTCCGGCCGGCTGCGGCGCCACGCGCACCGTGCGGAAGAACGGCGAGGCGGGCGCCACGCCCGCGAAGACGGTCTGCATGAAGTAGATCGGGCACGCGCTCCAGGCGTGGCAGTCGCTGCGCGCATCGATGGACTGCGTCTCGAACGCGGTGCGCGCACCCCATTCCACGTAGTTGCGCCAATACACGAAGCGGGAGCGGATCAGGTCGGCGCGTCCGCACGCCGCGTACGTCTCGAAGAGGTAGTGGGCGAAGTAGGAGCTCGTGGGGGCGAGTCCCTCGCCCTTCGCGAGGGCGGCGAAGGACGATTCGCGCTGCGCGGGCGTGAGGATGTCGCCCAGGATCGCAAGGCACTGCGCGTGCTCGCTGAAGCGGTCCTTCTTCGGCGTGTCGGCGAGGATGCCGCGCCCGCCATCCCAGCACGCCGCCACGATGGCCTTGCCGAGACGGTCCGCCTTCTCGCGCCAGTGCGCAGCGAGGTGCTTCTCGCCCAGCGCCGCGTCCACGGCGGCCGCGCTCTGGAGCGCATGCAGGTACTGGAGGTTGTTGAGCGCGCTCACGCCCTGGCCCGGGCTGCCGCCCGGCGACACGCCGCCGACGAAAGGCTGGCCGGCATCCTTCACCCAGTCCATGAAGCTCCAGCCGGGCAGGTTCTCGAGGAGGCCGTCCGCGTTCTCGTAGAGGGCGAGCCCCATCAGCGTGTTGCGCATGCCGGGCATACGCACGCGCAGGAACTGCGCGTCGTCGTGCCACATCAGGAAGTCGCGGAACATCATCGCCCAGCACATGGAGTAGGTGGCGCTCTCCTGCGTGCCGCGCGTGGGGAAGTTCATCGCCACGAGGCCGTTGTCGCGGCGGTCGAAGTCGTAGACGCTGATCGCGAAGCGCGTCATGCGCGGGTCGCGCGTGAGGGCGCTGATCACGTTGAGCTGGATGCGCGTGTCGCCGGGGTACATCTGCTGCTCGTAGTAGGGGCAGTCGAAGAGCATCTCGTGCATGCACATCTCCATCGCGCGGCGGGAGATCTTGGCGATCGGCGCGAACGAGGGGTCGTCGCAGGCGAACGCGCCGTCCACGGCGAGGGGATAGCGCGACTCGGCGATCGCCACGCGCCGCACCGTGAGCGGCTCGTCGGCCGTCTTCACGTGCAGACGGCACCAGCGTCCGCAGCGCCACCACGGGGCGGTGAACACCGCGTCCGCGCGGCCGTCGGGGAGGAAGGTGTCCGTGAGGGTCTGGCTGAAGGACTTCCCCTCCCACGCGTCGCGGTTGCCCTTCTTGCCGTCCTTGTCGCGCAGGGACTCGGTCCAGCCCCACGTCACCTCCGCGCCCTTGCCGCCCGCCGTCTCCAGCACGGGGTAGGCGCAGTAGTAGTCGTCGAGGTCCCACCAGAGGTCGCGCTCGGAATTCGCGGGGACGGTGAACGCCTGCGTCAGGTCGCACGGTACGTTCACGACGCGGCCGGGCGTCTTGAGGTCGTACGTCTGGTCGGGACGGTCCGACGGGTAGAGCATCCAGCCCTTCGCGCGACCGCCATACTGGTTCGTCTTAATCGGCTTGCGCACAACCTCCGCCTTCTGCCAGGCGTCGGCCGCCGGCTGCTCGTTCGGGTAGCCCGTGCCGGACACCTGGCACTGCGAACCGACGCCGAAGGTGCGGGACGTGCCGCGGTCGGTCATCTTCGTGTTCGCGAGCGGGGCGATCTCCCACGGACCCTTGCCGGTGGTGAGGCGCGCGTCGTAGGCGCCCGCCGCCTTGAGGATGAAGCCGCCGCGGTAGGAGAGCTGCGCGAGCGGCGCGTGGAGACCGAGCTGCCACACGACGGCCTCGAGCAGGTGCTTGCCCGGCGTGAGGCCCTCAATGCGGTAGGTCTGGTAGTACCAGTGCTCGACAAGGCCACGGTGCGGGCCCTCCGCGATGCGCTGGCCGTCGAGGTAGAGCGTGAAGCGCTCATCCGCGCTCACATCGAACTCGAGCGGCGAACCGTCCGCCGTGAAGCGGTTGCGGAGGCGGAAGAACGAGTCCGGCGCCGCCTTCATGCCGAACCGTACGTTCCAGGCGGCCGATTCGCCGGCCACGCCCCAGACGACGTGTCCGGGCGCCCACACCCACGCCGCGTCGTCGATGTCCTGCACGCGGCGCACGTTTTCGTCCCCGCGCGCGTCGCGCACGGGACGGAACAGACGGGTGATGGATGGTTCGGCCAGAAGGGAAGGCGCGGAGATGAGGACGACAAGGGCGAGGAGGGATGTCTTCATAGCTGCATCAGGTCATTGAGTTCTTTTTTTTCGTGGGCCGCGCGCTCTTCTGGCGTACGTTTGTCGGGAGGCGGGGCAGGATCCACGGGGACATGTTCGTCATCGGCGACGGAATCGGGCGTTGGCGCGAGCACGGGGGCTGAGGCGGAGGTGTCGGGCTCCTGTGCCGGCTGCATCGCCTCGTTCAGCTCGAGTTCCAGGCGGTCGCGCTCAACGCGGAACTTCTCACGTTCGGCGCGGACCTTCTTGATCGCGGCCGTCAGATCCTTGACTGCGGCCTTCAGTCCGGCCGCCTCCTTCTCGGCACGGGCTTGGGCGGCACGCGCCTCCGTTGCCTCGGCCGACGCCTCCGCCACGCGGTTGGACAGCGCAGAAAGCGTATCCTTCCACGCCGCCACGCGCCCGGCAAGGGATTCGCGTTCAGTCTTCCAAGCCTCTCGTTCGGCCTTCCAAGTCGCCCGGTCCTTCTCCGCGGTCGCCCAATCGGCGGCATGCGTGCGAACCGAATCCCGCAACTTGCGGAGTTCGTCCGCCAACTTGCCGTTGGCGGAAACCAACTCATCCCGGCTGGCCACGAGTTGCCGGTTCGCGTTCTCAAGATTCACCCGCGCCCGCCGTTGCTCGTCCAGTTTCCGGTGCTGTACAAGCAACCCCACGCCCGCCGCCGTGACGACGGCGACGAGCAAGACCGCACAGACGACCTTCACGCCTGCATTCATTTCCTGTTCTGAGTCCATGACGAAACGGTCGTATTATACCATAAAATTGCCTGAATTGGCTTTACGCGTTACGGCTCCAGCATGAGTTCGCGGAACTTCGCGATGTCGGCGTCCGTGAATCCGACGGACTTGACGTAGGCGACGACCTTCTCGTGGATGGTCGCGCCGGGGAACGCGTCGAAGACCTTCACGAGCTTGCTGAAGCGCGTACGGTGGCCGAAATCGATTTTTTCCTTCTGGAACGCCGTGACCTCCCAGTCGCGCCACAGCTCCTCCTCGTCCACGCCCAAGAGCGCGTTGAGGATGAACGCGAGCGATCCCGTGCGGTCCGCCCCCGCGATGCAGTGGAAGTCGATCGGGTAGTTCTTCTCGTCCAGGAACACGCGGAACGCGTTCGTAAACGCCGCCTTGCCGGAATCCTTCCCCATGCCGCTGTAGGCCGAGGATGGCACCTGAATCCACTTCACCTCGGGACCGAGCGGCGAGCCCGTCATGCCGTAGCATTCGCGGTTCGAGCGCAGGTCGAGATCCGTGCGGATGCCGAGCACGCCCTTCGCGTACGCGCGCGACGCATCCGTCATCGTCACCTTCCCCGGCACCATGCCCCCGGTCTTCGACTTGGATGCGTTCGCGTTGAGCCCGGCCGAACGGTATACGCGCCCCTGGCGCACGCGGCGGCCGTTCAGCCCCACGCGCCCGCCAAGGTCGCGCACGTTGCGCACGCGGCTGAGGTGGATGAGGCGCGGCGCGGTGTCCTCCGTACGGAACGTCCCCTCCGCGCGCAGCAGCGCGCCGTCGCCCACCTTGCCCTTCACCCGCCACTTGTACGCGCAGGCGATCTCGAGGTTGTCGATCTCGACGGAGCTCTTCGACGTCTTCGCCGTGAACACGACTGCGCCGTCCTTCGCGCGCCGCACCTTGACGCTCCACACCACGCCCGTCGCGCCGGGCGCCGTGCAGTTCCAGGAGAGGAGGGTCTTCTGCGGACGGTCCCCGAACTTCGCGATCCGCTTCCGCGCGGCGGGGTCGGCGAACTGCTCCACGCGCGCCGCGCGCGGCTGCGCGAGGTAGGCCTTCATGTCGGGCGTGAGAATCGGCACGGTCGCGCCCTCCTTGGGCGAGACGATTTCGAGCGGGGCGGCGGAGACCGCCGCGACGAACGCACCCGCGAGGGCCGCGAGAATCCAGTTACGCATGCTTCACCTCCTCATTGCCCGATGACCGTCACGCCGAGGCGCCCCGCCTCGCGCGTCACCGCCTCGACGGCGGCGGCGAGCGCCGCGTCGCCCTTCAGCGAGTCGGGCGTGCCCGGCAGGTGCAGGGAGAAGACCTCGCGGTGCAGGGCCGCGCGGTGGACGCCGCGCACGAGATCGGGCGTGTAGAACTCCTTGCCGCCGCCGATGCCGACGGCCGGGAACTCCTTGCACGCGGCGGCGGCCTTTGCCGAAACGAAGAGCGCGTCCTGCGAGAAGATCGGCTTGTTGCCGTCGTTGTTGAACACGTACCCCGCGTCCTTCCAGCCAGACGTGTCGCGTCCCTCGAAGAAGATGCGCAGCCAGCCCTTGCCGGTGGGGGCGAGCGAGAAGGCCTTCTTCGGGTCGGGGAAGGCCTTCTGGCGGACCAAGTGCCCGGTGTTGCGCTTCGTCGCCTTGTCGCGTCCGGTGCCACCGAGGTAGTACGCGCCGTCAAGCTTGATGATGCCCACGCTGCCGGCGCCCGTGTACCGCGTGTACGACGAAAGGTCGTCGGGACAGGCGAGCACGCCGGACGGATCCCCCTTCGAGCCGTAGATGCCGAAGTAGAACGCGTTGTCCTCGTGCGCGGCCGTCTGGATGCCCATCCAGGTGAAGCCGGTGTCGAGGTCGTGGCGCTTCACGAACGTGAAGTCGGAGGTGTACTCGTACACGTAGTTCTTCTCGTGCTTGAGCGGCAGGCCGCCGATGATGTAGAACTTGTCGCCCTTCCAGGTCATGCCGCCGGCGCCGTGCGGCATCTCGGGCAGCGGAATGGTCTTCAGCGGCTCGAGCGTCTTGGCGTCGTACGCCGTCACTTGGCTCACGCCGCGCGTCTCCGTGTTGAATTTGCCAAGGTTCACGGCCACGTACACCACGCCGTCCTTGTAACAGAGGTCGCCCTGGTGGGAGGGGGCTTTGCGCGAGGCGAGGATCTTGCCCGCGAGATCGGTCTTCACCACGGCCACGGTGAAGCTCCAGTAGATGCTCTCGCCGTCCGTGGCAACGCCCTGGAGATGCCCCCCGTAGTCGCCCGCGCAGACGATCCGGTCCGGCAACTGCGCCACGGCGGCACCCGCCGCGAACAACGCGGAGGCGAGTGAAAGAACCAGTTTCTTCATATTCCTTCCTTTCATTGTGCACAGGGCGCCACGCCCCGCATTCCGAGAGTATACCACCAACCGCCCCGCCCCATGTCACCGCAATGTCACCCGCATGTAAACCGAAAGCCGGACCCGTGCGCCTTTCGGCACCCAGATCCGGCCCGGCCGCCTTGCGGCGGTTGGCACGCGTCGCCGCGCGCCGAAAACACACCAAGGAGCCGCCTCGCCTCCCTTCCACGCCTCGACCGGGCCCTCGTCCGTCAGCAGATGAGCCGTAATTCGTTAATTACGCTGGACCAGCCGCTAACGCTTCGGAAAGGTTCAACTTCTTCCTCGGCTTCCAAAGACCCACCGGTTACCCAATGGGCCCTTTTGAATTTCCGGCCTCAAGTATACCATGCCCTCCCCGGATGCGCAAGGGGGTAAATTTAAAAAAGATTCATCACCCGCTTCGGCGGAAAATGGTACAATAAGGGCATGAAACAACTCCTCTTGGTTCTCGTCATGGCTTCGGCCGGGCTCGCGGCGGCCGGACAGGAAACCGCCGCCGCGCTCGGCGAGCGCTTCCAGAAGACCCGCGCGCCCGCCGACAAGCTCGCCTGGTATCAGGCGCTGGAGCGGGAAGGACACGACTTCTCGAAACGCGCGCGCACGCCCGTCGACGCACGCGGCGTCTACAAGCTGAACCGCACGTCGCGCCTCGCCTGCCTCGTGTTCCGGAAGACCGACCGCGCGGGCGACAGCTGGGACGAGGACCTCGGTCCCGACGGCACGCTCCACGTGGAGTGGACGCGCAAGCCGAACGGCGGAATCGACTACTCCTACACCGCGCCCACGAACTGGGACGTGTTCGTCAGCGCCTACCCCGGCGCCGTCACGCGCTACGGCGTGAAGGTGATGAAGGCGCATCCGCGCCTTGGCGACCCAATGCCGCAGGCAACGCTTCCCGACGGCTGGCGGGTCGTTTCCGGCGAAGAACACTCCGGCGTGAACGTGCGCGAGGCCTACCTCACGCTGGAGCGGGATGGCACCAACCTCCCCCCGCCGCAGGTGGAACTTTCCTGGCCGGGCGTCGCCGTCCGCACCGTGTACGGCGCGAGCAACGTCGTCGTGTCCGCCACGGGCGCGCGCTTCATCCCGACGGCCCGGAAGCCGCCAACCTCCTTCTCGACGCCGCTTCCCCGCCAAGGATCCGTCAGCGCCTCCCTCACCCACCATCTGCCGGGCATGCAGGCGGGACCGCACCGGACGGTTCCCTACCCGACGAACGAGATCAAGACCGTCGCCAACTTCGTGTTCGCGCTGCGGGAGGCGTTCCTGCGCCTCGGGTTCGGCGAGGAGAAGTCCATTGCGTACGGCAACATCTGGCTGGGCGGATTCGACTCCAACTTCCCCAACGGCCATACGGACTTCCCCGCCCATTTCCACATCATCGTCAACGCCCGCGACGGCAGCCAGGTGAACCACTTCTACATGCGCCCCGAGGACGGCCGCATCACCTGGAACTGCTACCAGGACATGAGCAACGTGATGGACGTGTGGGACCGTGTGACGGAATACAAACCAGGCGACGAGATTCCAATGTACGACGGTTGCGGACGCGTCGCCTTCACCGTGAAGATGCTCCCCGACGGCACCGGCTTCGACCTCGTCCGCCCCGGGCGGCCCCCCGTCCGCGTCTGCGGCACGCGTCCGTGCGATGCCGTCAACGTCTACGAACCGAACGGCTCTGATTGGCGGCTTGTCAAATCCATCACGATCACCGACGATCCGGTGAACGGCATCCTCTCCACCCCGGAAGGCGTCATCCGCTACGACCCCGACACCGGCCGCCGCCGACCCTAAAATCTGCGCCATCCGCATTGCGCATGGCGCAGATTCAAGCTTGAGTCGCTTGCCCGCAGAAACCTATCTGCCAAATGTCGTAGCTGTTCCAGCAGCCGAGCCATTCGGATTGTAGTAGTACGTCGTGTTACCCACCGTAGTGGCTCTTCCTGCCGCCGAACCGTTCGCGTTGTAGTAATAGGTCGTGTTACCCACCGTCGTGGCCCTTCCTGCCGCCGAACCGTTTGCGTTGTTGTAGTAAGTCGTGTTACCCACCGTTGTGGCCCTTCCTGCCGCCGAACCGTTTGCGTTGTTGTAGTAAGTCGTGTTGCCCGTTCTGTAGGACGTTCTAGCAGCCGAACCGTTCGCGTTGTGGTAGTAAGTCGTGCTACCCGTCCTGTTGGCAGTTCCCCAAGATGAGCCATTTGCGCCTTGGTATTGCGTTTGCGACTGATAAGACGACCATTGCGCTTTTGCCATGTTCGTACAGGCGACAAAGGCAATGCACATGATGCTCGTGATTGTCGTTCTCATTTTTGTTTTCTCCTTTAGAATTATCGAAACAGGTCTTCTTTCTTGGATTGTGCTTTACGCGCATTCTCAATAGACTCAGGGTTGACAAATGTCAACAACTTAACAATCTCATTTTCGATTTCCTCAATTGTCCCTGAAGCACTAAAAATCCTGCTACAGAAAAAATCCCCACATGTCATCCAGATGGAGATGCGATAGTTCTTGAAAGTGTCATCTTTAGCTTCAACAGCGCCAACGAATTTCACCAATTGCGCAGTCGATAGTGCGTCATGCTCACGAATCGCCTTTCTCAACAGATCGCCTTGCCCCCTCCCTCTTGTGATGCCATTGGCATAAGCATAGACCTTATCAGAACCTTTATCCGTATATATTGGAATCTCTTTTCTGACGTGTTTTACCTTATTTTCCACCGATACGCGGATCCAATTTCTTAGCTTCTCAGTGCATTTCACAATTGACACATACCACTGATTACGCGAATCAAGCGTAGGAAAAATCATAAATGAATATACATAATCGCTGGGATTATCTAACCCAGAGATGACAACGAAATTCTCACCTCCATTTGTGTTTTCTACGATTGCATAGACAACATCATCATATTTTATCTGCGCCACATCACCGCCTACGTTACAATTTTTCGCAAATAATTCCTCCGCCTTACGAACAACGGCAAGGTGGTCTGCAGTGTGACGTTTCTCACTTTTTTCGAGGTGGCAACTCTTATCAAAAGCATTATCGGCGATAACATCTACGGAATCAGGAATCGAAATCGATTTCAAAGACGGACAGTCACTAAAGGCATAACTCTCGATGTTCGTAACCCCAAGTGGAATAACGACAGACTCCAGAGACGTACAACGCGAGAAAAGACTATTACTAATACTTTTCAGTTGGCTAGGTAATTTCACATGCCGCAGCTTCCCGCAGTTAGAGAAAGCAGAATTGCTTATCTGTAGCACAGTGTCGGGAATCTGTATCTCCTCCAACGACTCGCAATCTTCAAAAGCTCCATCGCCCACTTTCGTAATTCCGTCTGTAAGGACAATCTTTTTGAGATTCCTTCTCTGCGAGAATAGCTTTTCGGGAATGTGTGTCCAGTTGCCAATCAACTTGACAGACTCGATTGTATGAGGTAGTTCAAAACTTATGTACGCGGAAGCGGAAAAGGGTGGTAACGTCGTGATTTTGAGTGGGCAATGTTCAAATGCATCGCAACCAATTATCTCTATAGACAAAGGGAATGTCACGCTCTCAATCTTGAGACACTCACGGAAGGCGCAATCTCCTATCTCTTGTGTGCCTTCTGGAAAAACGAGATCTGTTGCAAGTGCCTCGCAACCATCAAAAGCTCGACTGCCAATTGCGACAAGATGCTTTGGAATAGTAATTCTCGTGAGCTTACTGCACCCAAGAAAAGCATCCTCGCCGATGAAGGACACTGAATCTGGCAAGGTCACCTCGCTAAAATCAGTATTCTCAAAGACACCTTTTGCAATGACTCTTGTCCCTTCCTTGACAGCGAACGCCCCCTCCGTGGACATCTCATTTCTATTTTTAAACCCCAAAAGGATATTATCTAAATACAAAGGACCATCCTTTTGGCGATCAAACCATGTCGAATCTTTCAGCACGTCATTGCCAACTCGCCGAATACTTGATGGCAGAACAATTCGAGACGCTTTTGTATCACAAAAAGCATTGTCTTCAAGGGTGACTACGCTGTCAGGCAACACGATTTCTGACGATTTTGTACAATAGAAAGCTGCGAAACCTATTTTGGTAACAGGTGCACCGCCAAGTTTTGATGGTACGACAAGTACCCCTTTGGGTTCATTTTCTACGGCTGCAGAGAATCCGCCCCCCTTACCTATCATAGCCTCCCCACCTGTTATTTCATAGGAATATACGACACCATCAACCGTCTCTGTTCCAAAACCGTCCTTGACCGGCTTGGCAGTGGAGACAGAACTGCTTCTCGTACCTTCCGTCCTCCCCCGACGGCGTGACGAACGTTCATTAACCATTTTCTTCTGTATTGAGACTTCGTCTTGTGGACCATTTGATACCTCAGACAGTTTAGACGATATCGTCCTTGGGTGTCCTGTACTTCTTTCCATTTCGCCGTTTGATGCCGCAACAGCTTTCATGTTGTCCGCTATTGCTTTGCATGAATCGTGAAAAATACGCGTGGCAGCGATTTTGCTAATTGCCTTGCCAGTCCCCGAACATATCATACATTTTTCCTTAGTCGAACCTTCGCCTCCACATTTAGGGCACTGTCCACTTTCATTACATTTATTGCATGGCTTATAGCGTTTCCCTAGCGACATCGTTGCCATTGCCACAGTCTGCCCAGTTCCCTTGCAAGTGGGGCAATGTCCGTTACCCTTACAAAAAGAACAACGGCGTTCCCTTGTGCCAGTCCCAGAACATTGTTTGCATTCATCTTCCAACTCGCCCTCAAACTCAGCGACGTCTTCCAGCCTGTTTTTGACATACTTTCTGTAAATGTCTTTTCTGTCACACGCAATGAGACACGACGCAGCAGCCTTGAGATACTCCTGTTGCCGCTCAACATTATTAGACACCGCCATTGCAACAGTGTACAATTGGCCAGCAGTCTTTGCGTCAGGAACAGCCTGTGCCAGAGTTCGCAACTCAGATTCTGAGAAGGCTGTCTTCTTTGCTGGTGGCTTTTGTAGCGCCCCAGCCACGCCCACAGCAAAAATCAAAGCTACGGTAATTATGTTTTTCAATGTTGTCGTGTTCATTGTTTTCCCTTTCAGTTTTTGTTTCAATATCGCCACTGGCGGTCTGACACGAGGCGAGGATAAATGAAAACCTCTCTTCGTGTTCCTGTGGAGGCCGTAGGATTGCCATGGTAGAAACACAAAGAGAGGTAAGCGCATACGCGCTTCCTCTGCCAAGTGTCGTCTACCGGAAGTTTCCTACGTTTCCACAGGCGACTGCTTTGCAGCATTGCTTAAATCATCCTGTCGCGCTTCATCGGTCGGCGGCGCGCGCGGGGCGCGCGCCCTACCAATGCGGCGACCGCGAGGCATATCCTCGCTTATGACCGTTTCTCTGTGTTGTCGGCTGTTCCTTTCTCATTTCAGTTCTGCGGTTGGAAATCATCGTGACAAACCCCGTTCCTCTGCAAGCATGTCATACAGATAAACGGGACCCTCCCTGTAGAGCCCAGTTTCAGGGTCTTGCAATTTCTCATACAACTTTGACGAGTAGACGATGCGCATTGCATCCTTGATGGCAAGTCCTTCTTTTTCTGCCACCCATGCGCAGAGATTACCGGTCGCAATGTCAAAAAGCTCTTTCTGAAGATCAGACATGCTTCACCTCGATCCTCTTGAGCAGTGAAACCGCCGTAGCCGAATGAAATGAATACTGGATTGATTTGAACCG
Source organism: Kiritimatiellia bacterium (assembly GCA_017427485.1). Lineage (GTDB taxonomy): Bacteria > Verrucomicrobiota > Kiritimatiellia > RFP12 > UBA1067 > RUG572. The sequence continues at coordinate 37,838 of JAFRSR010000283.1, forward strand.
CGATGCCAGCAATGTCCTAAGGACGGACTCCTCCGTCGTCGTTCCCTTCACCAACGCATCCAGAAGTCTCACGATTCTGTCATCGGCTATAAAGCCATGCACGACGTCCCAGCGCTTGTCAAGATTGTGATCTGGGGCGTCTTCCTGAAAATAACGGTTGGCAACCACGAACCGTAGCCAGCCTGGCTCAATGTTGAGAAAACTGCGGATGCGAAGCCCCGCCGATACCAGCTGATTCTCGTCGAGCGAATAGCACATCACAACCGACTCCAGCGAGTTCTTGCGTCTCGCAACACGATGCGCCATGTTCACCGCCGACTCAAGATGCGGCGTCAGATAGAAGCCCTGTCCGAAATCAGTCCCTTTGCGTCCCCTTTCGGGGATTGGAGTGTCAAACTCCAAGTCCGTTCCATGATAAAGGTAGATCATACAAGCGTACCTCCCCGTGAACGACAGCACTCCGCCATGTCCTGCAACGTCAAACTCATTGGCTGCTGCGAATTCTCGACATAGAAGTCAGTGATGTAGTCGATTGCCTGATACTTGTCAAGATAGTCAAAGGCTTCAAGATACGACAACGAATTGGTCCGTGCGAATTCATTCACACAGAACACCGTGTAATCGATCTTGTCTGTCATGCTTTTTGACATGCCTTTTCTCTCCTTGACGCGATTATTATATCACATTTCAGAGCCTGACTTAGAGTTTTTATCATTCACTCTGCTTGGGCGGCGGCTCGCGTGGACGCTCGCCCTCCCACTTTGGGTCGCGACAAGCGCGGTCGCTCCCGCCACGAACGTCTCGGCAAGGCGTACCAAACGGCCGCGATAAGCACGGCCGCCCCGTTAAGGTTTCCCACAGGCCTGTTTGGTGTCGAGGATGGGGCGTGGCGCGGAGCGGGGGTTCGCTTCGGGAATGCGGGCTCGCGGAGGC
>JAFRSR010000284.1 GCA_017427485.1 Kiritimatiellia bacterium
TCCTTCGCGTCGGCGAGCGGCGTGAGCGTGCAGGCCTTGGCGTCGTAGCGGTACGTGCGCAGCACGCCGTCCTTCTGGAACCCGACGGCGAACACCTTGCCGCCCGGCATGACCTCGAAGTCCCACGGGAAGGCGCCGTCGAGCTTGACGATGCCACGCCGCGCGAGCGCGCCGGTCTCGGCGTTGACGGAGAACACGGCGAGGGACTCGTGCCCGCGGTTCGAGCAGTAGAGCTCGGAGCCGTCGGCGGAGAGCTTGATCGCGGCCGCCTTCGAGAAGTCGGTGAAGCCCTCGGGCGTCAGCTTGAGCTGCTGAATGGGCGTGAACGTGCCGTCTTCGTAGCGGTAGCTCGTCACGTAGTTCTCAAGCTCGAAGAGCAGGAAGGCGAAGCGTCCGTTCGGGTGGAACGTGATGTGGCGCGGGCCCGCCCCGGCGGGCACGGTGATCACGTCGCGCACGAACTTGCCGGTCGCCGCGGAGTAGATCTTCACGCGGTCCGTGCCGAGGTCGACGATGCAGATGTACTTGCCGTCGGGCGTCACGCGCGCGCAGTGGCAGTGCGGACGGTCCTGGCGCGGCTTGTTCGGGCCGGTCGGGTCCTCGGAGACGATTCCCTGGAGCGTCTCCTTCGCGAACGTGCCGTCCGCCTTGAGGTCCACCCAGCCCGCGGTGCCGCGTCCGTACTCGGCGAACACGAGCTTCCGCTCGTCGGGCGAGAGCGAGAGGTGGCAGGGCGCGGGATGGCCCGTCATGAGCGTTTCGAGATGCGCGGGCGAGCGGCCGGAGGGGTCGAGCGCGTACACGGCCACGCCGCCGTTCTTGCCCTTCTCGCCCTTCGGGTCGGCGAGGGACGTGTAGAGGCGCGTCCGCGCGCGGTTGACGGCGATGTACGTGGCGCTCGCCACGGGCAGGGAGCCGACCACGGCGATTTCGCCCGTGTCGGCGTCCACCTCCACGATCTTGAGCGCGTTCGGCTTGACGCCGCTGCTCGCGCCGATGTATCCGATCTGCTTCACGCCGACGCATCCGGCGAAAGCTCCCGCCACGAGGGCGACCACAAGTGCCTGTTTTTTCATGCGTCCATTCTAGCACACCCGCGCGTCCCGCGCAAGGGGGTATGTTTTTCAAATACAGCCGTAACCGAATATTGTAATTGTGCTTTGGCAGCTGTTACACATAATGTAATGCCACTTGCCGGTTTGTGCGCCCTTCCGCCGTTGGCACGGGTTGTGCTAATATGCCTCTGATATGAAGCGCGCGGATTTGAAGAAGATTTTGATCATCGGCTCGGGGCCGATCGTGATCGGACAGGGCTGCGAGTTCGACTACTCCGGCGTCCAGGCGGTGAAGGCGCTCCGAAAAGAGGGATACGAGATCGTCCTCGTGAACTCCAACCCGGCGACGGTGATGACGGATCCCGAAATGGCCGAGGCCACGTACATCGAACCGCTGACGGTCGATTCCGTCGCCGCCATCATCCGCAAGGAACGTCCCGACGCCCTTCTGCCGACCCTGGGCGGGCAGACCGCGCTCAACATCGCGACCGGGCTTGCCAAGGCAGGCGTGCTCGCGGAATGCGGCGTCGAGATGATCGGCGCGAACGCGGAGGCCATCGCCCGGGCCGAAGACCGCAACCTCTTCAAGGCGGCCATGGCGGAGCTGGAGCTCGACATGCCGAAGTCCGGCAGCGCCCACTCGCTCACCGAGGCGCAGGAGATCGCGAAGGAGATCGGTTCCTGGCCGCTCATCATCCGCCCCGGGTTCACCCTCGGCGGCACGGGCGGCGGCATCGCGCATGACGCGGAGGAGTTCGCCGTGATCGTCACGCGCGGTCTTGAGGCCTCGTTGAACCACGAGGTGCTGATCGAGGAATCGCTCATCGGCTGGAAGGAATTCGAGATGGAGGTGATGCGCGACAAGGCGGGGAACGCCGTGATCGTCTGCTCCATCGAGAACATGGACCCGATGGGCGTCCATACGGGCGACTCCATCACGGTCGCGCCGATCCAGACGCTCACCGACCGCGAATACCAGGGCATGCGCGACGACTCGATCCGCGTGCTGGAGAAGATCGGCATCGAGACGGGCGGCTCGAACGTGCAGTGGGCGGTGAACCCGCAGACGGGCCGGCGGATCATCATCGAGATGAACCCGCGCGTCTCCCGCTCCTCCGCGCTCGCCTCCAAGGCGACCGGATTCCCGATCGCGAAGATCGCCGCCCTTCTCGCCGTCGGCTACACGCTCGACGAGCTTTCGAACGACATCACGCAGGTGACGCCCGCCTGCTTCGAGCCGGCGCTCGACTACGTGGTCGTCAAAGTGCCGCGCTTCACCTTCGAGAAGTTCCCCGGCGCGGACAGGCGCCTCGGCACGCAGATGAAGTCCGTCGGCGAGGCGATGGCGATCGGACGCACCTTCAAGCAGGCCTACTTGAAGGCCGTGCGCTCGCTGGAGGCGCCGCTTGCGGGACACGACGCGAGCAGTTTCGACCCGTGGTTCAAGGCGCAACTGGCGGAGATCGAGGCGTTTCGGGCCTATTTGGGATGGCTGCGCCTGTCGCAGCCGAAAGATGCAGCCGCGGCAAGCGCGGCTCTCCCGGCAGATTTGCTCCGCCAGGCGAAGTTCTTCGGCTTCAGCGACAAGGAGATCGCCGCGGCGATCGGCACCGACGAAGCCGAGGTGCGGAACACGCGCCTGGCGTACGGCATCCACCCGGAGTTCGGCGAGGTCGACACCTGCGCCGGCGAGTTCGAGGCCAAGACGCCGTATTACTACAGCTGGTATGGGAGTGAGACAAAGGGGACATTGGGGACAAAGGGGACATTGGGGACAAGCTCTTCGTCCCAATTGTCCCCAAAGTCCCAATTGTCCCAGCCTGCACGCCGCAAGATCATGATCCTCGGCGGCGGGCCCAACCGCATCGGGCAGGGCATCGAGTTCGACTGGTGCTGCTGCCACGCGGCGTTCGCCCTGCGCAAGCGCGGCTACGAGGTCGTGATGGTCAATTCCAACCCCGAGACCGTCTCCACCGACTACGACACCTCGGACAAGCTCTATTTCGAGCCGCTCACGTTCGAGGACGTGATGGAGATCTACGCGCGCGAGAAGTGCGACGGCGCCATCGTGCAGTTCGGGGGACAGACCCCGCTCAACCTCGCCGAGCGCCTCGCGGCGGCGGGCGTGAACGTGCTCGGCACCTCGCCGCACGACATCGCGCTCGCCGAAGACCGCGACTTCTTCCGCGCGCTCGTGGCGGAAGTCGGCGTGCGCGAGCCGCCCAGCGGCATCGCCCACACGGTCGACGACGCGCTGAAGATCGCCAAGGAGATCGGCTACCCCGTGCTCGTGCGCCCGAGTTTCGTCCTGGGAGGACGCGGCATGGCGATCGTCTACCATGAGGAACGCCTGCGCGCATACGTGGAGGAGGCGGTCAAGATATCGGAAGGAAAGCCCATCCTCATTGACAAGTTCCTCACCCACGCCATCGAACTTGACGTGGACTGCGTCTCCGACGGCGAGACGACCGTGGTGGGCGCGATCCTGGAACACATCGAGGCAGCGGGATGCCATTCCGGCGACGCCGCCGCCGTCACGCCGCCCGTCTCGCTCTCGGAGAAGACGATCGCCGAAGTCGAAGACATCGCCCGCACGTTCGCGGAACGCCTCCATGTCGTGGGACTGATGAACATCCAGCTCGCGGTGAAGGATGGCGAAATCTGGATGATCGAGGTCAATCCCCGCGCGTCGCGCACCGTGCCGTTCGTCTCCAAGGCGGTGGGCTGGTCGCTCGCCGGCGTCGCCTCGCGGTGCATGGCGGGGGAGAAGCTGGTCAATATTGCCAATGTGGAAATGTTGCCAATTGCCAATGCCAATTGCCAATTGGGCACTGGCAACACTGGCAACATTGGCAACATTAAGCCATCGCCTTACTATTGCGTCAAGGAGGCGGTGTTCCCGTTCGTGAAGTTCCCGGGAGCCGACATCACCCTCACGCCGGAGATGAAGTCAACGGGCGAGGTGATGTGCTTCGGACCCGATGCGGCCTCCGCCTACTACAAGAGCCAAATCGCGGCGGGAAGTCCCCTGCCGCATCCCGGAGAAGGCGGCGTCATCCTCTCCGTCCGGGACGAGGACAAGGCAGATGTCGTGCTTCTTGCCAAAACGCTGAATGACCTCGGTTACGAAATCTGGGCGACGCGCGGCACCTCCACGCTGCTCTGGAAGGCAGGCATCGAGTCGAACGCGCTCTACAAGATTCCGCTCGGGAGCCCCAACGCGCTCGACCTCATCCGCCTCGGCAAGGTCAAATGGATCGTCAACACGCGCGAAGACGGCGAGATGTCCGCACACGACAGTCTGAAGATCCGCTCCGCCGCCACGCTTGCGGGCGTGCCCGTCACGACCACGCTCGCAGGTTTTGCGGAAGCGATCAAGGGCATCGCCGCCATCGCGCAGACGCCCGCAGAGTCGCCGCGCTCGCTCCAGGAGTGGCACGCGTGGCTAAAAAAATAATACGACCCGCATCATCCTGCGGGTCGCCTTCCTGCTTCCGCCACATTCTGGTGGAGATAAGGGGAGTCGAACCCCTGACCTTCTCAATGCCATTGAGACGCTCTACCAACTGAGCTATATCCCCGTGGTGAAAACGGCAGATAGTATACCGAATCCTCCCGTCTGTTGCAAGCGCAGATTTTTAGTTTTTTCACTAGCGGAAGAGGATGAGGGTCGCGTCGGTCGTGATGAAGCGCACCGCCATGTCCACCGTGCCCGAGGACGGCGCCGCCACCGTGAACGTCAGCTGCGTGCAACCCGCGTTCGGACTGTCCCAGCTGTTCGGCCCCTGCGCGGGCTGCGCCTGCCACGCGCCCGTCTGCGCGCCGCACTGTTCCAAATGCAGTTCTTTCCCGTTCTGGCGCAAGATCATGTGCGGACCGTCGATCTCGGGCGTCGCCTTCGTGATCATCGACCAGCGCACCTGTCCGTTCCGCCGCACGCCGCGCAGGACGTCGCGCAGCAGGTAGCGGCGGCCGTCGAGCGCCATCGTGCCGGAGCGCGTGACGGAGGTCGCGTTCGTGTAGAGCGTGGAGAGATCCATCGTCACGCACACCCCCGACCCGTTCGTCGTCACGCCCGTCACGGTTCCGCTCCCCTTCACCCACTGCTGGCACCCGTCGATCATCGGCACGTTGTGGCTCCAAGTGTTCAGACGGTACAGCCACCAGCGCTTCGAGTCCTGCGACATGGTCCAGAGCGCGTTGCCGATCAACGGATTCGCCTCGATTGGCGAATAGCTCTCCGAGCCGAGATCTACCGCCCAGCGGATCTTGTGGGCGTCGAGGATGAACGAGCCGCCGTCCATGTGACCGTGGTTGCCCGAGGGCGAACCGCCCTTCAGCCCCACGAAGAGCGCGCTGTCGTCGTCCCAGCTCGACCGCTGGATCGCGATCGGCA
>JAFRSR010000285.1 GCA_017427485.1 Kiritimatiellia bacterium
CGTATCGCCCTTGTTGCGCTTGCCGGGCGCCGACACCACCACGATGCGGCGCTGCGGGTCGGACAGCACGATGTCAATCACTTTGGTCAGCTGGCCTGCGTCCGCAAGCGAGCTGCCGCCGAATTTGCACACTTTCATCTTTTTCTGCCTTCTTGAGGAACGCGCATAGTATACCACATTCTACCGCGCCGCTCCAATCGAAGAAAGGCGCGGCCGGAGCCGCGCCTTTCCCCGTTTTCTCCGCAGCAACAAATCACTCGGCGCGCTTCGACACGCGGGAGCCCACCAGCGCGTAGAAGAGGATGTAGGCCAGGAGGGCGATCGTGAACCAGTAGCTGTTCAGGATGCCGATCGCGCCAGCGATCTTGCCCTGCACTGGCAGCATGAGGCCGCCCACCACCATCGCCATGAAGATGCCCGAGCCCATCGGCACGTACTTGCCGAGGCCCTCGGCAGCCATGTTGAAGATGCCGCCCCACATCACCGAGGTGACGAGGCCGCAGGCCGCCATGAAGCACATCGAGAGCGGGAAGGTCTTGCCGAACACGGTGACCATCTTGACCGGCGTGTAGATGGTGGCGAGCATGAGCAGAATGCCGACCAGAGAGCAGACGGCGATCTGCGTGCGCGAGGAAACCTTGCCGCCGATCGCGCCGCCCAGCAGACGGCCGATCATCATGCAGAACCAGTAGACGCCCACGACCGCGCCGGCCACGGCCGCGCCCACATACGCCGGGTTCGCCGCATCGCCGATCTTCTCGGCGGACATGTAGAGGTTCGCCATGTTCGGGATGCCGGTCTCAACCGTGATGTACATGAAGATGCCCAGGGCGCCGAGCGTGAAGTGGCGGAACTTGAGCGTCGCGACGATGTCCTTCAGGACGGGCGTGCGGTTCGCCTTCTCCTCGGCCGTCTCTATGTGCGGCTCGGGGATGGCGGAGAACGCGAGCACGAGGAACGCCACCACGAAGATTCCGATCGCGATGTACATGGCGGGCGCCACGTCCATCACCTTCGCCTTGGCGACTTCGTTTCCGATGAGGTAGCCGAGCAGGATCGGGGAGAGCGTCGCGCCGATTGAGTTCAGCGAGCAGCCGAACTGCACGAGCTGGTTGCCCTTGTTGCCGCCGCCGCCGAGCGTGTTCAGGAGTGGGTTCACGACGAGGTTCAGCAGGCACATCGAGAAGCCCGCGATGAACGCGCCGGTCACGTAGACCGCGAAGGAACTCACGAATCCCGACATCAACTGCACGGCAAGGCCGGCGATGCCCACGCCCACCGCGAGAAGTGCCGTGAACTTATAGCCCTTGCGCTTCAGGATTAGTCCGCCCGGAATGCCCATGAACAGATAGGCGAAGAAGTTCGCCGCCGAACCGTACTGTGAAGCCATCTCGCCGTACTTGCTCTTGAAGATCACGCCGATCGAACCACCGAAGTTGGTCACGAACGCGATCATGAAGAACAGCATGAACATGATCGCGATCGCGAACACGTTGCCCTTGTTTTCGTTTGCCATTGTTTTTTCCTTTTCGTTTTGAAAGTTATTCACTATTCACTATTACTTATGCGTTGACCAGATGCGCGCCCGCGCTCGGCTTGATCACCGCGCACGTCGGCTCGTCGCCGTAGGCGGTCTTGTAGGCCTGCGTGATCTGCGCGGCGATCTTGTCCGCCGCCTCGGGACGCACGAGCAGGCAGCAGCTGCCGCCGAACCCGCCGCCGGAGAGGCGCGCGCCGAGCACTTCGGGAATCGCCTTCGCGGCGTCCACGATCGTGTCCAGCTCCTCGCAGGAGTTCTCGAACCAGTTGCGGCTCGACTCGTGCGAGTCGAACATGAGCGAGCCGAATCCGGCCACGTCGCCCTTCTCGAGCAGCACCGCGCCCTGGAGCACGCGCTCGTCTTCCCCGATGGGGTGGATGGCGCGCTTGGCCGTGGTTTCGGGGAGGCCGCCGCGGTACAGCACCCACTCGGCCGTGGAGACGTCGCGGAGGTGGGTCACCGGGTGGCGCAGCACGCCGGCGAAATACTTCGCCGCGTCCTCGCACGCCTGGCGGCGGCTCGCGTACGCGCCGTCCACGAGCGCGTGCTTCGCGTTGGACTTGACCATCATGAACGCCACGGCGTCGCCCATCGGCACGTTCTCGAACTCGCAGGTGCGGAAGTCGCTCTTCACGAGCGCGCCCTCCTTGCCGTAGAGCGACGAGGCCTGGTCGAGGAGGCCGCACGGGCAGCCCGCGAAGGTGTGCTCGGCCTTCTGGCCGATTTTCGCGAGCGTCGTCTTGTCCTTCTCGACGCCGTAGATCTTCGCGAGCGCGAGCACGGTGGACATCTCGAGCGCGGCGCTGGAGCTGAGGCCCGCGCCGAGCGGGATGTTGCCGCCGAACACGGCCTTGAAGCCCTTCCCGGCCTTCGCGGGCTCGCCGTCGAAGAGCCAGTTGAACGTGCCGAGCGGGTAGTTCGCCCACGTGGAGCCGCTCTCCACCTTCTTCACGTCCGCGAGCTTGCACGAGTACGTCTCGCCGCCGTTGATGTCGAGCGCGACGAGCGTCACGGTGTCGTCGTCCGCCGGCGACGCGGCGAAAAACGTGCCCTTGTCGATGGCCGCCGAGAACACGAAGCCCTCGTTGTAGTCGGTGTGGTTGCCGAGCACCTCGATGCGGCCGGGCGCGTACGCCACCGCCGCCGGCTTGCCGCCGAACTTGGCCGCGAACGCGGCCGTCACCTTGTCATAGACTTCTTGGTTAAGCATGTCGTTTTTCCTTGTTTGTGGATCCGGGGTTCCTACTTCAGCAGCGCCGCCACGCCCGCGCCGACCATCGGCGCGTTGTCGGGGCACACGGTGAGGGAATAGAAGATGTTGCGCGGGCCGAGCATCGCGTCGAGCTCCTTCTTGACGATCTCGGGGAAGCTGACGACGCGCGTCTTGTAGTAGGTCGAGCCGTCGATGCACACGCTCACGGGCGCGGAGCTGTCCGTGCCGCCGCCGGTCTTGATGATGAACGCGGCGAGGTGGATCGCCGTGAGGATCGCCGCGCGCTCGAAGACGGGCGTCGCGAGGCGGCGCGCCATCGTGGCGTCGGCCGGGGAGGCGAACACCTTGGCGAGCGGGTTCGGCTTGCCGTTGTCGTACGCGGCGCAGAAGTTGTCGAGGTCGTAGCTCTCGAGCGCGCCGAGCTGGAGCACCGCGGCCTTGGCCTCCTCGCTGAAGAAGCCCTCGCGCGCGGCGGCCTTGAACACCTCGAGGCCGATGCGGCCGAGGTAGGCGCCGGAGATCATCTTCTCGAAACGCTGGTTGCCGCAGTCGGCCGTCTTCTTGTCCATCGCCTCGTCGAACTTCGACTGCGCGATCTTGTTGAAGCCGCCGGACTCGGTGTTGATCGCCATCGCGCCCGCGGGCGCGTCCTTCAGCTTCGTGATGTTCTCGTTCTTCTCGATGTAGGCCACGTTCGTGCCCGTGCCGAGGATGAAGCCGAGGTAGGCGGAGTAGCGCACGTCCTTCTCGATCGCCTTGCCCGCGAGGAGCGTCGCCACCGTGTCGTTCACCACCGTGATCTTCGACGGCGCGGGGTCGAGGCGCTTCGCCATCTCCGCGCCCACCCACTGCCCGACGATCTCCGGCGCCTGGATCTGCTTCGTCCAGTGGAGGAGCTTCGCGTCGCCGGACGCGCTTGCCTCGGCGGGGTAGGAGAAGCAGAAGCCGACCGCGCTGCCCTTCGTGAACGGCGCACAGCGCTTCACGTGTCCCGTGAGGACCGCATAGAAGTCTTCCTGCGTGACCGGGCTCTTCGCGCCGGGCATCTCGCCCTTCTCAACGTGCTCGATCTTGATCTCCCCGCCGTCCGAGGGGATCGTCACCGTGCCGGCGCGGAAGTTCGTGCCGCCGGCGTCGAGCACCGTCACGGGCGTGTCCTTCTCGATGTCGCCGTAGGGCGAGGTGAACGTGGGGATCATCTTGAGCGACGACGGCTCGCCGGCGAGGCCCGCCTCCATCTCCTTGTGGAAGGCCGCAACGAGGCCCGCGCGGTCGAGCGAACGGGTCGCCAGACCATTGGATTCGAGGAATTCTTCAGGTGTCTGCATACTATGGTCCTTTCTGGTGCGGTAAAGCATAGCAAACTCCGGCCGCGCCGACAAGCGCGAATTTTACGGGAGGGCCGCGAAAAGCCCCGTGCGCCATTCGCCGATGAGGCGGTTGGAGACCTCCGCGAACCCCAGCGCCGCATAGGCCGCGCGCACCTCTTCGTACTGCTCGTCGAGGATACCGCTCAGGATGAGGCGCCCGCCGGGGTTCACGAGCGCGCCGACTTCGCGCGCGAAGCGCACGAGCACCGGTGCGAGCACGTTGGCCGCCACCACGTCCGCCGGCGCGGCCGTGCCGGGCACGGAGAGGTCGCCGTCAGAGAAGAGCGCGCCGAGGCCGTTCGCCTCCGCGTTCTCGTTCGCGTTGCGGACGGCGTCCGGGTCGTTGTCGAACCCGCGCACGTCGCGGAACCCCTCGAGCGCCGCCGCGATGGAGAGGATGCCCGAGCCGCAGCCCACGTCGAGGAACGTGCGGTCGGCGTTCTCCTCCGCGAGGGCGTCGATCGCGTCGAGGCACGCGCGCGTGGTGGGGTGCTGGCCCGTGCCGAACGCGATGCCGGGGTCGAGCGTGAGCACCTTCTGGCCCGGCACCGGCGTGACCGCCTCCCACGGCGGACGCACCACGAGCCTCGGGGAGATCACCTCGGTCTTGAAGTGCTTGCGGTAGGAGAGCTTCCAGTCCTCGTCGGGAATCGTCCCCGTCACGGGCGCGAGGTCGAGCCCCACGATGCGTCCCGCCGCCACCAGCGCCTCGGCCGCGCGCGGCGCGTCAGACGGGTCCGGCAGGAAAATCTGCATCGTCGCGGAGGTTTCCTCCACGTCGCGGTACGAAGTCAAAATGAAATCCCCTCCGTCGAAAACCTCGAAGAGGGGATTCACGTACCGTTCGTCGATCGAACAGGATACGACCGTCATGGGACGCCGCTTACTTGGCCGCGGCCTTCTTGGCGATCATCTTCTTCACGACCGTCGGACGCTGCACGAGCACGCGCACGGCCTCGTCGCCCATCAGCTTGACTTCCTCTTCGCCAAGGCCGAACTTGACCAGACGACGGCGCTGCGCGTTCGCACGGCGAGCCTTGCCGGCCGGCGTCTTGCACGGACGGACATGCGATTCTTTACGGAGTGTACGACCTGTACCCATTTTTTGACCTCATCTTTCTTGAAGCGAAAATTGAGTGTATATTATGCCCTTTTTCGCGGCGAAAAGCAAGCGCAAAATCACTTTCGCGCAAAATTTGCCAAAAATCACTTGGTACGATAGAGAATGACGGTTGAGGTACGGCGGTCGGGGAGGGTGATCTCCAGCTCGCCGGTCACAGTTGACTTCGTGCCCGTGTCAAGGTTCTCCACTTCCAGCGCTGCGCCCTTCGGCAGGCCCTTGAGCGAAACGGTCGCGCGGCTGGACGGCGATTCCACCCGGCGGAACGCGAGCACCACGCCTTCCTTCTTTTCCGGGTCGTTGTACTGCCAGATCGCCCATGCGGTGGGGTCGAGGCCCGTGCTGCCGTGGTTGTAGAAGTCGCAGGGGAAGTACTTGCGGATGCGGCGGTATTCGTCGCAGCACTTCTTCGCCGCCGCCCAGTCCACCTTCTCCTCCTTCTGGAAGATCGCGTTCCAGTACGCGACGCCGTGGCTGGCCGAGTAGGCGCTGCGCAGGGAGTACGCGTCGCTCAGCTTCACGGTGCAGCCGTTGTAGGGGATGAGGCGCGAGATCCCGGCGTTGTGCGCCTGGAGCACGTCGGCGTTCGCGTTGAAGCCGCACTGGTAGTCGCTGCGGAAGAACGGGATCGCCCGGCGCATGGTCTCGATGTCGATGCGCCGCCCGCCGCTCGCGCAGTTGTCGATGAGGAGGTTGGGACAGCGCGCGAGCAGCTCGTCCCACATCTGGTAGAGGCCCGTGACGTGGCGGATCTGCGTGATGCCCTCGCGGTCCTTGGCGTCGTGGTCCTTCATGACCAGGCCGGGGTCGAAGTTGAAGTCCTGCCGGTAGCAGGAGAAGTTGAGCCGCCCCGCGAAGTCCGCGAGCAGGTCCCGCACGTAGTTCCGTCCCTTCTCGTTGCCGTAGTAGAGAAGCGGTCCGAGCAGCAGGTCGGGATGCTGTTTCGCGAAGTTGGACGACCCCACCACGCGCTCCGGCTCGAACCACAGCATGATCCCCATGCCGGCGTCCTTCGCCGCGTCGCGCACGTCCGCGAGGCCCTTCGGGTGGATGCGCGCGTTCGGCACCCAGTCGCCCGTCCAGGCACCCCAGTCGCCCGTGTAGGCGTCGTCGCACTTCGTGCTGTTGCCGTACCAGCCCGCGTCGATCCAGAGATCCTCGTAGGCGAATCCCTTCGCCTTCAGCGTGTTGACGCGGCGGATCATCTCGGCGGAGGTGAGTCCGCCCCACAGCTCGTAGGCAAAGAGGCCCTCGCGGACGCCCGGGCGCGACGCGACGTGCGAGAAGTGCCGGCGCAGGAGGCGGCGGAACTTGTTCGCGCCGTCCTCGCCCTTCGCGTAGTTCATCACCAAGACGCGGCTCGTGCGCAGCTTCTCGCCCGGCTCCAGGTAGAACCGCGCGCGCGCGATTCCCGTCTCCACGCGCACGCCCTCCGCGCCGTCCGCGAACTTCGCGCGCCAGCCGCCCGTCCAGCCGATGGCGATGATCGCGCCCTGCCCGCCCTGCGTCACCTCGAAGAACGGGGCCTGGCGGTCGGACGGACGCGCGCAGCCGTTGCTGATCTCGAAGACGTTGCCCTTGCCGCGCCACGGGTGGAAGGTGCGCGTGACCGCCGCGAACTCGCGGGCGGACGCCGCGTCGTCCGTAGCATAGTCGATTCCCGAGACGCATCCGTTCATCGTCACCACCGCGCGCTCGCCGGGCAGGGCGATGTCGCCGGGGAACTTCTTCGGCTGCGGCGGCAGGAACACGAGGAAGTTGCCGTCACGGATCTCGCTCAGGATGGCGCTTTTCTCCGCCGACGGGTTCTCGAACCACAGCACCCACTCAACGGCGTCGAACTGCGGATAGGCGACGCTCTCCACCGTCACCTTCAGGTGCGCGTCCACCTGCAGGGACTCGCTTCCCGTCACGGCCCGGTCGCCGTACTTGAACGAAAAAGCCGGCCGCGGCACCTCGCCCGCGTAGGCAAACCCTACAGCGACTGCCGCAACGGTAGCGGCGAGGAATGTGATATGTGTATTCATGGGGCGAAGTATACTGAAAAGGACTCAGCGGCGTCAATGGGTAATCCGCACCTATTTTGCACTTTGCAATTTAGGTGAGGATTTGTGCCGCCTGGGGTCAACCGCCATGTGGGCGGCGACGCCGCCTTCGACATCGCCGACTTCACCCTCGTCAACGAGTAGGCGACTCGGATTTCGCCGCAAAGCGGCGGAAATAGGTGCCTTCCGCGTCCGGCGCATCGGCAAGCGTCTGAAGATGGAGATAGGAGAGGCCGAAAGGCGGCAACGACGCAAGCGGATAACGGCCCAGCGTCCTGCCGTCCACTGCGAGCGTCACTTCTCCGGCGTCTTCATCCCACGCGGCCGTGAGCGCATGCCATGCGTTGTCCGGCAGTTCCTTTTCCGAAACGGCAATGCTGAAGGGGCTGCGCGCCGGACCGACCTCGTCGCAGGGGTTCATCCAG
>JAFRSR010000286.1 GCA_017427485.1 Kiritimatiellia bacterium
ATCACGCAGAGGTGCAGAGAGGCAGAGTTTTAAGAGATTACGTCGCTTAATTGGTGTCGTAGTTGTTTTCACCAATTGGGTGAAAGAAATTTCCTGGTCGTTTCTTGTCATATCTTTCTTTTCCTTCTGATTTTTGACTTTTCTCTGCGCTCTCCGCCTCTCTGCGTCTCTGCGTGAGACATTCAACTAACGAGTATAGGTTTAATGCCTTCGTGTTGTCAGGGGAGCGAGACTTCGACCTTGAAGAAGCGTGAGGCGCTGTTCGTGGGGGCGATGAAGGTGTCTGTCAGCTCGGCCGCGCCCTTGATCGTGTAGACGCGACGTTGCTGTCCGTCTTCGTTGAGGTTGGGGTTCCAGCTGATGAACACCTGGTCGTTCGTGACGGCGATGTTCGCGGTGAAGCGGTCATCTTCATCCGTGGGGTCTGTCCCCGCCACGTAGTCCTGCCAGAGCGGGATCGACTTGCCGAACGGCGAGGCGCCCTCGGCGAGGCCGTCGTACGCGGCGTCGGAGGCGAACTGCGCGGCGTTGTTCGTGATCGCCGGGTATAGCTCGTCAAGGTAACTGTACGGGACGTCGTGCGTGAGCGTGGTGCTCCGCGTGCGCGCGCCCGAAACGACGACGGGCGCATAGTTGCGCGTGGCGACGTTCGCGTTCGAGATCTTGTTCGTGAGAAATGCGCCGGAGGAGGTGCGCGCGAGGAACGAGACGAGGTTGTTCGCGCCGGGAACGCCCATCAGGCTGCCGGCGGGAATCTCCTGCGTGCAGACGCCGTTCTCCACGGGCGCGTTCGCGACGAACCGTCCGTTGACGAACACGTCGAGCGTGGCGGCGCGCTCGTCGGAGACGGCGACGCTGACCGTGAGCGGCTGGTCGGGCGCCGGATCGCCCGAAAGGCCCGGGAACGACGGCGAGAGGATTGACGTCGCGGGGCGGAGGGGATAGTTGCGCGGGAGTGTGCCGATGTTCGAGATGGTCGTGTCGAGCGTGGCGAACTTACCGTCGAGCCACGCCACGCGGTCCTTCAGGAACTGCTTGAACACGGCGGCGTCGCCGGTCTCGCCGCTGAAGCCGGTGCGGTAGAACCAGCGCGTCTCGTTTGCGGCGCCCGACTCGCGGATGTAGGCGACGTGTTGGTCGTAGATGCCGTTGTCCTGGAGAAGGGCGGTCAGGTACGGACGGCAGGCGAGGTACTTCTCGCGCAGCTTCATGCAGAAGTACGGTTCGCTGCACCACTCGGCCATGAAGTTCGCGACATTGCCGCCGGGGGCCCAGCCGGTGGGCGAGGGGGCCTTGAGGTACACCTGTCCGACTTCGTTCGTGCCCCACTTGCGCACCTGCGGACTGCCGCAGCCCCAGTCAAAGTCCCACACCGGCCCCATGACCATCTTGGCGCCGCGGTCCAGGTAGGCGTAGCGGCTCTTGTAGCTGGAGTCGCTGTTGCCCATGATGTACATCGTGAGCCAGTAGCCCGTCATCGAGTCGAGGTCGCAGAGGTCGAGCCAGTTTCTGCCGGAGGCGCTGGTGCCCCGGCCGGAGGTCCAGGCGTCGAAGAGGTCCGTCCAGTAGTTCCGGCAGACGTCCATCATCAGGTCGCTCGTGAAGAGGTACTCGGGCTTGTTGAGCATGACCTTGTAGAGGGAATCCTTGATGCCCGCCCTGATCTGGAACTGCGAGAGCTCGTCGTATTCGTTCGAGAGCTCGAAAAGATAGCCGCCACTGATGTCGTTCTTCTTGACGCCCTTGATGGAGGAGATGTCCACGGACCCCGGCCCGTTCGTGGGCGTGAACACGCCCGTGTTGACCCAGCTGAAGTTCTCGGAGAACTGTCCTTTGTCCGTTACGCCGATGGCGGCGAGCTGCGCGGCGATTTCGGCGTTCTTCAGTGCGGCCTTGCCGACGGTCTCGGCGGCGTCCTCCCAGTCGTAGATGTTCACGCGGTCCGCGCCTACGCGGATGTGCTGGCAGAACTGGTAGCAGCCGAGGAACTGCCCGTTGAGGATCACGTCCACCCACGTGCTCTTCTGCCACACGGGCACGCCCAGCTCGTGCGACATGTCGTAGGCGACCTTGTTGCGGAGCATGCCCTCGTCGTAGTAGTTCGCGAGCAGCACCCAATGCTTGTTTTTGCCGCCGTTGGGGTCAAGGCCGAACATGTTGGTCTTGGAGTCGAGCTTGAGTTTATAGGGTTTCTTGGGCAGGCCCTTCGTGGAGTTGCCGCGCACCTTGATCGTGAGCGGGCCGTTGTAGATCTCCTTAGAGGAGAACTGCGTCTCGCCGAGGACCGTGCGCATCGTGGCCGTGTGCTCCTCCTTCTCCTTGGAGGGCATGAGACCATCGTCCGTCTGGATGTGGAGTATCGGGAGGCGGCTCACGTAGTTGCTGGCGGCGCCGACATAGCCGTTCTCGTCGTACGCCTCTACGATCAGCCAGTGGCCGTAGTCCGCGGCGGTCACGGTGTAGTCGGCCGTCGTCGCGAGGACGTCGTCGGAGCGGCTGAAGACGCTGTCCACGCGCCGCCACACGTAGCGGAGCGTGCCGACCGTGGCGCCGTCGTTCGGCGTGACGCCGAACGAGAGCGTGCTGCCGGCCGCCACGCGGTTGCTGACCGACGAATCGAACGCCACCGTGGCGCGCGGCGCGATCGTCGAGGCCTGCTTGCCGCTGAACGCGCCCACGCGGCCCGTGCCGCAGAAGACGACGTGGTGGACGTGGTCCTTCACGTTGTCGTTGGCGCTGTACGCCTTGTTGCCTCGGCCCGAGGTGTTGGCGTCAAGCCACGTGGAGCCGTCCGCCGCCGCGAGGACGTGTCCGTCCACGCTGTAGCGCACCTTGTTCGGGCGGACCGACAGGTCGAGCTCGATGCGGACGTCGAAGTAGGTGTCCTCCGCCGGCACGACGTCGGGCGACGAGAGCTCAGTCCAGTTGCGCGCCGTCCAGCCAACGAACGTGAGGTTCGTGGCGTTTTCCGTCTCGGTCATGCGCAGGATGAGTCCGGCGTAGGAGTCGGTGGGCGCGGAGGCGTACTCCTCGCCGTTGCGCGAGGCGACGAACGTCATGTGCGAGTCGACGCAGACGGGCTTGTAGCTGCCCGAGCTCGAGGGCGCCGAGAACCGGAGGTCGCCAGGATTGGCACCAACCTGAAGGTAGCGTTCGCCGTTCAGTTCCTCGATGGAGGAGCCGTCCGACGCGCTGCGCGTCCACGTGCCGGCCGTGTCGGCCCACGTCGCGGCGTCGATGCCGGAGTAGTCCTCGTTGAACCAGCTGTTCCAGACGAACGGGACGTCGTCAGCGAAAAGGGCCCCGGCCGCAAGGGCGGCCAGACCCGTGGCAATGGCGCGATAAGACATGTTGCCCACCTTTGTTCAGTGAAAGATGGATGCTATGATACCAGTTTCCGGCCCGTCTGGCAAGCCGGAATCCCGCGCGGCGCGGGGCTTATTTGCCGCCGCCGAACAGCTTCTTCTCGTCCGCCGCCATGTTCGCGCCGCCGCCGACCGTGTTGCCGATCCACTGCACGTCCTTCGCGCTGCCCTCGTACAGCTTCTCGCACTTGGCGCCGCCGTTGAAGGTGCAGAACGCCACGCGCAGGGGGCCGCCGCGGTGGACAATCGCCGTGGACTTGCGGAGGTTCATGCGCGGGTTGTTGTAGAAGCCGCTGTTGATGATCGTCGCGCCGTGGCGCACGTCGAAGCCGATTACCGCCGTGTCTGCGAAACACCCGTCGAACACGTTGGCGCCGCCGATGCACTCGAACGCGACCGAACCGGGCAGCATCTCGGGCACGCCCTTCGCGAGCGCCGCGCGCTCGTCCTCGGCCGTCCACTTGCGCGCCCCCTCCAGCTTCTTGCGCCGCGCGTAGAAGTCCGACCACTCCTTGAAGCCCATGCCCTTCGGCGGCACGGTGCCGCCCCACACGTGGCAGCGCGTGAAGCGGTTCGCGCCGCCGGTGACGCGAATGCTCTTCGTGTAGTCCACCACGATGCAGTCGGTGAAATGGCAGTCGCACACCTGGCATTCGATGCCGACGTTGCCGGTGAGTCCGCTCATCGTGCACTTGCAGTACACGTTGTTCGCGATGAGCTCGTAGAGGTGGCCGCCCGTCTCGCGCGTGACGCACAAGCCGGTGACAAGCCCGTTGTGGAGCGTGATGTCCGCGAGCGTGAAGTGGTGCGAGTTGGCGATGGCGAGGCAGCTGGCGAGCCCGTTGCCGTCGATGTCGCCGCCCTTGATGAAGAGGTTCTGGTTGTCGTAGACCGACCCGTCGGGGTTGTAGACGGAGAGCGCGTGGTAGTCCGCCGCGCCGTCCCAGAACACGACGTACTTCATCTTCGCACGCGCCACGAGGTGCGCGGCGGGGTGCATCGAGAGCGAGCAATGGTTGGTGATGCGGAGCATCGTGGCGATGTCGTACTCGCCCTTGGGGACGCGCAGCACGCCGTTCGCCGCGGCGGCGACCGCGCGCATGAAGCGCGGGGAGTCGTCCGTCTCGCCCGCGAGGCGCGGGAAGTCCGCGAGGTTCGCGTCCCAGTCGCCCGACGCGCCGAACGCGCCTGCTGCCACGGCCAGTGCCATGGTGATGAATGTTCTTTTGATGTTTTTCGTGTTCATGGTTTTGTGGTGGCTACGGTTGTCAAATGGTTTTCGAATCAACGCCGAACAGGCGTTGGGCGGGGATGATACCAGAAACGAGCCGCTGCCGCAACACTCTTCGGGCACGAAATTGCTTTCACGCATCGGAGCTGTCTGCGGTGCTGGCTGGGGGATGACGGTTTTGGTATAATAAAGCCGCAAAAGGATAATGGTCGGATATGAAAGAGAAACTTGATTTCTCGGCGATCAAGCCGGAACTGCTGGACGCCGTGCGGACGGTCGCTGGCCTCGTGAAGGAGGCCGGGGGGCGCGCCTTGATGGTGGGCGGCGCCGTGCGCGACCTGTTGCTGGGCGCGAAGAGCGTGAAGGACGTGGACATCGAGGTGTTCGGCGTCGATCCCGAGCGGCTGCAGAAGATCCTCGGCGAGAAGTTCGCGTTCGACCCCTGCGGCGTCTCGTTCGGCGTGCTGAAGCTCCACCATTTCGACATCGACGTCTCGTTGCCCAGGCGCGAGTCCAAGCGCGGCATCGGGCACAAGGGGTTCCTGATCGACTCCGATCCCAACCTCTCCGTCCCCGAGGCGGCCAGCCGGCGCGACTTCACCGTCAACGCCATGTATTACGACCCGCTCGCGGGCGCATTCGAGGATCCCTACGGCGGGCGCGCGGACCTGGCGTCGCGCACGCTGCGCCACGTCTCGCCGAAGTTCGTGGAAGATCCGCTGCGCGTTCTGCGCGGCATGCAGTTCATCGCCCGCTTCGACCTCCGTCCCGCGCCCGAGACGATCGAGCTGTGCCGCACGGTCACGATGGAGGATCTCCCGCCCGAGCGCCTCTTCGAGGAATGGGCCAAGCTGCTCACGAAGGGCAACCAGATTGCGCACGGTCTCGATTTCCTCCACGCGACGGGCTGGGTGCGCTACTTCCCCGAGCTCCAGCGCCTCATCGGCTGCAAGCAGGACCCGAAGTGGCATCCCGAAGGGGACGTGTGGAACCACACCTGCATGTGCCTCGACGCCTTCGCGCGGCGGCGGACGGGCGACGCGGACGAGGACCTCATCGTGGGCCTCGCGGTGCTCTGCCACGACTTCGGCAAGCCCGCGAAGACGGCGTTCGACCCGCGCTCCGGCCACATCCGCAGCCTGGGGCACGACGAGGCGGGCGTCGAACCGACGCTCTCGTTCCTGCGGCGTCTCACGAACGAGGAGCGCATCCTGCGCGAGGTGCCGCCGCTCGTCCAGTGCCACATGCAGCCGTTTGCGCTCTGGCGCGCGCACGCGGGCGACGCCGCGATTCGCCGCCTGGCGATGAAGGTGGTGCGCATCGACCGTCTCCTGCGCGTGGCGCGCGCCGACGACGAGGGGCGTCCCCCCGAGAAGGCGGGCGGCACCTCCTGCGGCGAGGACCTCAAGTGGCTCGGCGAGGCGGCGGAGCGCCTGCGCATTGCGGCGAGCGCCCCCAAGCCCATTCTCATGGGACGCGACCTGATCGCGCTCGGCTACAAGCCCTCGCCGCAGTTCGGCGAATGGCTGGACGCCTGCTTCGAGGCGCAGCTCGACGGCGCCTTTTCCGACCACGCCGGCGCGCTCGCCTGGTTCAAGGAGTATCTCCAGCAGTAGGCGCGTTACGGCAGGCAGGAGAGGACTTCGGGGAGAAGCTGCTTCTTGCGCGAGAGGACGCCGGGGAGGTTGAAGAGACCGTGCGCGCCCACGCGCCACGGGAGGGCGCGGCGCACCGTCTCCGCGCCGCGGAACAGCAGTTCCGAATGGCCGCGCAGCGGGTCGGTGACGAGCAGGGCGGCGAAGTCGAGCCCCTCGGCCGTCCGCACGCGTTCGAGCTCCGCGCCGAGCGCGTCCAGCTGGCGGTGGAACAGCACGAAGTTCGACTCCTCCAGCTGCGCGAGCGAGAACTTGTAGCCGCTCTCGGCGTAGGACTTGCGGTCGGAGTCGACGGCCTGCGCGGGCGTGAGCGAGGTGAGCGCGGAGCCGACGGACATCATGCCGTCCATCAGCACCTTTCCCGTGACGCCGCTCAGCTTCTCCAGCCAGGCGGCGAGCGTGCGGTCGACCTCCGTGGTGGTGGGCGAGAGGAAGAGAAGCGTGTCCGAGACGAGTCCCGCGAGGAGCACGCCGGCGATTTGCTTCGAGGGACGCAGCCCAGCGCCGCGGAACATCCGCGCGACGATGGTGCAGGTGGAGCCGACGACGTCCGCCGTGTAGCGGATCGGCTCGGCGGTGGGGGCGAAGGAGACGCGGTGGTGGTCCACCACCTCGATGACGGGAATCTCGTCCACGCCGGGAATGCCCTGCGCCGTCTCGTTGTGGTCCACGAGGATCATGCGGAAGGGCGGGGTCTCGGCGAAGGCGCGCTTGAGGACGGTGCCGAGGAGGCGTCCCTGCGCGTCCACGACGGGGAAGTGGTTGTGCGCGTTGCGGATGGCCATCGCCTTCACGTCGTGGACGCGGTCGTCCGACTGGAGGATGGGCATCTCGCGGTGGAGCGGCGCGCCTCCGGTGGGGATCGAGAGGTCGCCCTTCGCGATGAAGAGGGGGAGCAGCTTCGCGGGCGAGAGCATGCCGAGGAACACGCCGTCCGCCGCCGCGACGGGGAGGGAGGATTCGCCCGACGACTCCAGCGTGCGCAGGGAGTTGATGAGCGGCTGGTCGGCGGGGAGGATCGGCACCTCGGGGCAGACGATGTCGCGCACGCGCACGTACACGTCGGCGCGCGAACGCGGCGGCTGGAGTCCGAAGCGCTCGAACACCCACTTGGCGCGCGGGGGCAGGCGGCCCGGACAGAGCGCCTCGACGTTCTGCCAGCCCGTGCGCCGGCGCAGGTCCGCGAGCGCGTAGGCGCTCATGATCGTGTCGCAGTCCGGGTTGCGGTGCCCGCACACGTAGATTTTCCTGAATGCCATGCGGAGATTATAGCACACTTGCCGCCGTCCCGCGGGGGCTTGTGGTATAATACCTTGCAAATACGCAGAAAGAAAGGAACAGAGGTCGGCAATGAAGAAAACGCTTTTGTGGTTTGTCGCCGCGGCCGTCGTTTGCGCGTCCGCGCGGGCGGACCGCTCGCTGGCGGGCGTCTGGCACGTCGAAGGGGACGGCTTCGCGGGCGAGGCAAAACTGCCCGGAACGCTCGCGGCGGCGCATCTCGGGAAGCGCTGGACGGAGCGCGACTTCCAGACGACCCTCGACCAGCCGCAGGCCGAGGCTCTCGTGCAGGAGTGGCAGTATGTCGGCAAGGCGACGTGGACGCGCACCGTCGAGCTGTCGGCGGACGACTGCCGCCATCCGCTTGAACTGTTCCTCGAACGCGTGATGTGGTCGAGCGAGGCGTTCTGGGACGGAGAAAGCCTGGGCGCATGCGATTCGCTTGCCACGCCGCATGTCCATGCGGTGCCGCAGGCGCGTCTCACGCCCGGCCGGCACGAGCTGCGGCTCGTCGTCGACAACTCCTGCCGCTACAACTTCTCGCGCCAGTCGCATGCCTACGGCCCGAGCATGCAGGCCGTGTGGAACGGCGTCCTCGGAAAGCTCGAGCTCCGCCGCGCCCATCCGCTGCGCGCCGCGCGCGTGTTCGCCGCCGCGCCCGCGAACGGGCATTTGCGCGTTGAGGTTCCGGACGGCTTCCGCGCCACGCCGGAGACGGTCGTCGTGGAGGGACTGAAGGTCGTCTCCGTCAGCGCGTCGCCGTCGCCCTGCCGCCGCGGCTTCACGATGCTGGACGCCGCGCTCGCCGAGGAGCCCGTCTGCTGGAACGAGTTCCATCCGCGGCTCTACACGCTCGTGCTGCGGGACGACGCGGCCGATTTCACGCACCGCATCCGGTTCGGGTTCCGCACGGTGGGGACGGACGGGCATCTGCTCACGCTGAACGGCGTGAGGATCTTCACGCGCGGCAACGTGGAGAACGCCAACTTCGCGAAGGACGGCATCCCGTGGATGGAGGACGCCGAATGGCTGCGCGTGTTCCGCACGCTCAAGGAGGAGGACGGCGTGAACGCCATCCGTTTCCACACGTGGTGTCCGCCGGCGGCCGCGTTCAGGGCGGCGGACGAGCTGGGCGTGCTCCTCCATCCCGAGGCGGGGATCTGGACGGACGCGTGGATGGGCAAGGGCGACGAGGTCGGCAACGGAAAGCCCGTGGACGGGTTCGTCCGGCGCGAGCTGAAGGCGATCGCGGACGCCTACGGCAACTCGCCGTCGTTCACCTCGCTCACGGTCGGCAACGAACTGGGCAACTCGAACTTCGAGACGATGGGGAAGTGGGTGGCGGAGCACAAGAAGTACGATCCGCGCGCGCTGTGCTACGCGTCCTCCGCGCGGAAGCTCACGCCGGCGGACGACTTCTCGCTCTCGCACAGGGTGCCCGAAAAGGGGCTGGCGCGCGAGAAGCTGATGCCGCGCACGGACTGGGACTACGAGGACATCTATTCGGCGGCGAAGATCCCGACCGTGGCGCACGAGATCGGGCAGTGGCCGGTCTATCCGATCTGGGACGAGCTGTTCGCGCCGTTCACGGGCACGATGCGTCCGTGGAACCTCACCCGCCACCGCGACACGGCGGCGCGCAAAGGGACGCTTCGGTTCCAGCGCGAGTACCACGCCGCGTCCGCGAAGCTGAACCGGCTCATCTACAAGGAGGAGGTCGAGAGCTTCCTGCGCACGCCGTCCTGCGCGGGTCTTCAGCTCCTGGAGGTGCAGGACTACACGGGGCAGGCCGAGGCGCTCGTCGGCTGGCGCGACCCGTTCTACGCGCTCAAGACGGGATTCAAGGACCTGGCGCCGTTTTCGACGGTGTGGGGTCCGGTCTGCTACCTGGCGCGCTTCCCGCGCTTCACGTATGTCGTCGGCGAGACGTACCGCGCCGAGCTGGCGATTCGGAACCTTACCGAGAAGCCGCTGGCGGCCGGGACGTCTTTCCCGTACGAGCTGTGCGGACGGAAGGGCGAGGTTCGGCTCCGCGAGGCGGTCGCCCCCGGCGAGGTCAAGACGGCGGGAAGCGTCGAATGCCGTCTGTCTGACGCCATGACGAAAGCCCGCCAGACGCTGCGCTTCGGCAGCAACGAATGGCACTTCTGGGTGTATCCGCGCGAAGGGCGGTGCGCCGCGCCCGCGGGCGTTGTCGAGACCGGCGACGTCGCGGCGATGAAGTCCGCGCTGGCGGAAGGCCGCACGGTGCTGTACACCGGGCCGAGCTTCCATTCCGCGAGGGGGACGTTCAAGTCCGTGTACTGGAGCGCGCGCTGGTTCCCCGTGGTCAATACCACCGGGGCGGCGCTGGGTACGTGGTTCGACGTGGGGCATCCCGCGCTTTCGGGCTTCGTGACGGACGACTTCACGGACTGGCAGTGGTACACGCTTGCGCAGGGCGCGACGATCCATGCGCTCCGGGGAATGACGGAGGGGTTCCGTCCGATCGCGCTTTCGGTGAACGACTTCCACTTCTCCGACTTGACGGCGACGATGTTCGAGGTGCTGGTGGGGAAGGGGCGGCTGTTCGTCTGCGGGTACGATCTGACGAAGGACACGCCGGAGGCGAAGCGCCTGAGGGCGAGCGTGTGCGCGTATCTGTCGGGCGCGCCGGCGCCGG
This sequence comes from Kiritimatiellia bacterium, assembly GCA_017427485.1. Classification (GTDB taxonomy): domain Bacteria; phylum Verrucomicrobiota; class Kiritimatiellia; order RFP12; family UBA1067; genus RUG572. The sequence continues at coordinate 10,192 of JAFRSR010000286.1, forward strand.
GCACGGCGCGGATGCCGGCGGACTGGCTTGCGGACGAGTTCAACGCCGTCCAGGCGCCCGATCTTTCCGGCGCGGTGTACGACGTGACGACCAACTGGACGGGGCGCGTGTTCAAGACGGAGATTCGCGGCGTGCCGCCGACCACGGGCGACCTGCACATCGACTTCCGCCAGCCACAGGGCGGTCCCACGAGCGGACGCGGGCTTTTGGAGGGCCGCGTGTTCG
>JAFRSR010000287.1 GCA_017427485.1 Kiritimatiellia bacterium
CTCGGGCACGCAGGCGTGCAAGGCCCTCAGGGCCTGCGGGTACAAGGTGGTGCTGGTGAACTCGAACCCCGCCACCATCATGACGGATCCGGTGATGGCGGACGCCACGTACATCGAGCCGTTGAACGAGGAGCGGCTCGAGCAGATCATCGAGAAGGAGAGGCCGGATGCCATTTTGCCGAATCTCGGCGGGCAGACCGGCCTCAATCTTTCCACGAGCCTCGCGAAGAAGGGCATCCTGGACAAGTACGGCGTGAAGGTGATCGGCGTGAACCTGGACGCCATCGAGCGCGGCGAGGACCGCGAGGTGTTCAAGGAGACGATGGCGAAGCTCGGCATCGAGACGCCCCGCAGCGGCATCGTCCACTCCGTCGAGGCGGCCGTGGAGCTCGTCGAGAAGGAGATCGGCTACCCCGTGGTGGTGCGCCCCGCATACACGATGGGCGGCGCGGGCGGCGGCTTCTGCTACAACGTGGAGGAGCTGCGCACGATCTGCGCGCGCGGCCTCGACGCCTCGCTCACGCACCAGTGCCTCATCGAGGAGTCGATCCTCAACTGGGAGGAGCTGGAGGTGGAGGTCGTCCGCGACTCCAAGAACCAGATGATCGCCGTCTGCTTCATCGAGAACATCGACGCGGTGGGCGTCCACACGGGCGACAGCTACTGCGCCGCGCCGTTCCTCACGATCGACAAGGAGCTGGAGAAGCGCCTCCAGCGCGACGCGTTCAAGATCGTGGAGGCGATCGGCGTGATCGGCGGCACGAACGTGCAGTTCGCGCACGACCCGAAGACGGGCCGCGTCGTGATCATCGAGATCAACCCGCGCACCTCGCGCTCGTCCGCGCTCGCCTCGAAGGCGACGGGCTTCCCGATCGCGCTCGTCTCCGCCAAGCTCGCGGCGGGCATGACGCTCGACGAGATCCCCTACTGGCGCGACGGAACGCTCGAGAAGTACACGCCGAGCGGCGACTACGTCGTCCTCAAGTTCGCGCGCTGGGCGTTCGAGAAGTTCCGCGCGGTGGAGGACCACCTCGGCACGCAGATGAAGGCCGTGGGCGAGGTGATGTCCATCGGCAAGACGTACAAGGAGACGCTCCAGAAGGCGATCCGCGCGCTCGAGAAGGGCCGCGCCGGACTCGGCTTCGCGAAGGACTTCCACGAGAAGAGCCTCGACGAGCTCCTCAAGATGCTCGCGATCCCGAACTCCGAGCGCCACTTCCAGATGTACGAGGCGCTCCGCAAGGGCGCGACGGACGAGCAGATCTTCAACCTCACGGGCGTGAAGGCGTACTTCGTGGAGCAGATGCGCGAGCTCGTCGAGGAAGAGGAGAAGATTCTCTCGTACAAGGGCACGTTGCCGCCGGACGACCTGCTCGTGCAGGCGAAGAAGGACGGTTTCAGCGACAAGTACCTCTCCCAGCTCCTCAAGGTGCCGGAGAAGGACATCCGCGAGAAGCGCACCGCGCTCGGCTGCGTGGAGACGTGGCACGCCGTGCCGGTCTCGGGCGTGGAGAACCAGGCGTACTACTACTCGTCCTACAACGGCAAGCCCGGCGAGGTGCCCGTCTCGGACAACAAGAAGAAGGTGCTCATCCTCGGCGGCGGCCCGAACCGCATCGGCCAGGGCATCGAGTTCGACTACTGCTGCACGCACGCCGCGATGGCCATGCGCGAGGCGGGGTACGAGACGATCATGATCAACTGCAACCCGGAGACGGTCTCGACGGACTACGACACCTCGGACAAGCTCTACTTCGAGCCGGTCACGCTCGAGGACGTGCTGCAGATCTACCAGGCGGAGAAGCCCGAGGGCATCATCGTGCAGTTCGGCGGCCAGACGCCGCTCAACATCGCGGCCGGACTCGAGGCTGCGGGCTGCCGCATCCTCGGCACGTCCGTGAAGTCCATCGACGCCGCCGAAGACCGCGACCTCTTCCACTCCATCATGGACCGCCTCGGCATCCCGATGCCGGAGAGCCGCATGGCGAGCGACCTCGACGGCGCGCTCAAGGTCGTGGCCGAGATCGGCTACCCGATCGTGATCCGTCCGTCGTTCGTGCTGGGCGGACGCGGCATGGAGGTGATCTACGACGAGATCATGCTCCGCGAGTACATCGCGAAGGCCGTGGGCGTGACGCCGGACCGTCCGCTCTACCTCGACCGTTTCCTCCACCACGCGCTCGAGTGCGAGGCGGACGCGCTGTCGGACGGCACGGACGTGTTCATCCCGGCGATCATGGAGCACGTGGAGCTCGCGGGCGTCCACTCGGGCGACTCCGCCTGCGTGCTGCCGCCGGTCTCCATCAGCGAGGAGAACAAGGCGACGATCCTCGACTACACGCGCCGCATCGCGAGCGAGCTGAAGGTCGTGGGCCTCATGAACATGCAGTTCGCGATCGAGGACGGCAAGGTGTACGTGATCGAGGCGAACCCGCGCGCGTCGCGTACCGTCCCGCTCGTCTCGAAGGTGGCGGGCACGCAGATGGCGCGCATCGCGACGCGCCTCATGCTTGGCGAGAGCGTGAAGTCGCTCGGCCTCGACAAGAAGAAGATCATCCCGTACCACGGCGTGAAGGAGGCCGTGCTGCCGTTCGAAAAGTTCCCGGAGGTGGACCCCGTCCTCGGTCCGGAGATGCGCTCCACGGGCGAGGTGCTCGGTCTTGCGGACACGTTCGGCCTCGCGTACTACAAGAGCCAGGAGGCGGCGGGCCTGCCGCTCCCGATCCAGGCGGGCCGCATGCTCGTCTCGCTCAGCGAGAAGCCGGAGGACGCCGCCGTGGCCGCCAAGAACTTCGCCGACCTCGGTTTCGAGATCGTCGGCACGGAGGGGACGGTCAAGTTCCTGTGGGAGAAGGGCGTGCCCGCCAAAATGGTCGCGAAGATCGGGCAGGGGCGTCCGGACGTCCTCGACCTCATCAAGAACCGCGAGGTGACGCTGATCCTCAACACGCCGTCGAACCGCCGCGACGCGCGCGCGGACGACAACTCGATCCGCCGCGCGGCGATCAAGTACCGCGTGCCGTACCTCACCACCATCGCGGCCGCGCTCGCGGCGAGCGAGGGCATCAAGGCCGCCCGCGAGGGCAAGGGCGAGGTGCGCTCCCTCCAGAGCTACCACGCCGCCATCACCGTCGAGTGACTGAGGCGCGCATGAAGGCATGGACCAGGTTCGTCTCCGTGTGCGCGTGCGGCCTTGCGCTGGCCGCGCGCGCGGAGAAGATCACGCTGCCCGTCACGGAAGTGAGCGAAGTGGCGGACTTCCAGGAGCGGGTGTATCCGGGCCGCGTGGTGCCGATCGCGCAGGTCAACGTGGTGCCGCAGGTCTCCGGCGAGATCCTCGAGGTCGCGTTCGAGAACGGCGCGCTCGTGAAGGCGGGCGACCTCCTGTACCGACTCGACCCCGTGAAGTACGAGGCCGCCGTGAAGAACGCCGAGGCGAAGGTGGCGGAGTGCAAGTCCACGGTGGGCTACGCCGAGCTGAGCTACAACCGCCACCAGAAGCTCGTCGAGTCGCGCGCCGTGTCGCTCGACGCGGCGGACAACGCGCTCTCCGCGCGCGACAGCGCCCGCGCGGCGCTCGCGGCGGCGAATGCGGACCTCACGGTCGCGCGTGACAACCTCAAGCACTGCCGCATCACCGCGCCGATCTCCGGCCAGATCGGCACGACCGCGTTCACGCGCGGCAACTACGTGACGACCTCGTCGGGCACGCTCGTGACGCTTATCCAGATGAAGCCGATCCGCGTGCGCTTCGCGATCTCCAACCGCGAGTACCTCGACCTGTTCAGCGGCAGCGAGCGCCGCTTCATCGAGGAGGGCAAGATCGTGCTCACGCTCGCGAACGGCAGCGCCTTCGGCGAGGACGGGCAGATCGAGTACGTGGAGAACGCCGCGGACGAGCTGACGGACACGGTGATGGCCTACGCGCTCTTCCCGAACGCGGAGCGCAAGCTCAAGACGGGCGGCACCGTCACCGTCACGCTCACGTCACGGAAGGGCGTGATGCGTCCGGCGATCCCGCCCACGGCCGTGCTGCAGGACACGCAGGGGCCCTACGTGTGGGTGGTCGGCGCGGGCGGCGCCGTCGAGCGGCGCTACATCGCGCGCGGCGACCTCCAGGGCGACGTGATGTTCGTCGAAAAGGGCCTGAAGCCGGGTGAGCGGATCGTCGCCGTCGGCGGGCACAAGGTCACGAAGGGCATGATCGTGGAGCCCGCGAAGTGAGGTCGATTTCACAGGTGTTCATCGACCATCCGCGCACGGCGTGGGTGATCGCCATCGTGATATCCCTGTGCGGGGCGCTCTGCCTCCACCGCATGCCGGTGGCGGAGTACCCGAACATCACGCCCGTCACGATCACCGTCTCCACGAGCTACACGGGCGCGAGCGCCGAGGTGCTGAACGAGAGCGTGGGCACCGTGATCGAGGACCAGATCAACGGCGTGGACGACGTGTGGTACTACAAGTCGAACTGCAACAACAAGGGCCTCTACAACTGCTACGTGATCTTCCGCCCCGGCACGCCCTCCAACATCGCCCTCGTGAACGTGCAGAACGCCGTGAAGCGCGCGGAGCCGAAGCTTCCGAGTGAGGTCACGCAGAACGGCATCGTCGTGCGCAAGAGCCCCGAGGACCGCATGGTCATGTACATGTTCATGACCGACGGGCGCGAGATGGACCTCATGGACCTCTCGAACTTCGTGGAGAAGCAGGTGGCGGACGGCATCGCGCGCATGGACGGCGTGGCACTCGTGGAGACGGGCGGGCGCACGTACGCGATGCGCATCTGGCTCGACCCGATCAAGCTCGCCGGCCTCAACATCTCCATCGCCGAGATCAAGAGCGCGATCGAGAGCCAGAACATCCAGGCCGCCGCCGGCACCGTGGGCGGCGAGTACGCGAACAAGTACCTGAGCTTCAAGCTGAACGTGAAGGGCCGCCTCAAGACGAAGGAGGAGTTCGAGAACATCGTCGTGCGCACGAACCCCGAGACGGGCGCGCAGGTGCTCGTGAAGGACGTCGCGCGCGTGGAGCTCGGCTGCCGGGGCTACACGATCCGCTCGCGCTTCAACGAGAACCCGGCCGTGTCGCTCAGCGTCTACAAGGCGCCCGAGGCGAACGCCGTCGAGACCGCCCAGCGCGTGAAGGAGGAGGTGGACAAGTGGATCAAGCGCATGCCCCCCGGCGTGGTGGGCGTGCTCGCGGACGACACGACCGCGTTCACGCGCGTGTTCCTGAAGGAGACGTACTTCACGCTCGGCGTCGCGCTCGTCCTCGTGGTGCTGATCACCTACCTCTTCCTCCAGGACGTCCGCGCCACCCTGATCCCCTCGCTCGCCATCCCCATCGCGCTCCTCGGCACGTTCGCCGTCCTCTACCCGCTCGGCTTCACCCTGAACGTGCTCACGATGTTCGGGCTCATCCTCGTGATCGGCTCGCTCGTGGACGACGCGATCGTGGTGGTGGAGAACACGCAGTCGCTCATGCTGCGCGAGAAGTTGCCGCCGAAGGAGGCCGCGTCGAAGTCGATGCAGCAGATCACCGGCGCGATCATCGCCACCACGCTCGTCACGCTCGCCTGCTACCTGCCGCTCGCGTACTACTCGGGCATGGTGGGGATGATGTACGTGCAGTTCGCGGTGACGATGTGCGTGGCGCTCATGCTTTCCACCGTCGTCGCGCTCGTCCTCTCGCCCGTCCTCTGCGCCTACATCCTCAAGCCGCCGGCCGAGCGCCCCTCGCGCGTGTTCGCGCCGTTCAACTGGCTGCTGAACCTCTCGCGCTCGACCTACCTCTTCTTCGTGCGCCGTCTCGTGCGGCAGGGCATCCTCACGCTCCTCCTCCTCGGCGGCGTGTGCGCGCTCCTCTGGTGGACGTCCGGCCAGGTGCCCACCGCCTTCCTCCCGAAGGAGGACCGCGGCTACATCTCCGTGTACTGCCGTCTGCCGGAGGGGCAGACGCTCGACCAGACGATCGCCGTGATCGACGAGTTCCACGAGCGCGTGAAGAAGATCCCCGGCGTGCAGTCGCTCTCCTCCACCTGCGGGCGCAGCGGCCTCTGGGGGACGGGCGAGAACATGGCCTTCGCGCTCGTGCGCCTCGAGCACTGGGACAAGCGCACGACGCCGGAGACGGGCATCGACGCCGTGATGGACAAGCTCAAGGAGGTCACGGACGACCTCTACGCCGCCGAGTTCCGCTTCGCGCAGCCGCCGGCCATCAAGGGCCTCAGCGGGTCGAGCGGCGTGGGCTTCAACCTCTGCACGCTCGCCGGGCAGTCGCCGCAGGAGCTGCTCGAGACCGCGGACGCGATGGTGGCGTCGTTCCGCACGAACCGCCTCGTGAAGGCCGCCGTGCACGGCTTCACCGCCTCCACGCCTCAGCTGGAGCTGAAGCTCGACCGCCGCAAGGCCGAGATGCTCGGCCTCACGCCGAAGGTCATCTTCCAGACGCTCCAGAACAAGCTCGCGAGCTACTACGTGAACGACTTCAACATCAAGGGCGGCGTCTACGAGGTGAAGCTCCAGAACGACCCCGACCGGCGCGGGTCGGTCAAGGACATCATCGACATCCGCATCCCCACGTCCAAGGGGGAGAGCGTGCCGATCTCGTCGCTCGGGTCGATCGAGTACGTCGTCGGCCCGCGCGAGACGATGAGCTACAACAAGATGATGGCCGCGTGGGTGGACGTGACGCCGGCGGACGGCGTGAGCTCGTCGCAGGTCATGGAGATGATCGAGAACACGCCCCTCCCGAAGGACTACGCCGTGGAGTGGGGCGCCCTCGCGCTGCAGGAGAAGGAGAACGAGGGCCAGTTGCTGTGGCTCATGGGAATGGCCATGCTCTTCGCCTACCTGTTCCTCGTGGCGCAGTACGAGAGCTGGACGATTCCCGTGCCGGTGATGCTGTCCGTGCTGGTGGCCCTCGCGGGCGCGGTCCTCGGCCTCTGGCTCACGCATACGCCGCTCTCCGTCTACGCCCAGCTCGGCTGCGTGATGCTGATCGGCCTCTCGGCGAAGAACGCGATCCTCATGGTCGAGTTCTCGAAGCAGGAGCACGCGCGCGGGGTGGACGCGCCCACGAGCGCGCTGAACGGCGCGGACCTGCGCTACCGCGCCGTGATGATGACGGCCTGGAGCTTCATCTTCGGCGTGCTGCCGCTCGTGTTCAAGAAGGGCGCGGGCGAGGGCGCGATGCGCGCGATCGGCATCTGCGCGTGCTTCGGCATGCTGGCCGCCACGTTCGTTGGCATCATCTTCGTGCCGGCGCTCTACTCCGCGTTCCAGCGCGTCCGCGACCGTATAAGGGGAGATGGAAAGCCGAAAATTGAAAAGTCGAACGAGGAAAATGGACATGAACAGACGTAGTTTCATCGCCGGATCGCTTCTTGCAGCCACGGGAGGGTCGCAGCTTGCTGCGACCGCCGCCGCACCCACGGGAGGGCCGCGCTCCTGCACGGCCCCCGCGGCCGCACCGCGCCCCACGGGCATCCTCGCGCTCAACCCGCCCGAGACGATCCTGCCCGTCCTTCAGAACATGCAGATGCGCGCCATCAAGCCCGTCCCGGGCAAGCCGCCCGCCTACCAGCAGGAGCAGCTCGTCCTCCTCCATTTCGCCGACATCCACAACGACGTGAAGAACCTCTACCGCGTGATGGAATTCGCCAACCACTACAAGCCCTACCTCGCGGACGCGCTCCTCACGGGCGACATCGCCGGTGGCAGCTGGAACGACTGGAAGGACGAGATGATGGCGGTGCCCGGCTTCAAGGGCGTCCTCAAGACCCTCGGCAACCACGACATCTACAAGTGGAACAAGACGGACCGCGACGCCACGCCGCGCGAGTGCTACGACAAGTACTTCGCGGGCATCGAGGGTTGGGGCGTGACGCAGCCCAACGGCGCGAACCCCGACGGCCTCTGCTACTGGTACAAGGACTATCCGAAGTGCGGCGTGCGCCTGATCGGCCTCGACTGCATGCACTACGACGGCGCGCAGCAGGCGTGGCTCGTCGCGACGCTCGAAGACGCGCGCGCGAAGAAACTCGCCGTCGTCACCTCCCAGCACTACCCACCCGCCGGCACGGACTGCGAGGGCTTGCCGAACTGCCCGTTCGACAGCATCCAGCGCGAAAGCCTCGGCGGCGCGCTGCCCCGCGCGGTGGAGGCGGTGGACGCCTTCCAGAAGGCGGGCGGCGAGTTCGTCTGCTGGCTCGGCGGCCACACGCACACGGACTTCTGCGGCGTCGTCAAGGGCAAAAAGCAGCTCTTCATCAACGTGGGCACCGCCAAGAACTTCGAGCTGTGGTGCGACTCGCGCCGCGTGACGGGCGAGAAGAGCCAGGACCTCTTCAACGTCGTCTCCATCGACACCTACCACAAGCACATCCGCGTTCTGCGCATTGGCGCGGAGTGGAACCGTTACCTCCAGCACCGCGTGACCATGTGCCTCGACTATGCCGCTCGCCGCCAGGTCGGCTAGGAATGTTGCCACTGTGCAAGTGTTGCCAGGTGCCAATGTTGCCAGTTGCCAATTGAGCCCCCTGGGACATCTTGCCTCAGGTCCCATGCAAAGAACAAGGAGAAAACATCGCGATGAAGACGAAACTTACATTCATGGCGGTGCTGTTCGCATTGGCGACTGGCGCCGAGACGCTCAATCCGCTCGACATGCGCTGGACGTTCGGCGCGCACGAGCCTATCACCATGTACCGTCGCAAGGCCGCGCGGACGACAGGTGGCATCGAGGGCAGCTCGAAATGGGTCGCCGGCTGGCTCGACTGGTTTGACACCGAATCGCCGAAGTTGATGAAGGACCTCGGGCTCAACTGGTGCCACTGCCGCTTCTACAAGGGCATGGGATGGGAGTTTGAGAAGAACGATTATCCGAATGTGAAACGCTTCGTGGACGCCGCGCACGCGAACGGCGTGCACGTGCTCGCCTACATACAGTTCATGACGCTGTACTACGAGAACATGATGGCGGAGATCCCTAACCTGCGCGATTGGGCGGCGCGCGACCACGAGGGGAAGATGCTCTACTACTGGGGCAACAGCTACTACCGCTGGGTGCCGTGCATCTCCTGCGACGAGTGGGTTGATTACCTCGTGCCGATCATGCGTTTCGCGGTGACCGAGGGCGGATTCGACGGCGTGATGTTTGACAACTCCTTCAGCCACCACTGCTACTGCGAGCGGTGCCAGCGGAAGTTCCGCGAACACCTCGCGCGGCTGCCGAACGCCCGCGAGCGATTCGGCTTCGACGACCTGCGCTTCGTGCTCCTGCCGCCGGAAAGTCCCATCAATTCGTCCGAGGTCAAGGATGCGCTCGTGCAGGAGTGCATCTTCTGGCGGCATCGGCAGATGAACGAAATCTTCGCGAAGTTCCGCAGGGAGATCAAGAAGGCGCGGCCGGACGCCATCCTTTCGTGCAATAGCCAAGGTGCGCGCAACCCGTCCGCCATGCGCACGCTCTGCGTCAATGTCCCGGATCTCATACAGAACCTCGACCTCTACATCGCGCAGAACGGCGACTATCCTAATTATGACGTGGCGAAAGACCAGCTTCGGGGCCGCGCGCGGATACTCAAGATCTATCGGACGCTCGGCAAGACAGCCGTCGCGCTCTGCGACAACGATTCAAGCATGACGCCGGACCAGGAGCGGCACTACCTGCTGCCGCTGATGGAAGATCTCGTCCTCGGCGGCATCCCAACCGATCGGACCGTGGTCTCGCCCGGAAAGGACTGCTTCTACGACGACGCGCGCGTAGAGCAGCGCCGCCCGCAGCTGAAGGCCTTTAACGCGTTCGTCGCCGACCATCGCGCGATGCTCGAGTCCGCGCCCTACGAGCCGGTGAAACTGATCTTTTCGCCGCAGTCCACAATCCTGTCCGACAGATGCCATCGCGGACTCGGCGTGGCGGAGGAGATCTGCCTGCGCCGCCACGTTCCGTTCGGCTACATCGTGTCGCGGCCGGACGAGCTGAACATTCCGGCGGACGCGGAGGTGGTGGTCGTTTCCGACCAGACGTGCCTTTCCGAACACCAGCGCGAACGGCTTGTCGCGTGGGCGAAGGGCGGCGGCAAGCTGATTGTCACGGGGGATTCGGGGCGTTGCGACGAACTGAACCGCCAGTACATGAAGAATCCATTCAAGGCGCAGCTCGCCGGCATCCCGAATGTTGTCTGGCGCGACGAGGCGGATGAGTTCTCCGGCGTGTTCAGCACGGGTTGGGTCAACCGCATCTCCGCGCCGAAGGACGGCGGTGACCGGCTTGTCGCCGATCTTGAGAAGATCGGCTTCAAGACGCCGTACGAGCTGAAGGGGATTCCCGCGTGGGTGATGGCCGAGGTGCGTAGGACGGGGAACGGGTTCGCGATTAACCTGGTCAACTACTGCCCGTCACGTCCGATGAAGGGCGTGAAGGTCGCCGCATCCGGGCGGCAGGTGGCGCGGACTGTTCCGTTCGGACAGGACGAGGCGGCGCCGGCGATCTACCAGCTTTTCGAGGTTAAGTAGAAGCGGCGCAGGCGGGTTGCAAAACGGCACCAAGTCTGATATACTCGCCGCATAGTCTAACGGAACAGGAGCACAAAAAATGAACTTGAACAGAAGAGGTTTCTTGACTTTTGCGGGGTTTGTGGCCGCCGCCATCGGCATCAACCGCAAGGCCAAGGCGGCTGGCGAACTCAACAAGCTCAGGGGGCGCACCTACATCGCGGCGTGTCCGCCGGTCAAGGCGTCGATCCCGCGCACGCCGGGACCGCAGCGCATCATGATGATCGGCGGCCATCCCGATGACGCCGACATCATTTGCGGCTGCACGGCCGCCAAGCTGATCGCCAAGGGCTGCCGCGTCAAGTTCGTGGCCGCCTGCAACGGCGACATCGGGCACCACAAGCTCAGTCGCGCCGAAACGGCTGCAGTTCGCCGCCAGGAGACGCTGAACGCCGCCAAGGTCTGGGGGCTCGACAGCTACGACATCTACGGCTTCGGCGATGCGCGCTGCCCGAACACGATCGAGGCGCGCGAGATGGTGGCGCGCAAGATCCAGGAGTTCGAGCCGGACATTATCATGACCCACCGCGACTGCGACTACCACGTGGACCATCGTACCATCGGCACGCTGGTCAAGGACTGCGGCTACATGCTCGGCTGTCCGCACTGGATCGAAGGTTCGAAGCCGCTTCGCCGCCGTCCGCTGATCCTGCTGATGAGCGACGTATTCACGGTGCCGCGCGTGATGCGGCCGGATATCCTCGTCGATGCCGACCCCTACATCGAGAAATGGTGCGATGCGCTCAACTGCCAGGTTTCGCAGTTCTACGAGTGGCTGCCCTGGGACAAGGGTACCGAAGACGAAGTGGCCGCGATAGGCGACCGCACGACCAACATCGCCGGCCGCAACGCCTATCTGATGAAATACTGGGCCAAGCGCAAGGTCAACGACGCGAAGCGCTTCGCCAACGCCTGGCGCGAACAGTATCCCGGAAAGCCCGTTCCGAAGATGGTGGAATCCTACGAGATCAGCGAATACGGACGCCCGCCGATCGAAGAGGACTTCGAACTGCTCATGGGCTAGTTCATGCCGGGCCGTCAGGGGCTGTCGCTGCCCCGTTGGGCCGCGCGGAGGCTGTAGGCGGCGACCTCGGCGAGGAAGAACTCGCAGAGGTTGATCTGCGAATAGTCGTAGCTGCGGAGAGTATGTTCCACTTCATCGCGCGCGACTCCCGCGTACGAGCATACCGCCGCCGCCGATAGCGGCAGCGTCATCGTATTGCGCTCGTAGCGCTTGCGCTTCCCGAGGATCGCCGGATTGCCCGTGCCCTGCACCTCGTCCGCTTCCTTCTGCGTCTTCTGGGGCCGCCAGCGGTAGCCGGTTCGCCAGTTCGCATACTTGAACGGACGCTCTATCTTGTTGGAGAATGCGGCGGCGCCCGCCATTGCCTTGCGCGCACGCGCTGCATTCCGCGCGAGGCCTTCCCTGAAACATCCGGCGTTGGCGGGGTCCATCTTCGCCAGCCGGGCCAGGCATCCTTGCGCGCACACGTATATCCACATCCCCGACCCGTCTGCCGGAAACTTCTTCACGTCCGTGGCCCAGCCCTCGCGGCAGACCTCCAGCATCGTGAGGGAAGTGGCCTTCTGCCGTTTGCCGAGGGCGGCCTCGTATCGCTTCAGCCATATCTCGTCGCCCGACATTTCCCACACGGCCCGTAACAGGAAAAGCGAGTGCGACGCGCCCCGGAAAACGAGTCCGCTGTCCATGAACGATCCGCGAGACTCCCCGGTGAAGGCACCGTCGCACGGGCACTTCCAGTTGTTCGCCGCAAGACACTCGGCCACTTCCCGCACCTTCTCCGCTACGGCCTTCTTCTCGTCGACCGAAGGGAGTCCGCTTCTCCAGTAGGCGTAGAGTCCGTAGAACCAGGGTATGGTCTGGTCCTCGGACCCCAGCGGATAGTGGCAGACGCCGTCCGTGCCGAATCCCCGCACGACCATTCCCTTGACGTCCGATACGGATGCGGCACGCATCAGGCCCCCCGCCAGCTTCCGCGCCAGAGCACGGTCTGCCGCCGAGCCGGTCTCGCGGGCGCGGACGCATACGGCCTCCAGATAGGGCCCCGTGAACATCGGCCCGTTCTCGATCGGGCTCCACCAGCCCATCGCGTTCGGACGGCAGTCGCGGCAATCGGCGGGCGTGGGAATTTCGCCCTCGTAGTCGCGCAAGAGGCCTTCCGGCCCCACGAACCTGGCGACGAGGTTCGTGTGGGCGTCCTCGACAGCCGCCGCAAGGGTAGGATGGCGGAGCCTATGGCTCGCTCCGGCAGCCGAAACGGCGCCTGCGGCCAATGCCATCGCAGTGATTCGGACATGTAGCAGTTTCATTTTACCTACCTCTCCTGAGGCACATATTGTAGCATTTTTATCGCGCCTGTGCTTTCATTGCTGCTTGTGAAAAAGGCTGGAATGTGATATGTTATCGCCAAGTCAGAATGTCGTTTGTCATGGAGAAGGACAGAGGACAGAAGACAGAGGACAAAGGATGGAA
>JAFRSR010000288.1 GCA_017427485.1 Kiritimatiellia bacterium
CACCGGCTTCACCGTCCCCGCACACGAAGGGAGGCGTCGGTGAAGACCTCCTCCTGGTTCATCCTTTCGCTCGGCGCCGTCTACCTGCTCGGGTTCGTCGTACTGGGCACCACGATCTTCCGGCTGCAGTACGTGGACACCGGGGAGTTCAAGGCCGACCTCACGCAGCAGTACACGCGCCGCATCCGCGTGCCCGGCCTGCGCGGACGCATCCTCGACCGCAACGGCGCCGTGCTCGCGGCATGCCGCCCCAGCCACTGCATCCAGTGCAACATCGAGGAGTTCCAGCGGCGCGGAGGCGCCCAGAACACCGTGGTGGCCGTGGAGGAGGCCATTGACCGCCTGTCGGAGAAACTGAACCTCGCGCGTCCCGCCGGCCTCACCCATGACCGGATCGAACGCCACGTCAAGCAGGCTTCCGCCATGCCGCTCATGTTGTGGGAGGACGTCTCGGACGAGACCTTCGCCCACTTCGCCGAACACTCCGACGAGTTTCCGGGATTCGAGGAGACGACCCGTCCCGAGCGCATCTACCCGTGCGGTTCGCTCGCCGCGCACATACTCGGCTACACGGGCCGAAGCCGTCCAGACGACGCAGACAGCGCGCATTTCTTCGAGCACGACATGAGGGGACGCGAAGGCGTGGAGCGGTACTACAACCGGTTCCTCACCGGCGTCGCGGGCGAACGGAAGGTGCGCGTGGACGCACGCGGGTTCCGCCCCACGAAACAGCGCGAGGCGATGATGGAGGACGACATGGACGCAGACGTTGCGCCGTCCCCCGGCCTTGACCTGCGCCTGACGATCGACAAGGACGTGCAGGCCGTCCTCGAGGCGCAGCTGGACGGCGTGACCGGCGCCGGAGTCGTGCTCGACCCCCGCGACGGCGCCGTGATCGCGCTTGCGTCGGCCCCCACGTTCAACCCCAACGACTGCGTGCCGCGCCTCTCGCAGGACGTCTACGCAGCCCTCACGAACGCGCCCGCGAAGCGTCTCCAGAACCGCGCCATCTCCGAGTCCTACGCGCCCGGATCCACGTTTAAGCCCCTCACGGCGATTGCGGCGCTCGCCAACGGCTGGCTGCCCGACGACGAATACACCTGCCAGGGCGTCTACTCGCTCGGCAACCTGCACCTCCACTGCTGGGACCGCTGGGGCCACGGCCCCATCACCCTCCGCGCCGCCCTCGAGAAGAGCTGCAACACCTTCTTCTGCAACCTCGGCACGGCCATCGGCACAAACGCCGTCATCACGGCCGCGCGCGCGTTCGGGCTCGGCTCCGCCACCGGCATCGACCTCGGCGGGGAGACGCCGGGCATCGTGCCGGACAACGAATGGAAGCGCGCGCGCTTCAACGAACGCTGGTATCCCGGCGACACCTGCCAGATGTCGATCGGCCAGGGCATGCTGCTCGTCACGCCGCTCCAGATGGCCGTCGTCGCCGCCACCCTCGCGAACGGCGGAAAGATCTTCACGCCCTACCTCTTCGCGCGGACCGACGACCAGCCGGTTCCCGCGCCAGTCCGCACCGTACCCTACAATGCCGACTACATCGAGCTCGTGCGCGAGGGCATGCGCGACGTTGCCGAAAGCGGCACGGGCCGTCGCATCCTCACGCGCTGGGAGGAGGCCGAACCCGGCACCTACAAGAAGCGCAGGTTCAACCTGAGCGTGTCCTGCGCCGGCAAGACGGGCACGGCGGAAATCGGCCGCGGCGAGACCAAGCGCAAGAACACCTGGGTGATCGCCTTCGCGCCGTTCGAGAAACCGACGGTGGCGATCGCGATGATCGTCGAGCGCGGCGAGTCCGGCGGCAGCACGGTGGCTCCGCGCGTCCACGCGGTGCTCGCCCACATCTTCGGCGAGACGGAAGTCGCCGCCGCGCGGCCGCGCAGCAGCGCGCTGGAAAGGGGGGACTGACGGCATGAAGGACGTGCTCTCCAAACTCCGGCGCATGGACTGGATCCTCTCGGCCTGCATGGTCATGCTCGTCGTGATGGGCGTGGTCTTCATCAATTCGGCGGGATCCGTGCGTCCGACGGAGGCGCTGCGCAACCTCTGGCGCGTCCACGCCGCCACGGCCCTCTATGGGCTCGTCGTGTACGCCGTCTGCGCGTTCCTCGACTACAGGAAGATGCTGGACTGGGCGGCCCTTCCGATCTTCGTCGTCTCCTGCGCGCTGCTCGTCATCGTGCTCTTCGCGGGCACGAACCACTTCGGCGGGCGCCGTTGGCTGTGGTTCTTCCAGCCGAGCGAGATCGCGAAGCTCGCGGTGATCCTCTTCACGGCCCACGTGTTCGCGGAACCCGGCCGCTCCGGCTTTCGCTGGTTCCTCGCCGGCGCCGCCATCCTCGGCGGACCCGCCGCGCTCGTGCTGGCCGAGCCCGACCTCGGCACCGCGCTCGTGCTGGTGCCGTCCGTCCTCGCGATCCTGCTTGCCGCGCGCGTGTGGCTCAAGGGCCTCGTCACGCTGCTCGCCGTCTCCCTGCTCGCCGTCGGCCTCGTGCTATGGGCCGTCGACCGGGCGGAGCGGCAACCCGATCCCGACAGCCGCGCGAAGATCTACCGTTTCGTGCCGCTCCGCGACCACCAGATCCAGCGACTGCGCGTGTTCCTGTTCCCCGAAACCGACCCCAGCGGCGCCGGCTACAACCTGCGGCAGGCGCAGATCGCCGTCGGCTCCGGCGGCATCTGGGGCAAGGGGCTGAAGAAGGGTTCCCAAAAGCTCCTCGGCTACCTGCCGCCCTCCGTCTCGATGAACGACTTCATCTTCGCCGTCCTCGCCGAGGAGTCCGGCTTCATGGGCGTGCTGCTCATGCTCGCCCTCTTCCTCGGCATCCTCGGGCCCGGGCTGCGCATCGCCATCCGGTGTACGGACGACCGCGGCCGCCTCGTCGTGATCGGCATCCTCACGCTCGTCTTCTGCCACCTGTACGTGAACGTGGCCATGTCGGTGGGCCTCGTGCCGATCACGGGCCTGCCGCTGCCCTTCATCAGCGCAGGCCGCACGTTCCTCATCGTCCTCATGGCCGCGCTCGGCGTCGTGCAGAGCGTGGCCATCCACCAGGCACCGGCTGAAGACAACAGGGAGGCGAACGGGCCGCCCGATTCACCACCAATCTGAAAACCACTCTAGGAAGGAGAACAAATGGCATCCATCATCCAAGCCGTCGTCGACAAAGTCGTGGGCTTCTTCAAGAAGAAGAAGGTCAAACGAGAAATCGTCGTCAACATCGAAAAGCTCGAGACACGCGTCGCCGTACTCGAAAACGGGCGTCTCGAGGAGTACATGATCGAGCACCCCGACGAGGAACGCCTCGTGGGCAGCATCTTCCGCGGCCGCATCCAGAACCT
The DNA here is from genome assembly GCA_017427485.1 of Kiritimatiellia bacterium. Lineage (GTDB taxonomy): Bacteria > Verrucomicrobiota > Kiritimatiellia > RFP12 > UBA1067 > RUG572. Next base: position 3,355 of record JAFRSR010000288.1, read on the forward strand.
CGAGGACGACCTCCAGGCCGCCTTCGTCGACATCGGCCTCAAGAAGAACGCGTTCCTCCACTACTGGGACATGACCCCCGACTTCGAGCAGTTCCTCGACGAGACGGAGGACGACGACGACAAGGGCGGCAAAAACGGCAAGGGCAAGGGACGCAAGCGCAACAAGCCCGCCAAGCTCTCCAAGGAGGAGATCCACCAGCGCTTCGCCCCCGGCACCGAAATCACCGTCCAAGTCACGAAAGGACCCATCTCCACGAAGGGCCCGCGCGTGACCACCAACCTCTCCATCCCCGGACGCTATCTCGTGCTCATGGCGCCCGACAAGGACAACACGCGCGGCGTGAGCCGCAAGATCGGCGACGCCGAGGAGCGCAAGCGCCTCAAGCGACTCGTCGACCGCCTCCCCATCCCGGCGGACGTCGGCATCATCGCCCGCACCGCCGGCCTCGGCGCCAAGGGCAGCTCTTTCGCGCAGGACCTCCGCAACCTCATCACGTCCTGGAACGAACTCCAGAACAACGTCAAGACCCGCCGCGTGCCCTGCTGCGTCTACCAGGAGCCCAGCCTCGTGGAACGCGTCGTGCGCGACTGGCTCACCGAGGAGATCGACAGCGTGCTCATCGACGACGAAAAGGTCTTCGAGGAGCTGCGCGAGGTCACGTCCAAGGTCTCCCGCCGCGCCCGCAACAAGCTACGCCGGTACGACGGCCCCGTCAACGTCTTCGAGCACCTGGGCATCGAGAAGCAGCTCCGCGACGCCTTCAACCGCCAGGTGCGCCTGAAGTCCGGCGGCTACCTCGTCATTGACGAGACGGAGGCCCTCATCGCCGTCGACGTCAACACCGGCCACCACAAGGGCAAGGGCTCACAGGAAGACGCCATCCTCGAGGTCAACCTCGAGGCCGTCGACGAGGTCGCCCGCCAGCTGCGGCTCCGCAACATCGGCGGGCTCGTCGTGCTGGACCTCATCGACATGAAGAGCCGCAAGCACCAGAAGCAGGTCTACCGCGCCCTCAAGGAGGCGCTGCGCCGCGACCGGGCCCGCACGAACGTGCTCGAGATCAGCGAGCTCGGCCTCCTTGAGATGAGCCGCCAACGCCACGAGCAGTCGATCCTCTCCCTGCTCAGCTCCACCTGCCCCTGCTGCGGCGGCCACGGCGTGATCAAGAGCCCGCTCGCGATCTCCATCGAGATCCAGCGCCAGCTCACCAACCTGCTCAAGAAGTCCGAGGCCGATAACACGCCGTTCGAACCCAAGATCGTCATCGCGCCCGCCGTCCTGCAGCGCCTCCGCATGGAGGACGCCGACATCCTCAAGGAGATGCAGGACACGTTCAAGACGCCGCTCACGTTCGTCGCCGAGCTCCATCGCCACCCCGAGTCGTTCGCCATCCTCGACAAGCAGTCGGGACAGGTTCTCTATTCCACCGGCGGCAACCGCCCCACGATCTAACCCAGGAGGAACGCCCCATGAAAACACTCCCCGCCCTTCTCCTCGCCGCCGGCTGCGCCGCCACGGTCCAGGCCCAGTTCCTGCAGGACCTCATGCCGCCCGACAAGTCCGCCGTCCAGAACGTCGGCGAAATCAAGATCGAGGCGAAGCACCTCTCCGCCAACCGGCAGACCGGCGTCCTCGTGGCAACCGGCAACGTCGTCGCCGTCGCCGCGCCCTACCGCCTCCATACGGACGCCGCGCAGCGTTCCGCCGACGGGCACTACTCCTTCGCGCCCGGCACGATGATGACCACCTGCTCGAACGAAATCGACCATCTGCACTGGCGCCTCTCCGGCGAATTCCACTACATCGAGAACCGCGCCGCCATCGTCCGAGACGCCTGGGTGCACCTCTTCGACGTGCCCGTCCTCTGGGTGCCCTACTGGTACTACCCGCTCAACACCGACTACGGCCTGCGCGTCATGCCCGGCTACACGTCCAAGTGGGGCGGCTACCTCCTCACCGGCTACGTCTACGACATCTGGAACGAGGGCAAGGGCGAAGGCCCCTCCCTCGGCGGTTCCACCTACGCCGACTTCCGCACACGCAACGGCGTCGCGCTCGGCCAGACGATCCGCTGGAACCTCGCCGACTACGGCAAGGGCAAGTTCAAGGTCTACCACGCGTGGGACCTCGACGAGGACCGCTACAACGACCACTGGAGCGATCACAAGCGCAACTACCGCAACTGGGGCAGCGACGTGGACCGCGAGCGCTACGGACTCAAGTTCGAGCACGCCGCCGACCTGACCGAACGCGACACCCTCCGCGCCCAGGCGGGCTACTTCTCCGACTCCTGGTTCCGCCGCGACTTCTACCGCAACGAGGACCGGGGAGAGTCCATCCCCGTCAACGAAGCCGCCTACGAGCACCGCGAGCTCGACTGGGCCTCGGGCGTCTCCGCCTCCGGCCCCCTCAACGACTTCTACAGCGGCACCGCGCGCCTCCCCGAGGGCTGGTTCGCCGTCAACCCGCAGCCCATCTGGGACCTGCCGGTCAACTACGAGTCCCAGACCCGCGCCGGCTACCTGAACCGCGACTACGCCGAATACCGCGGCGCCTCCGACGACATGTTCCGCTACGTGCCCTACATCGGGCCCGACGGACGCGCCGCCGACTACCAGGCCTTCCGCGCCGACTCCTCGCACCGCGTCTCCATTCCCTTCAAGCTCTGGGACGTACTCTCCGTCGTGCCGCGCGCCACCTACCACGGCACCTGGTGGAGCGACTCCGGCAGCCGCACCGCCTTCGAGAACGGACGCTCCAAGGCGAGCGGCGACGGCATCTACCGCAACATCGCCGAGTTCGGCTTCACCGCCGCCGCTCGCGGCAGCGCCTGGCTGGACGACGCCTGGCGCCACACCATCGAACCCTACCTCGACTACTCCTACCAGGTCGTCGACACCACCTCGTCCCGCAAGCGCCAGGCATACGTGTTCGACGGCTACGACGGCGCCACCGAATGGCTCGACCAGTTCGGCTTCGAGGGCCGCGGCCTGCCCTACAACTGGCACGGAATACGCCCCGGCATACGCAACCTCTTCCAGCGCACGGACGAACACGGCATTCCGCGCACGGTGTTCGACGCCGACCTCTACGCCGCCATCCCCTTCGCCTCCTACAGCCACTACACGCGCGACAGCTGGATGGCCGGATACCCGAAGGACAGCGACGACCCGCACTACTCGCACAGCGACGACGTGGTGCCCGGCATCCGCCTGCGCTACGCCCCCACGAAGAACGTGATCTTCCTCACGCGCAACGAATACGACGCGCGCAACGACAAGGCCGCCTACTCCGACATCTTCATGCGCCACCGCCTCGCCGACAACTTCAGCTGGCACGCGGGCTACATCGGCCGCGACCACCGCAACTGGGACTACGTGCCGTCGCTCTACGACCGCTTCAACTGGGCGAAGTCCAGCATCGCCCGCATCGGCTTCGAGCACGGCATCTGCGACTGGCTCGCCTGGGGACCCTACATCCGCTACGACTGCCGCCGCGGAGAAGTGGACGAAATCGGCACCTGGGTGGATCTCATGACGGACTGCCTCGCCTTCCGCGTCCAGTTCGAATACGAGAACGACTACCGCCGTCTCGACGGGTCGCACCACGACGACGACGTGCGCGTGGTGTTCTTCATCTACCTCCGCGCCTTCGGCCCGAACTCCATGCTCGACCTCGGCCGCTTCTGACACAATCAGGTGACGCCGCGCAGCGAAAAATTGTGGTATACTTATTACGCCTCTCCTAAGAGGACAAACAGATGAAGGACCTCGCTGAACTCATGAACTACCGTGAATCCGTCCGTGTCGTCGACGCCACGCTCCGCGACGGCGGGCTCGTCAACGACTTCTTCTTCACCGACGACTTCGTGCGCGCCCTCTACCGCACGAACCTCGCCGCCGGCGTCGACTACATGGAAGTCGGCTATCGCGCCTCCAAGGCCATGTTCAACCCCGCCGACTTCGGCCCCTGGAAATTCTCCGACGACGAAAAGATACTCCAGACAATCGGCGAACCCGATCCGGCGATCAAGCTCTCGATCATGGCGGACGCCGGACGCTGCGACTACGAGACGGACATCCGCCCGAAGTCCGAAAGCCCCGTCTCCCTCGTGCGCGTGGCCACCTACCTCCACCAGATGCCGACCGCGATCAAGATGATCGAAGACGCCAAATCCAAAGGATACGAGGTGAGCTGCAACATCATGGCCATCTCCGCCGTGCAGGAGGCCGACCTCCGCATCGCCCTTGACATGCTCGCGAAGTCCCCCGTCGACACGGTCTACATCGTGGACAGCTTCGGCGCGCTCTACCCGGAGGCCACCGAACGCCTGATGACGGTGTACCGCGACACCGTCGCCGCCGCCGGCAAGGGCATCGGCATGCACGCCCACAACAACCAGCAGCTCGCCTTCGCGAACACGATCGAGGCCGTCGCCACGGGCGCGGACTGGCTCGACGGCACCTACGACGGCATGGGCCGCGGCGCAGGGAACTGCCCGATGGAGCACCTCCTCGGCTTCCTCCGCAACCCGAAGTACAAGCTCTACCCCGTCGTGCAGTTCGTCGAGAAGTACATGGAGCCGCTCCGCGCCTCCGGCATCACGTGGGGCCCTTCCCTCGCCTACCTCCTCACCGGCATCTTCAACCAGCACCCGCGCGCGGCCATCGCCTACACGAAGGCGGGCCGCTCCGACATCTGCTCGTTCTTCAACGAAATCTCCGGCCAGGACTAGCCGGTGCGCCGCGCGATGCTCGTCTCGTTCGTCATTCCGGTCCTCAACTCCGAACAGACGCTCGCGGAGTGCCTTGACGCCATCCGCGCCCAGACGCTTCCCCCTGGCGTTGAACGCGAGATCGTGATCGCGGACGCCGGTTCCGCCGACCGCACGCTCGAGATTGCGCGCGATTACGGCGCGGACGTGATCACCGACAACCCCCTCAAGACCGGCGAGGCCGGCAAGACAGCCGGCATCAAGGCCGCGCATGGCGAGATCATCGCCCTCGTGGACAGCGACAACATCCTCCCCGACCCGACCTGGCTCGCGCGCATGACCGCGCCCTTCGCGGATCCCGACATCGTCGCCACGGAGCCCATCGCCTACACGGCGCGCCCGCACGATCCCGCCCCCACCCGCTACTTCGCCCTCCTGGGAATGAACGACCCCATCTGCCTCTTCACGCGCAACTACGACCGTACGTGCGGCGTCACCGGCACGTGGACCGGTCTCAAGGTCCTGACCGAGGACAAGGGCGACTGGCTCAAGCTCACCCTCACGGCAGACGCCCTTCCCACCATCGGCGCGAACGGCTTCGTGTTCCGCCGGTCGCTCCTCGACGGCACGAACTGGGATCCCTACCTCTTCGACATCGACATCCTCTACGAGCACATCCGCCGCGACGGCGCCGTGCACGTGGCCAAGGTCAAGACGGGCATCGTGCACCTCTACTGCGCGCGCCTCGGCGACTTCGTCCGCAAGCAGCGCCGCCGCATCCGCGACTTCCTCTACTTCGCGCAGGAGAAGCAGCGTTCCTACCCGTGGGACCGCCAGCGCAAGACCGGCATCCTCCTCTTCTGCCTCTCCACGGTCACGCTCATTCCCCTGCTCGTGCAGATGCTGATCGGCTTCTGCCGCAAGCCCGACCGCGCCTGGCTCTACCACGTGCCCGTGTGCTGGATCACGCTCTGGGTCTACGGCTGGGGCGCCCTCGCGAAGCTCTTCGGCCGCAGGCAATCCATGGCCGACCGCACCACCTGGCAGAAACGCTAGTCGGATGATGCCCCCTAGCCGTAGGCGCTAGATTTTGCTATCCGATCAACCATCAGAAGTTCGGCAACCTCACGAAGGAAGAGCGCGAGCAGATACTGGACTATCCGCTCACGATCTACATCTGCGAAGGTACGGAACGTGAACGCCTTGAATGGTTTGAGGTCGTGAACACGGTGGGCGAGCAGTTGAATGCCCAGGAGCGGCGTAACGCCCAGTATACGGGTACATGGCTCTACGACGCCAAAAGGCATTTCAGCAAGACGGGATGTGCGGAATGTAACAACCGCAAAAGCGACACCTGATGAAAATCACCCCGGCCAAAAGTAAACGCACGTTCTGAAAGTAAACGCATCTAAAGACTGGTTTGACATTGGTTTCGCCTCTAGAAATGAACGGATTTCGTTTTGTGGCGGACGTTTCAACGAGGCTGTTGTTTCCATAAGTTGAAGAAA
>JAFRSR010000036.1 GCA_017427485.1 Kiritimatiellia bacterium
GCCCGCGGTCTTCGCCGGGAGACGCCCCACGGGCGCGAACTTGATGCCCGCGCGGCGTCCGCGCCGGAGCATCCGCCACGCGGCGAGCGCAAGCGGCGCGAACAGGAGGAAGCAGAGCGGCCAGGCAAATCCGAAGCTCATTTCGCGTCCTCCTTCCGTTCGTTGTCGGCCGTGAGGTAGTTCCGCGCTTTCCCCGTGGCGCCGTCCGCCATCTCGGGCGTCGCCTCGAGGCCCGCGAACTTCACGAGGTCCGCGGATTCGAGGAACGCCTTCAGTTCGGCAATCGAAGTCTGCGGGAACGCGGGATCCGCGCCGGCCGCGCGCAGGAACTCGTCGGTGGTGAGGTTCGGGGCGCGCACGCCGTAGCGGCGTTCGATGTAGCGGCGCACGACCATCGTGAGCTCCACGTAGAAGTCCTTGTAGAAGCCGCGTCCGGGCAACCCCTTCCGCAGCAGCCTGTCGAGCTCGTAGAGCGCGCGCTCGAGCGGGCTCATCCGGTGGACGCGCACGGCGAGGCGGATCTTGCGGAAGATGAAGTAGACCAGCGCGAGGAGGAGCAGGAGCCCCGCGAACGCGGCCGCACAGATGCCGACGAGTTTCCAGCTGAACGGCGGCAGGTCGCGCGTAGGGTCGACCTCGATCTCGCCCGTCGCCGCTTCGCGCGCGGCGGGTGGATCGAAGAGGACGGGCGCGGTCGCAAACGTACCGTCGCCGGCCTGCACCGCGAACGGCGCGAGACGGTAGCGGCGCGCGAGGGGATCGGGCTCGAGACGCCAGCGCGAGACGGTCGTCGTGCGCCCTTCCTTGTCCGCGAGGGGCTTTTCGGCGAAGTTCTCGGCCACGCGGAAACCCTGGAACCGGTCGCGCAGGTCGGGCAGTTCGGCGGTGACGCCGGACGGCGCGGTCAGCGTGATCGTGACGTAGAAGTCGCGCGCGAGGTCAACGGCCTTCGGCTCGGCATCGACGACAAGCCCCACGCCGTCGCGCGAAAGATCGGCGACCTGCTCCGCACCCAGCGGGGCAATCAAGCCACAAAGCACACACAGGCAACTCAAGCCCTTCTCAAGTCCCATCCGTCCCATTCGTCCCAATTGTCCCCAATGTCCCAATTGTCCCATTTCTCCCTTCTTCTTCATCGTTTGCTGGCCCTCCGCTTGAACAGCGCCCGGATGGACTGGATGTACGGCTTGTCCGTGGCGACGGGCACGTTGTCGATGCCGTTGCGTGCGAAGAACCGGTCGCGGGCCGCGACCTGCTCCGCCGCCGTCTCGGCGAACGCGCGGCGCACGGCGGCGTCGGACGTGTCGACGAGCAACAGCTCGCCCGTCTCGGGGTCTTCGAGTTCGGCGAGGCCGGCGCGCGGCAGCTCGCTCTCGGCGGGGTCGCTCACGGGGATGGTGATCACGTCGTGGTGGCGCGCCGTCACGCGCAGCTCCTTCTCGTAGCCCGTCGCCTGGAAGTCGCTCACGAGGAACACCACGGCGCGGCGCTTCTGCACGCCGTTGAGGAACTTCAGCGCGCCGGCGATGTCCGTGCCGCCCGTCGCGTCGTCCTCGGCGGCGAGCACCTCGCGCACGAGGCGCATCACGCTCTGGCGTCCCTTGCGGGGCGGGATGTACTTCACGATCTGGTCGGAGAAGAGGATGAGGCCGATCTTGTCCTGGTTGCGGATCGCGGTGAGCGCGAGGAGGCTCGCCACCTCGGCGGCGAGCTCGGCTTTCGAGCGCGTGGCGCTGCCGTAGGACTGCGACCCGCTCACGTCGACCATGAACAGCACGGTCAGCTCGCGCTCCTCGCTGTAGCGCTTGATGTACGGCGCGCCGGTGCGGGCGGTCACGTTCCAGTCGATCGCGCGCACGTCGTCGCCGGCCACGTACGGGCGCACCTCGTCGAACTCCACGCCCTGTCCCTTGAACGTCGAGTGGTAGTCGCCGCTCAGCTGGTCGTCGATCAGGCGGTTGGTGAGGATCCGTATCTTCCCCACCTTAGACATTAACTCTTTGACATCAATTGCCATTTTCGTGGTTCGTGGTTCGCGGTTCGTGGTTCGTGGTTCGCGGTTCGTGGTTCGTGGTTCGCGGTTCGCGGTTAGTGGCTCGTGGCACGAGCTGAAAGGCGTGCTTTCAGCCTCTTAGCCAATGCATTTATCATCATGCCGACACGTCCTGCCTTTTCATTCAAGTTAGTGATGTCTGATAGATACTTTAATCTCCTCGCCAATTCTAATTGGGTTGTCACTTCAAACAACGACCCACGTGCCACGAATAGAAAGTGCAAGAAATCCTTGGTCGTATCGCGTCCAAAACCCTCCGCGATATTTGACGGAATAGAGACGGAGGCCCGCCTCAACTGATCCCGAAGTGCAAACTTCTCATCTGAGGGAAACATTCTACTCGCGACATAAACATCTTCAACCAATGACATAGCCAACTGCCATACATCTAAATCCTTATAAGTTTTAATGGCCATCCAACTGCCACCTCCTTTTCACGAACCACGAACCACGAACCACGAATCACGGAACGGGGATGACCGAGAGGATCTTGTCGATGATCGTATCACTTGTCACGTTCTCCGCCTCGGCCTCGTAGGTGAGGAGGATGCGGTGGCGGAGCACGTCGTGGGCGATCTCCTTCACGTCCTGGGGAGTCGCGTAGGCGCGGCCGTGCATCAGCGCGTTCGCGCGCGCGGCGAGGTTGATGCTGAGCGTCGCGCGCGGCGAGGCGCCGACCTGGATCTGCTCCTTGAGCGCCTCGAGGCCCTTCACCTTGTCGGGCTCGCGCGTGGCGAAGACGATGTCGAGGATGTAGTCGCCAACTTTCTCGTCGCAGTACACCTCCTTCAGCGTGGCGCGCAGTTCGGCGATGTCGGCGGGCGCGCAGACGGCCTTCACCTCGGGCGCCTTCGCCTGCTGGGCGAAGCGGTCCATGATGCGGCGCTCGTCCGCCCGCGACGGCGTCTCCACGAGGCACTTGAACATGAAGCGGTCCACCTGCGCCTCGGGCAGCGGGTAGGTGCCCTCCTGCTCGATCGGGTTCTGCGTGGCGAGCACGAGGAACGGCTCGGGCAGCGGGTAGGTGGTCTCGCCGATCGTCACCTGGCGCTCCTGCATGGACTCCAGCAGCGCGCTCTGCACCTTCGCGGGCGCGCGGTTGATTTCGTCCGCGAGCAGCAGGTTCGTGAACACGGGGCCCTTCTTCGGCGAGAACTCGCCCGTCTTCGGGGAATAGATGAGCGTGCCGACCACATCGGCCGGCAGCAGGTCCGGCGTGAACGAGATGCGCTTGAAGTCGAGGCCGAGAACCTTGGCGAGCGTGTTCACGCTCAGCGTCTTCGCGAGGCCCGGCACGCCCTCAAGAAGGATGTGCCCGTTCGCGATGAGCGCAAGGATGAGGCGGTCGATCAGCTTCTCCTGCCCGACGATGACCTTGCCCACCTCGTCGCGGATGCGGCTGACGAGTTCGCCCTGCGCGGCGATTTTGTTCGATGCGTTCGACAGATCCATTTCATTCTCCTGTTGGTGTGGAAACGCATCTATTTTACGCCTTGCCGATGCCATTTGTCCAGTACGTGACCAAATGGTAATGTAATCGCGCCTGGGCGGCCGGCGTCAGCGGACGATTCGCAGGACGAGCGTTCCGTAGACATGCGCCGCGGCACGCGGCTTCACGATGAAGCGGGCGCCGTCCCACCGCGCCCCGGCGGCGCGCCACGACGCGCCGTCCAGGATCTCCACCTTGCCGCCGACGTACGGCGGCGTGACTTCAAACTCGAAACTCTCGACCGGGTCGCACGAGAGGTTCACCGCCTCCATGAAGAGACGCGCGCCGTCGTCGTTCGCCACGACCATGACGTTCGCGCGGTCCACGTTGTACACGGGCACGGCGGCGGCACCGCCGAGGCGGCGGAACATCTTCACAAGCAGTTCGCGCTTCGCGTAGGAGAAGAAGTTGGGCGACTTGCAGTCGGCGAGGTTCACCGCCATCACGACCACCTTCCCGCCCACGGCGTTCTCGAAATAGGTGATTGCGGGCTGGCGTTTCACCGCGGAGAAGAACTCCGTCACGTTCTCGGCCCCGGCCGGCTCCAGACGCGACACGGCACAGCCGTCCAGGCCGTAGTTCTGATGGAACGAGCACCTGAACGAAACGCCCGCGCCGGTCCGTTCCGCCTGCCGCTCGCCCGTGAAGTCGATCTTGTCGCGCGGCGTCGCCTTCACGCCGATGAGGGACGCGAACCCGCGTTCCGTCAGCGCCTCCGCCGCCGCGCCATCGAGGAACGCGCCGCCGGAAAGCAGGTTCGTGACCGCCGCGCCGTCCAGCGTGCGGAAGGCGTGGTGCCCGGCGAAAAGCTTCACCGGCGCCTCCGCCGTGGTGACGGGGATGCCCAGGCGGTTCAGCGAACGGTGCCACGCCGCGACGTCGAGCGGCCTCTTCGCGTTGCCGCCCATTCCGCCCACGCGCATGTCGGAGTCGAAAAACGCCTGCACGCCCATGAGACGCCCCTTCGCGGCCTCCGCCTTGACGGCGGCGAAGCGGTCCCTGCAGCGTCTGTGCATGTCGACGTAGTCCGGCGAGGTGGCGAGCGCGTCGGCGCGTCCGCTCAGCGCCTGGAAGAGCGGCGCGGAATACCCGAACGCGAGCGTGGTGGTGATCAGTGCCTCCATGCGCGCGGCGGACGCGTAGAAGCGCGAGTGCGGACACGGATCGGCCTCGTACAGGCATTCGATCCCGCGCGGCAGGTTCTCCCTGGACCACTGCGCGGAAAAGAGAAGCCCCGACGTCTCCACCGGAAAATCGTAGCCGTAAACAGAACCCCACCAGCGGATGACCGGACGGTGCCTCCCCGCCAACGCGCAGGCGATCTCCGCCGTCTCGCGTTCCGGGAATTTGCCGGGTGCGCAGAGTCCCACGCGCGTCTCGGGCGACGCGGCAGCGATCGCCTCGGACGCCGCTTTCGCGAGCAGCAACAAGTCACCCGTCTGCAGTCGATGCCACGCCATGCGGGTCTTCTGCCCTTCGACGCTCTCAGCGCGCAAGGCCTTCACCAGTTCCGCGCGTCCGCGCGAGACGCCCGAAATTTCAGCGAACCTCCGCAGATGGTCTTCGCAAAAGCAGCCCAGCGTGAAGTAGCGGAAATCGTCGTCCATCAAGTACAGGAACGGCCTGCCCGCCCCGGCCACGGCCGCACACTTCGCGGCGAAGTCCTTGCGGAACCCCTCGTCGCCCGGACACGCCGTGAACGCGCGTACCTTGCCGTCCGAGAGCGCGAACTTCCGCCACGGATGGTTGATGCCGCAGTTCGTCGTGGGCATCATCTTGTAGCCGACGAGGATTCCGTCCGGCGCGACCTTCCGCTGGAGCTCGCCAATCCGGCGGCCCAGCGCGGCGTAGCCCGCGACGTCCATCATGCCGTTGACGCGCACCGTGTGGCCCGGACCGCTCATCACGAAGCGTGAGATGCCGCCGCGCCGCTTCACTTCGCGCAACGCGTCCGCGA
>JAFRSR010000005.1 GCA_017427485.1 Kiritimatiellia bacterium
CGGGACGAGATTGTGGGCAAGGCATCCTTTCTCGGACCCTCAGGCTGGCAGGGCAAGGGTTTTCAGCGAAACGTCAGGCTGGAAAAGGAAAGAAACAGTCTGCCAAATGAGAACACCATGCTCCCAATCCCGCCCGGTTGATTTTGCGCTTGTGCCGCCGCGAGAGATGTGCTACACTATCGGCGCTTTCGGGAATTGATGCCCTCGGTAGGGCTATACAGCGAAAGCCGTCCGGACGGGACCCATGCCTGGAGTGCATGGGATCCTCTTGGGCCGGGTAGCGAGTTCATCCGCTGAAAAACGCGGAATGCCCGAAAGGGCTGGCGAGGCAGGGCCTATTCCTGACCATGCAGAGCTGTTTCTGCGTGGGGTTACTGCTGGTGCGGCGTCACTGTCGAGTGGCGAGGATGCCGCATGGCGGCCGCAAGGCCGTTTCAACAGAGTAACGACAGGAGTATCTCAATGAGAAAACTGGCATCCCTGGTGGAGATCGCCTCGTGCGATCCCATCCCCGACACGGAACGGCTTTCCGTGGCAACAATGAAGGGCAAGGGCTGGCGCGTGGTCACCGGCCGCGGCGAATTCGCGCCCGGCGACAAAGCGGTCTACTTCGAAATCGACAGCTACCTTCCGCCGGACGATGAACGCTTTGCGTTCCTCCGTGAACGGTGCCTTCGCAAGTTCGTGTCAAAGGGCGGCGGCGTGCTGCGCGAGGGGTTCCGCATCAAGACGGCAAAACTTCGCGGCGTCGTATCGCAAGGGCTTCTCATGCCCTTCGCGGCCTTCCCTGAGGCGAATGGGCTGGAGACGGGAGCGGACCTGACCGATCTGCTGAAAGTCGACCATTACGACGAAGTGAAGGAACAGCTTCAGCCCGCCATGGGGAATCCGCTGAACTCCGACGCGATGGGGGCGTTCCCCTCGTACATTCCAAAGAGCGACGAGGAACGGCTTCAGGGATTGACCGAGTACTTCACGTCGCTGAAGGGGCGCCGCTTTGAGATCACGGCGAAGGATGACGGTTCGTCCGCGACGATGTTCTTCTCGCCGACGATCGATCCCGAGGAGCCGTTCGGCGTCTGTTCGCGGAACCTGCGTCTGAAGCGTCCGGTTGAAGGGGGCGCCGTCTCGGCGTTCTGGCAGGTTGCCGTGAAATACGACATCGAGGCGAAGCTCAGGAAGTTCTTCGAGGAATCGCACCTTGAACTCGCCTTGCAGGGCGAATTGGTCGGTCCTGGAATCAACGCCGACCGGGACCGTTACGCGGAGTACGAATTCCACGTCTTCAGGATCTGGGACGTGTGCGCGCAGCGTTTCATGGCGCCGCGCGACCGCATGGCGTTTTGCGCGAAGTTCGCGATTCCGCATGTACAGGTGCTGCACGAGGATTTCCCGTTCTTTGACGAGGTCACGACGATGGACGAGGCGCTCAAGTTCGCCGAGGGCAAGACCCTGCGTGGCAACGAGCGCGAAGGAATCGTGCTGAAGGCTTCTGATGAGCTTGACGACACGCATTTCAAGGTCGTGTCCAATAGGTACTTGCTGAAGCAGCAGGATTGAGGACAGAGGACAGAAGACGGAGGACAAAGGATGGAGGATTTTGGACAATGGGACGCGCGAAGCGACGGGCCTTTGTCTTTTGTCTTTCGTCCTCTGTCCTAAAAAGAGAAAGGACAAAGGACAGAAGACGGAGGACAGAGGATGTTTGGACAAAGGACTTTGGACAATGGGACGCGCGAAGCGACGGGGTCTTTCCGGATCATTGGGCATTATGGCGGGTACCGGAAGATGTACTCCTTTGGATTCACCTGCCTCGTGTACCACGCGACGACGTTATTCTGCAAGCGCAACTTCAACTACAGGAACGACGCTCTCGGCAAGACCGTGGGACAGATGGTCGGTGCCGCTCGGAGTGCGCGCCAGAACATCGTCGAGGCGTCGAGCCGCGCTGCGACGTCCAAGGAGCAGGAGCTACGACAGCTAGATGTCGCGAAGGGCTCGCTTGACGAGTTGGCCGGCGACTACGAAGTGTTCCTCGTGGATGCGGGCGAGGCGCCGTGGTCGCAGTCCGACGAACGTTATCAGACGGTCAAGGCGCTGAAACTGGACGCCTTCGACGCAACGGACGATCTTGACCATGAGTTCGGGGAATACATTCTGGCGATGCGACGGCGCTGTGCCGAGTGGCTTGAGAACGAAGACCCTCTTGTCGCTGCGAATGCCATCCTGATCACGATCCGCAGGGCCGCCGCATTTTTGAAGGGGCAGATGGACAAGACGGCCGATGCGTTTCTTGAAGAGGGCGGTTTCACCGAACGGATGAGCCGTGCGCGAATCGCGGCACGTGACGAGAAGGCGCGCGCGAACCACGGCGACACGCCGAAATGTCCGCGCTGCGGACGCAATCTCCGCAAGATGGTGGCACGCAAGGGCCGCAACGCGGGGAACGAGTTCTGGGGATGTTCCGGGTATCCAGAGTGCGACTTCACGCGGAACGTGTGAAGGCCTCTGTCCGTTGTCTTTCGTCTTCTGTCCTAAAAGGGGAAGAGGACAAAGGACAGAGGACAGAAGACAAAGGATAGGACAATGGACTTTGGACTTTGGACACGAAAATGTGATATACTATCCACCATGTTTGACGACAAAGTGCTTTTGATCACCGGCGGGACGGGTTCGTTCGGCCACGCCGTGCTGCAGCGGTGCCTCAACGATTTCCGCGAGATCCGCATCTTCTCCCGCGACGAGAAGAAGCAAGACGACATGCGCCACGAGCTGCAGAACGACAAGGTGAAGTTCTACATCGGCGACGTGCGCGACCGCGCGAGCGTGGACGGCGCGATGCGCGGCGTGGACTACGTGTTCTCCGCCGCCGCCCTCAAGCAGGTGCCGAGCTGCGAGTTCTTCCCCCTCGAGGCCGTCTACACGAACGTGCTCGGCGCGAACAACGTGATGGAGAGCGCCGTCGCGAACGGCGTCGAGCGCGTGGTGGTGCTCTCCACCGACAAGGCCGCCTACCCCATCAACGCGATGGGCATGTCCAAGGCCCTCATGGAGAAGGTGGCCATCGCCAAGGGACGCGCCCTCGGCCCCAAGGCCCGCACCACGATCTGCTGCACGCGCTATGGCAACGTGATGGCGAGTCGCGGCAGCGTGATCCCGCTCTTCATCGAGCAGATCAAGGCCGGCAAGGACATCACCGTGACCGATCCCGAGATGACGCGCTTCATGATGACGCTCGAGGAGGCCGTGGACCTCGTCCTCTTCGCCTTCGAGCACGGCGTGAACGGCGACCTCTTCGTGCAGAAGTCCCCCGCCGCCACGATCGGCGTCCTCGCCCAGGCCATCCTCGAGCTGAGCGGGTCGTCGTCGAAAATGCAGGTGATCGGCACGCGCCACGGCGAGAAGAAGTTCGAGACGCTCGTGACGCGTGAGGAGATGGACAAGGCGATCGACATGGGCGCCTACTACCGCATTCCCGCCGACACGCGCGACCTCAACTACGACAAGTACTTCGTGGAGGGCCGCACGATCGCGCCGACGGTGGAGGACTACGATTCGAACAACACCGAGCGGCTGGACGTGCCGGGGATGAAGAAGCTTCTCCTGAAGCTCGCGTGCGTGCGCGAGGCGTTCGGTCTGGACAACGCGTAAGGAAGGGCTGCCGTCATGCGCGTGTTGGTGACCGGTGCGAACGGGTTCGTGGGGAAGAACCTGTGTCTGGCGCTCGGGCGGATGGAGGGCGTGGAGGTGTTCCGCTACGACCTCGGCAATACGCGCGCGGAGCTGGAGGAATGGGCGGGGACGTGCGACTTCGTGTTCCATCTCGCGGGCGTGAACCGTCCGAAGGACCCCGCCGAGTTCGCGAAGGGGAACGCCGGCTTCACCGAGGAGCTGCTCGCGCTTCTCGCACGCCGTCCCGTGCCCGTGCTGCTGAGCTCGAGCATCCAGGCGGCGCTCGACAACGACTACGGGAAGAGCAAGGCGGCGGCCGAGGAGTCGGTGCGCGCGTACGGCGCGCGCACGGGCGCGCCCGTGTACGTGTACCGTCTCGCGAACGTCTTCGGCAAGTGGTGCCGCCCCAACTACAACAGCGCCGTCGCCACGTGGTGCCACAACATCGCCCGCGAGCTGCCCATTCAGGTGCGCGATCCCGCGGCGACCGTGACGCTCGTGTACATCGACGACGTGGTGGAAAGTTTTATTGGGTGTTTGGAACCACGGAATACACGGAACACACGGAATGAGTTTTTGAGTGTTGAGCCGAGTTATACGAAGTCGTTGGGGGAAATAGTGGAGCTGGTGCGGAGTTTCCACGACGAGCCGAAGACGCTCGACGTGCCGGACCAGCGGGACGGCTTCGCGAAGAAGCTCTACGCGACGTACCTCAGCTACCTGCCCGAGGACCAGTTCGCCTACCCGCTCACGATGCACGTCGACAACCGCGGCAGCTTCACGGAAATTCTGCACACGGCCGAGCGCGGACAGGTGAGCGTGAACGTGTCGCGTCCCGGCATCACGAAGGGACAGCACTGGCACCACACGAAGCACGAGAAGTTCCTCGTGGTGAGCGGCGAGGGGGCGATCCGGTTCCGCAAGATGGACGACCCGTCCGCGCAGGTGATCACCTACCGCGTGAGCGGCGCGAAGCTGGAGGTCGTGCGCATCCCGCCCGGGTACACGCACAACATCGAGAATCTGGGGACGACGGACATGGTGACGGTGATGTGGGCGAACGAGGTGTTCGACCCGCAGCGTCCGGACACGTTCCGCGAGGAGGTGTGAAGGAAATGAAGAAACTGAAGGTCATGACGGTGGTCGGGACGCGTCCGGAGATCATCCGCCTCGCGTGCACGCTCAAGGCGCTGGAGGCGAGTCCGGCGGTCGACCACGTGCTCGTGCACACGGGCCAGAACTACGATTACGAGCTGAACGAGGTGTTCTTCAAGGACCTCGGCCTCCGCAAGCCCGACCATTTTCTGCAGGCGGCGGGACGCAACGCCACGGAGACGGCGGGGAAGATCCTCGAGGCGATCGACCCCGTGTTGGAAGCGGAGAAGCCGGATGCCTTTCTCGTCCTGGGCGACACGAACAGCTGCCTTTGCACGATCGCGGCGAAGAAGCGCCACATCCCGATCTTCCACATGGAGGCGGGCAACCGCTGCTTCGACCAGCGCGTCCCGGAGGAATCGAACCGCAAGATCGTGGACCACATCAGCGACATCAACCTCTGCTACAGCGACATCGCCCGCGAGTACCTGTTGCGCGAGGGCCTGCCGCCCGACCAGGTGATCAAGACGGGCAGCCCGATGTGCGAGGTGCTCGCCGCGCAGATGCCGAAGGTGAAGCGCAGCGCCGCGAAGGTGCTGAAGGCAAACGGCGTCACGAAGGGGAAGTACTTCGTGGTGAGCGCGCACCGCGAGGAGAACATCGCCGAAGAGTGCCACTTCTTCGGTCTCGTCGACGCGCTGAACGAGATCGCGGCGACGTACAAGCTGCCGCTCATCGTCTCCACGCACCCGCGCACGCGCAAGATGATCGAGGCGAAGGGCGTGAAGTTCGACAAGCTCGTGAAGCTGATGAAGCCGATGGGCCTCACGGAATACCTTGCCCTCCAGCTGAACGCGAAGGCGGTGCTGAGCGATTCGGGCACGATCAGCGAGGAGTCGAGCATCCTCGGGTTCCCGGCGCTCAACCTGCGCGAGGCGCATGAGCGTCCGGAGGCGATGGAGGAGACGGCCGTGATGATGGTGGGGCTCTCGAAGGAGCGCATCCTTCAGGGCCTCGCGCAGCTGACGGTGTGCGGGAAGGTGCGCCAGGTGGCGGACTACTCGATGCCGAACGTGGGCGAGAAGGTGGTGAAGATCATCCTCTCCTACACCGACTACATCCGCCGCCGCGTGTGGATGGAGTGCTGAATCGGTTTTGCAGGTCCCTTGACGCGCAAATATGGGTGTGATATACTTCCCGCCAACTGATTTAATGGTGGTTAAATTAACGGTGGTTAAATAGTGAAGTTCTTCGACCGAGAGAAGGAGATTCGTATTCTTCGAGATATTCGCGAGAAATCTCGAAGAAATGCTCAGTTTGTCGTTGTTACCGGACGGCGCAGGGTCGGTAAGACCCAACTGATCAAACGGGCGATGGAAGATGAACCCTATCTCTATCTCTATGTCTCGCGGAAGGTCGAGAAGGAGTTGTGCCGGGGATTCCAGAACGAGATCGGACGCGTTCTGGGATTGCCGATCGTCGGCGCGGCAGAGCGTTTTGAAGATCTTTTCAGGGTCATTGCGGAGGAGTCTACGCGCCGGCCCATCACGCTCGTCATTGATGAGTTCCAGGAGTTCTTCCGGGTCAACGATGCCGTTTTCAGCGCAATGGCCGATATTTGGGACGATGTGCAGAAGTCTTCTCGGCTGAATCTGATCGTTTGCGGCAGTGTCAACCGTTTGATGAACCGGATATTCAAGGACCGGTCGGAGCCGCTCTATGGACGGGACACCGCATTCCTCCACGTGGACCCTTTCAAAGTGTCCGTCTTAAAGGAGATTCTTTCGTACCATTCGCCGAATTACAAAAAAGACGATCTCCTTGCCCTGTGGACGATGACGGGAGGGGTCGCACGGTATGTGGAACAGTTGATGGACGACGGCGCGGTTACGCGCGAGAGAATGCTCGCGTCGATCTTTCGCCGCGATTCGCCTTATCTCGATGAGGGCCTGGCCGTTCTCGTGCAGGAGTTCGGCAAGGAGTACGGAACGTATTTTTCCATCATGGCGGCGATCGCCTCGGGACGGACGGAATATTCCCAGATCAAGAATGAAGTCGGCGTGGATGTCGGCGCGTTTCTGTCCAGGCTTGAGAACGACTATGGGTTGATCCGGCGCAAGGTGCCAATCTTTGACTCTGAAAAGACCAAGCGGTCGGTGTACGAGATTGGCGACTGCTTTTTCAGGTATTGGTTCCGTTTCGTCTGGAAGAACATGTACCTGCGCGAGCTCCAGCGCTTCGACGTGATGCTCGATTACGCGGCGCGTGACTACGAGGTGTTCTCCGGACATGCCCTTGAGCAGTATTTCATCTGGAAGTTCATCGAGGAAAAGAAGTACACGCGTATGGACGCGTGGTGGGACAGGAAGGGCGAGAACGAGATCGACCTCGTGTGCGACGACGAGGTGTCCGGAAAGTTGGATTTCTATGAAGTGAAACGTGACGTCTCGCGAATCGACCTGCACGCTCTTGAACGGAAGAGCGGCGCGTTCTTCGCCAAGAATCCGACGCTCAAGTCGCGGAACTGCTTCTTCAAAGGATTGTCATTGGAGGATATGTGAAGGCCATGAAAATCATTTCAGTTGTGGGGGCACGCCCCAATTTCATGAAAGTGGCGCCGCTGTGCCGCGCGCTCAAGGCGTATCCGCAGGTCGAGCACGTGCTCGTGCACACGGGCCAGCACTACGACGTGCGGATGAGCGAACAGTTCTTCAAGGAGCTGGACATCCCGAACCCCGACATCAATCTCGGCATCGGGTCGGGCAGCCATGCCGAGCAGGTCGGCAAGACGATGATCGCGTTCGAGCAGGTCGTTCGCGCGGAGAAGCCCGACTGGGTGGTCGTGCTGGGCGACGTGAACGCGACGATCGCGTGCTCTATCACGGCGAAGAAGGAGCACGTGAAGTGCGCGCATGTGGAGGCGGGGCTCCGCAGCCGCGACATGGACATGCCCGAGGAGGTCAACCGGCTCGTGACGGACCGTCTGAGCGATTTGCTCTTCACGCCGGACCGCTTGAGCGACGCGAACCTGCGCGCGGAGGGCGTGCCCGAGGAGCGGATCAAGTTCGTGGGCAACATCATGATCGACACGCTGGAGCGCGAGCGGGAGAAGGCGTCCGCGCTGGACCTCAACGCAATGGTCCGCGAGAATCTTGTCGAACCTTCAAACTCTCAAACTTTCAAACTTTCAAACGATTCGTTTGTCGCGATGACGATGCACCGTCCGAGCAACGTGGACCAGCGCGAGACGCTCGTGCCGGCGATGCGGTTCTTCCTCGACGAGGTGGCGAAGGCCTACCCGATCGTGTGGGCGATCCATCCGCGTGCGCAGAAGATGCTGAAGGAGTTCGGTCTCTGGGACGAGGTGGTCGCCCATCCAAACATGATCCTCGTGAATCCTCTTGGCTACCATGCGATGTTGCGCCTCAACATGGGGGCGAAGCTCTTCATGACGGACTCGGGCGGGCTGCAGGAGGAATGCTGCGTGCTGGGGACGCCGTGCCTCACGATGCGGTGGAACACGGAGCGTCCGGTGACGCTCGTCGAGCACGGCGGGGCGAGCCGGCTGGTGGGCAATGACGTGGGGAAGATCCGCGCGGCCTACCACGAGGCGCTGTCCACGGACCGCAAGCCGTCCCGTCCCGAACTCTGGGACGGCCACACGGCCGAGCGCATCGCGCAGGTTTTGGCCACTTGACGGGGGGCGCGGAATGTGATAAACTCTTGCCCAATTTTCCGCGAGGGAAGGTCCCAAGCGGCGAGTCCAAAGGAGTAACAGAGAAAATGGCAATTAAGGTTGGCATCAACGGCTTCGGCCGCATCGGCCGCATGGTTTTCCGCGCGGCTGTTGAGAACTTCGCGAAAGACATCGAGATCGTGGGCATCAACGACCTGCTCGATCCCGACTACCTCGCCTACATGCTGAAGTACGATTCCGTGCACGGCATCTTCAAGCACGACATCAAGGTCGACGGCACGAACCTCGTCGTCGACGGCAAGGCGATCCGCCTCACGGCCGAGAAGGATCCGGCCGCCCTCAAGTGGGGTGACGTCGGCGCCGAGATCGTCGTCGAGTCGACGGGCCTGTTCCTCACGGACGAGAAGGCGCGCGCCCACATCACGGCCGGCGCCAAGAAGGTCATCATGTCCGCTCCTTCCAAGGACGCGACCCCGATGTTCGTCTTCGGCGTGAACCACGAGACGTACGCGGGCCAGGACATCATCTCCAACGCATCCTGCACCACGAACTGCCTCGCGCCCCTCAGCAAGGTGATCCACGAGAAGTTCGGCATCAAGCGCGGCCTCATGACCACGGTCCACGCCGCCACGGCGACGCAGAAGACGGTCGACGGCCCGTCCAAGAAGGACTGGCGCGGCGGTCGCGGCATCCTCGAGAACATCATCCCGTCCTCGACGGGCGCGGCGAAGGCCGTCGGCAAGGTCCTCCCCGACCTGAACGGCAAGCTCACCGGCATCTCGATGCGCGTTCCCACGAGCGACGTCTCGATCGTCGACCTCACGGCCGAGCTCGAGAAGCCCGCCACGATCGAGGAGATCAAGGCGGCCGTCAAGGAAGCCTCCGAGGGTTCCCTCAAGGGCATCCTGGGCTACACCGAGGACGCGGTGGTCTCCACCGACTTCCGCGGCGACGCCCGCACGTCGATCTTCGACGCTGACAAGTCCATGTGCCTCGACCCGACCTTCGTGAAGCTCCTCTCGTGGTATGACAACGAGTGGGGCTACTCGAACAAGGTCCTCGAGATGGCCCGCGTCATCGCGAAGTAAGTATTTTGCGACCCTCCGGGGCGTGATTCCTAGCACGTGCCAGACGGGAAGTTTTTCGGAAGGACATGGCGTGGCTCCACGCTGTGTCCTTTCTCTTTTCAAGACGATGAGACAGCACTGGTTCTTCGACTTCGACGGCACGCTCTGCGACACGGAGGCGGACATCAAGTCCGCCTGGCGCGCGGCGCTGCGCAACATCGGACGCGACTGCCCGCACTTCGACCGCGTCTACCGCACCGGCCCCACGCTCGACCAGGTCGTGTACATGCTCTTCGACGACGCCACGCCTGAATTGGTGAACGCCGTCAAGGCGCAGTTCCGCACCTGCTACGACGCGAGCGGATTCCCCGCCACGCGTCCCTACCCGTGGGTGCCGGGGTGGATCGCGGACCTGAAGCGCCAGGGCTGCCATGTCTACGTGGCCACGAACAAGCGCTGGAACCCGACGCGTCTCCTCATGGTGAAGTTCGGCTGGGATGTGCTGTTCGACGGCTACTATTCTTTTGACATGTTCGTTGATTCGGCGCGGTCGCCTCGGCGAGGCGACCCTACCAAGCCGCAGAGGGCGCTTTCGAAGGCGGAGCTGCTGGCGGAGGTGATGCGCCTGCGCGGGATCGACCCTGCGGACGCCGTGATGGTGGGCGACACGAAAGGCGACGTCTCATCCGGCGCCGCCGCCGGCATGTACACGATTGGCTGCACGTGGGGCTACGGCACACGTGAAGAACTGGAGGACGCTGATGAAATCTACGACGCCGAACGATTCGACTGACCCCCTGCGCAAGCATCCCGAACTCCGCCGCCGCCTGCGCGACCGCACGGCGCGCAAGCGTCTCGCCGACCGCGTCACGCCCGGCCTCCCCGTCGACGCCGACCCCGTCGAGACGCGCGTGCCCACGCCGCGCGTCGGCGCGCTGATGGACGATCTGCTCGGCGACCTGCTGAAGGAGAAGAGCGCGTTCTTCGACAGCGTGTGCGCCCAGTGGACAACGCTCTTCCCCGACCTGCCCGCGCGTCCCGGACGCTACCAGGACGGTCATCTCTTCCTCTATGTGCGCACCGCGGGACAGCTCTTCGCGCTACGTCCCAAACTGCCGAAGATCAAGAAGGCCCTCCTGCCGCTCCGAGCCGCCGACCCCAACGCGCCGAAACGCTTCACCCTGCATCTCGAGATCCACTCGAACCCGACTTGACATGGCTGCAGGAAACGTCTATTTCATCTCCGGCATCGACACGGGCGTGGGTAAGACCGTGGTGACCGGCCTTTTGTCCCGCTGGCTTCGCGCGGCGGGACGCGACGTGATCACCGTGAAGATGGTGCAGACCGGCAACACCGGCTTTTCCGAAGACCTCGACGCGCACCGCGCGCTTGCGGGGATGGGCCGGCTCCCCGAAGACGACCTCGGCCTCACCGCGCCGCAGATTTTCGCGTTCCCCTCGTCGCCCGAGCTCGCCGCGCGCCTCGAAGGACGCACGGTGGACCTGGAGAAGATCGCGCACGCCGTCGCCACCTGCGCCGCCGCCCACGAGGTGGTGCTCGTGGAGGGTGCGGGCGGACTCGCCGTGCCGCTCACGGCGGACACGCTGGCCGTCGACTTCGCGGCTGTACAGGGATGGCCGCTCATCCTCGTGGCGAGCGGACGCCTTGGTTCCATCAACCACATCATTCTCTCGCTCGAGGCGGCGAAGGCGCGCGGAATGTCCGTCGCGGGCGTGGTCTACAACTGGTGCGCCGATGCCGACCCCACGATCGACGCGGACACTTTCTCCGTCACGCGCCGCGCGCTGGGGCGTCTGGGCTTCCCGCCCGTCGTCGTGCGCGTGGGAAGACAGGCCCAGCCTGTTTCCGCAGATGACATTGATTTCTCGCCGCTGTTCGCGCAGGGGAAGGGACTGTGATGGACGATCTCCTTGCGTTTGACCGCGCGCACATCTGGCATCCCTACGCCTCGGTGGCGAAACCGCCGCCCGTACGTCTCGTGAAGGAGGCGCACGGCGTGAACCTCGTGCTACACGACGGCTCCACGCTCGTGGACGCCGTGTCGAGCTGGTGGTGCGTGGCGCACGGACACAGCCATCCGCACATCGTGGAGGCGATGCGCCGTCAGGCGGAGCGTCTCTCGCACGTGATGTTCGGCGGCCTCACGCACGAACCCGCGATCGCGCTCGCCGAACGTCTCGTCCAGTTCACGCCGCCCGGCCTTGACCGCGTGTTCTTCGCGGACTCCGGCTCCATCTCCGTGGAGGTGGCCGCGAAGATGGCGGTCCAGTACCAGCACGCGCGCGGATTCCCGCGCAAGGGCAAGCTCGTGGCCCTGCTCGGCGGCTATCACGGCGACACCTGCTGCGCGATGGCGCTCAGCGACCCCGACGGCATGCACACGCTCTTCCGTTCAATCATGCCGCAACACTATTTCGCCGATCCGCTTGATTTCTCGTCGCTCGCGCGCGTGGTGGAGGAGCAGGGCGACGAGATCGCGGGCGTCATCTGCGAACCGTATTTCCAGGCCGCGAACGCGATGCGCTTCTATTCGCCCGACTACCTGCGCCAGATGCGCGCGCTCTGCGACGAGAAGGGGATTCTGCTGATCTTCGACGAAATAGCCTCCGGCTTCCACCGTACGGGCCCGCTCTGGGCGCACGAACGCGCGGGCATTGCGCCCGACATTATGTGTGTGGGCAAGGCTCTCACGGGCGGACACGTCACGCTCGCGGCGACGATCGCCTCCGCGCGCGTGGCCGAGACGATCTCCGCCGGCTCGCCTGGCGCGTTCATGCACGGTCCCACGTACATGGCGAACCCGATCGCCTGCGCGGCGGGCCTCGCCTCGCTCGACCTCTTCGCACAGGCCGACTACGCCGCCGCCGTCGCCCGCATCGAGGGTGAGTTGCGGGAAGGGCTCGCGCCGTGCCGCGCGATGCCGAACGTGGCGGACGTGCGCGTGTCGGGCGCCGTGGGTGTGGTGGAGGTGAAGACGGCGTTGCCCGCGCAGGCGGACATCGACCGCGTCATCACGCGCCACGGCGTGTGGCTGCGTCCGTTCAGCCGCTACATCTACACGATGCCGCCGCTCGTCTCGGATACGGTGACGGTTACGCGCATCGCGGAGGCGATCCGCGAACTCGCGGCGTGTCCCGCGGGTCCCGTGCCGGAGGGCGATTTCCATGAGTGACGCGCGTCTCTTCGCCGTTAAGATGCGCGCGGCGCGCGCGGGGACGCATGTCTCGGGGGCCGAACGCATCGTTCCCGCGAGTGACATTCCCGCGCTCGCCTCCGCGCTCGCCGAACGCGCCCTCCACCACGCGAAGGGCGTACCCGACGAAATCCACCTGAAGGTCGAAGAGGCGGGCGAGATCGTGCACCTGGAGGCGCTGCCGGTGTCGACGCACGTCACGCAGACGCCCGCGGAGGGGCGCGCCGTGGCGGCGCGCCTTCTCGCGGACGCGGGCATTACGCGCATCGACGAGATCATGGCGCGGTTTTCGGAGACGTACGGGATGCGCGGCGCGATGTTCCTCGATGTGGATACGCTCGAGCGCCTCGAGCCGGATTGCGCGCGTGGCGTGCGCGCCACGTACATGGACGCGACGGGGGACGGCAACGGGCAAGATGCCCGTTGTCCCAGTAAGCCGCCAAGATGGCGGCTCCCCATGTCAACGGACGAGGCGCCCGGGGCGAACGCGTGCAAGAAAAACCATTTTGCGGAGGCGGTTGTGCTGGCCACGAAGGTGGCGAATGCGCCGGGGATCGTGGGCGAAATCTGCGTGTCGGACGACCCCGACTACGTGACGGGTTATGTGGCGACGAAGGAGATTGGCTACTGCCGCATCACGACGATCAAGGAAATGGGCGATCCGTGCGGCGGGCGCATCTTTTTGTATCGCGGTCCGCGCGAGCAGGTGTCCGAGACCATCCGCTTCTTGCAGGAGCAGTGCGTGCTCGTAGACAACGCGCCGACCAGCGCGGCGGGGGGGCACGCGGCGGCCCGCTCGGCGAGCGGGCCCTACCAGGCCGCGACAAGTGCGGCCGCTGGGGGAAGCGGCGTCTCGCCGCTTCTGGATGAAGCTTTGGCCGCAGATTTGCGCGAAGCCACCTCCCAAGGGCTCCTGCGCGTGTGCCGAGAGCGGCCGGAGGGAGTGCTTTCCTTCGCGTCGAATGACTACCAAAACCTGGCGGAAGATCCGCGTCTGAAGGAGGCGGCGTGTGCGGCGATCCAGCGCCACGGGGCGGGGGCGGGCGCGTCGCGTCTCGTGACGGGCACCCTGCCCGAGCACGTGCGCCTTGAGCGGCACCTCGCGTCGTTCAAGGGCACGGAGGATGCCGTCGTGTGGGCGACGGGCTACATGGCGAACGTGGGCACGATCAGCGCGCTCGTGGGGAAGGGCGACGCCGTGTTCAGCGACGCGCTCAACCACGCGAGCATCATCGACGGCTGCCGTCTTTCGCGTGCGGACGTGTTCGTGTACCGGCATGGCGACATGGACGACCTTGCGCGCCAGCTGGAGGCGGCGGGTCCGCGCCGGCGCAAGCTCGTGGTGAGCGACGCCGTGTTCTCGATGGACGGCGATTTGCTCGACCTGCCCGCGTTTCTCGCGGCGTGCCGTCAGGCGGGCGCGATGTCGATGATCGACGAGGCGCACGCAACGGGCGTCATGGGCGCGACGGGACGCGGTCTCACGGAGCATTTCGGCTGCAAGCCCGACATCATCCTCGGCACGCTCTCGAAGGCGCTGGGGAGCGAGGGCGGGTTCGTGTGTGCGAGCCGCACCGTGTGCGATTATCTGCGGAACCGGTCGCGGTCGTTCATCTTCTCGACGGCGCCGGGTCCAGGCGCGATGGCGGCGGCGGACGCGGCCTTGTCGGTGCTTGAGGCGGAGCCGGGGCGCGCGGCGGAGCTGCGCGCGAAGGCGGCGCGGTTCGTGGCGGCGCTCAACGCGGCGGGCGTGGCGTGCTCCACGCAGAGCGCGATCGTGCCCATTCTGGTGGGCGACGAGCGAAAGGCGTGTGCGGTGTCGGCGGCGTTGGAGCGCGCGGGGGTGCTGGTGCCCGCGATCCGCTATCCCACGGTCGCGCGCGGCGCGGCGCGTCTGCGCGCGGCGGTGGATATGGGGAAGAGCGACGCCGAGATTGAGCGCGCGGCGGCGCTCATCGCAGGGTTCGTGAGGGGGGGGGCAGTGAAGCGGCGAGACGTCGCTTCTCCCAGGGGAGGCTTTGAAGCGGCGAGACGCCGCTTCTCCTAAGAACGGCAGGTGCCGTGGGTGCCGAGGGGATTGACGGCGGCGGCGGCGAGGGCGCGGAAATCGAAATCGAAATCGCGGATGTTGCCGCAGGGGACGTCGATGAAGCCGCACGTCTGGAGGTCGCCAACGTGCGAGAGAAACGCGAAGCCGCGTCCGCCCAGGCAGCCGCAGGGGCGTGGTCCGCAGGTCGCCTCGCCGCCGCAGGCGGCCCAGTAGGCAGGTGCGGAGGGGCAGCATGTCTCCTTGATGGCGAGGGGGCCGGCCTTCGCCTTCGCGAAGGCCCAGTCGAGCACCTGGCGCGTCTGGGCGTCCGAGAGGGCGTAGTCGGCGATGCCCTTGCCGCGTCCCACGGGCACGAGGAAGAACAGGTCGAGCTTTGCGGCGCCGAGTTCGGCGGCGCGGTCGTAGAGCGCGTCGAGCTTGTCCGCGTTGAGCGCGGAGACGGTCACGTTCACCTGGAAGGGCATGCCGATCGCGCGCGCCACGCGCATCGCGCGCGTCACGTTGTCGTAGGCGCCGGCGACGCCGCGGAAGGCGTCGTGCGAGGCGGCGTTGGGTCCGTCGAGCGAGAACGAGCACGCCATCACGCCGGCGTCCTTGAGCGCGGCGAGGCGTTCTTCGGTCACGAGCATGCCGCAAGGGGCCATCACGCTGCGCAGCTGGCGGGAGGTCGCGTGGGAGACGAGGTCGAGGATGTCGGGGCGCAGCATCGGCTCGCCGCCCGTCCAGATGATCATGGTTCGGGGTTCGGGGTTCGGGGTTCGGGGTTCGTGGTTCGTGGTTCGTGCGAGGGAGTCGATCACGCGGCGGCACTCGTCGGTCGTGAGCTCATGCTCGTAGCGGATGTTCGCGGCGCCGGCGCGGCAGTGCCGGCAGGCGAGGGAACAGCGGCGCGTCACTTCCCAGGCGAGGACGCGCGGCGGCTGGAAGGGGGCCGTCATGTGTAGGTCGTGGGACCTTTGTCGGGGCCGAACGGCGAGAGGTCGCGGAGGTTCTTGATGATGGGCGGGAGCTTCTCGAGGACGTAGTCGACCTCCTCCATCGTGTTGTAGCGCGAGAGGGAGAAGCGGATGGAACCGTGCACGGCGATGAAGGGCACGCCCATCGCGCGGATCACGTGCGAGGGATCGAGCGAGCCGGAGGCGCACGCCGAGCCCGTGGAGATGCAGATGCCCTCGTCCGAGAGGTGGTAGGCGATCGCCTCGCCCTCGATGTACTCGAAGCTGACGTTGAGGGTGTTGGGCAGGCGGTGGTCGAGGTCGCCGTTCACGCGCACGTTCGGGCAGGCGGCGAGGATGCCGGCCTGGAGCTTGTCGCGGAGGGCGGTGAGCTTGAGCGCCTCGGCCTCGTAGTTCTTCATGGCGAGCTCGCAGGCCTTGGCGAGGCCCACGATGTAGGGCACGTTCTCGGTGCCGGCGCGGCGTCCGCTCTCCTGGTGTCCGCCGAGCATGAAGGGCTTCAGCTTCGTGCCGCGCCGGACGAACAGGGCGCCGATGCCCTTCGGGGCGTGGAACTTGTGTCCGCTCACGGCGAGGAGGTCCGCCGGCACCTTCTGCATGTCGATCGGCACCTTGCCGGCCACCTGCACGGCGTCCGTGTGGAAGGTGGCGCCGAACTCCTTGGCGATTTCGGCGGCTTCGCGCACGGGGAAGATCGTGCCGGTCTCGTTGTTGGCCCACATGACGGAGACGAGGGCGTTCTTCGTGCCTTTCAGTTCCGCGCGGAGCTGGTCGAGGTCGAACTGCCCTACGTGGTTGACGGGGAGCTCCACGACGGGGTGTCCGAGCGCCTTGAGGCGTCGGGCGGGCTGGAGCACGGCGGGGTGCTCCACGGCGGTGGTGACCATCTTCATGCCGGTGCCGAACCAGTCGGCGGCGCCGCGGATGGCGGTGTTGTCGGATTCGGTGGCGCAGGAGGTGAAGAGCACCTCCTCGGGGCTGCAGTTGAAGAAGGCGGCCACCTGCTCGCGCGCCTGCGCGACGTATTTGGCGATCTGCCCGCCGAAGGCGTGCATCGACGACGGGTTCCCGTAGAGGTCGCCGAAGAAGGGCATCATCGCCTCCCGCACCTCGGGCGCGACCTGGGTGGTGGCGTTGTTGTCGAAATAGACGGTCTTGTTCATGGTATCTGGTACCTCGAAAAGAATATTTTACCATATTTGCGTTGTTCTGGCGCGTCCCCCCCGTTCTTTTTGCGAAACCTATGCGCGTAAGGCGGGACAGACGCCGTTTTTTTTGGTATACTATTCGGCAAGGAATATTAGGTACATGAAAGTCCGGCAGATAGATGTTGACCGTGGCGTGGCGTTTGGCGACGGTTCGTTGACGTTTGTCGCGGGGCCGTGCGTGATCGAGAGCCGCCGAATGGCGCTCGACCTCGCCGCGCGTCTCGTGGAGACGGCGAACGAGCTGTCGGTGAACTACGTGTTCAAGGCGAGTTTCGACAAGGCGAACCGCACGAGCGTGGATTCGTTCCGCGGGCCCGGCATCGACGCGGGCCTCGACATCCTCGCGGAGATCCGCGAGACGTTCGAGGTGCCGGTCCTCACGGACGTGCACGAGCCTTGGCAGTGCGCGCGCGTGGCGGAGGTGTGCGACGTGCTGCAGATCCCCGCGTTCCTCGCGCGGCAGACGGACCTCGTGGTGGCGGCGGGCGAGACGGGCGCCGTGGTGAATGTGAAGAAGGGGCAGTTCATGGCCCCCGAGGACATGGCGAACGTCGTGAAGAAGATCGAGTCCACCGGCAACCGGCGCATCGTGCTGTGCGAGCGCGGGGCGAGCTTTGGCTACCGGAACCTCGTGGCGGACATGCGCTCGCTGCTGATCATGCGCGACCTCGGCTACCCGGTGATCTTCGACGCGACGCACTCGGTGCAGCGTCCCGGCGGCCTCGGCACGGGGTCGGGCGGCGACGGCAAGTACGCGCCCGCGCTTGCGCGCGCGGCGGTGGCGACGGGCGTGGACGGCGTGTTCATGGAGACGCACGTCAACCCGAAGAAGGCCCTTTCGGACGCGGCGAACGCCATTCCGTTCCGCGAGGTGAAGGCGTTGTGGAAGAAACTGCTGGCGATTCACGGGATTGTGCGGGGGTGAAGACGGACATGGCAGGCGGATTTCGGAGATTCCTCGTGTGGGCGGCGGGCGTGCTGGCGGCGGGCGCGGCGGTGGCGGCGTTTTCCAGCGAGCGCTGGCTCGCGGAGCGGGCGGACGACTCCGACATGCTGCGCCTCCGGGCGGCGTTCGCCGAGTGCGCGAAAAAGGCCGTGGCGCCGGCGGAGAACGTGTCGATGGTGCTGGAGGCGTATCCGGACGGCACCGTGAAGTCGCGCATCACGGCCGCGCGGGCGACGATCTTCCCCGATTCCAGCTACGTGTGGGCGGAGCAGATCCGTCTGGAGCAGTTCGACGCGACCGGCACGAACCGGACGGCGCGTCTCGACGCGGAGAACTGCCTCGTGGACCGCACGACGAAGACCGGCTGGGTGGACGGCAACGCCAACATGGTGTACGGCGACGCCACCGTGAAGGGGAGGGGCATCTATTTTTCGCTGACCCGCGAGTTCATCAAGATCTTCTCGCAGTCGGAGATTCGTACCAAAGGCGGAAAGATCAATCCAGGGAGCCTGATTAAAAAATGAAATACCTTTCGTTCATCGTAGCCTGCGCCGTGTGCGCGGTTTCTGCCGGCGCTGCCGACTTGTCGGACTTGATCATGAAGGCGCCCGCGCAGCAGGCCGTCAACCCCGACGACGTGATGCTGCGCCGTCCGACGGGCCGTTCACCTGCCGACCTAGAGGCGCGCGCCAGAGCCGCCGCCGCCGCTGCGGAAGCCCTGGAACGCGAGAAGGAGGCCAAGGCAAAAGCCGAAGCGGAGGCCAAAGCGAAGGAAGAGGCCGCGAAGGCTGCGGCCGAGGCGGAAGCCAAGGCGAAGGCTGAAGCGGAGGCCAAGGCTGCGGAAGAGGCCGCGAAGGCTGCGGCCGAGGCCGAAGCCAAGGCGAAGGCTGAAGCGGAGGCCAAAGCGAAGGAAGAAGCCGCGAAGGCTGCGGCAGAGGCCGAGGCTAAGGCGAAGGAAGAGGCCGAGGCGAAGGCAAAGGAAGATGAGGCCAAGGCTGCGGCTGAGGCGGAGATCAAGTCGTTGCGCGAGCAGATTGCGCGCGAGAAGGCCGCGCGTGAGGAAATCGCGGGCAAGGCGGCGCTGGACCGCGCGGCGGCGGAGAAGGCGGCGGCGCAGGCGGTGGAGGACCGCAAGGCCGCCGAGAAGGCTGCGGCGCAGGCGGCCGCGGACCGTGCGGCGGCGGAGAAGGCGACCGAGGCGAAGGCCGCGGCGGAGAAGCGCATCGACTATCTGCAGAACCCGGATCCGGACGAGCGTCCGAAGCCGAAGAAGCTGGAGGCGCCGTCCGAGCAGCGGGACGTGACGGAGACGGTGCCGGGCAAGAAGAAAAAGCACAAGAAGGCAAAGGGGGGCGCCGCGGCGCGCACGGGGCGCGACGCCGTGATCACGAGCGAGCGCACGGACTACGACCGCAAGGAGGGCATCATCCTCTTCGACCGCAACGTGTTCGTGGACGACGAGCTGTACCAGATGCACGCGGACCGGCTGTTCGTGTTCCTGGACGGCACGAACGACCTCAAGCGCATCGTGGCGATCGGGAACGTGTCGATCACGAACGAGCAGCGCACGGCGTCCTGCTCGCGCGCGGTGTTCACGAAGGCGGCCTCGAAGATCGTGATGTACGGCGACGAGGCGTCGAACGCGAAGCTGTCCGACCCGTCGCAGCGCGGCGGCGTGGCCGAGGGCAAGAAGATCACCTTCTGGCTGGACGCCGAGCAGGTGGAGGTGGAGGGGTCCGCCGTGCGCCTGCCGGGCGGCATGCTGAAGGGGAAGGACCCCAAGAAGTTCCTGGACCAGGCGAAGTAGCGGAGCAGGCGCTGAGATGGACGATCCCGTGATCAAGGCCATGACGGAAATGGCGCGCGAAAGCGAGAGGGCCCCCGACCTCGTCGCGGAGGGGCTCGTGAAGTCGTACGGCGACCGCACGGTGGTGAACGGCATGTCGATGGACGTGCGGTGCGGGGAGATCGTGGGCCTGCTGGGGCCGAACGGCGCGGGGAAGACGACGACGTTCTACATGATCGTGGGCCTCGTGAAGCCGAACGAGGGGAGCGTGACCTTCCACGGCGAGGACGTGACGCGCCTGCCCGTGTTCCTGCGCGCGCGTAAGGGGCTGGGCTACCTCGCGCAGGAGGCGAGCGTGTTCCGCAAGCTGAGCGTGTGGAACAACGTGATGGCGATCCTCGAGACGCTGGACATGAAGCGGGCGGACCGCGCGGCGCGCTGCGAGGAGCTGCTCACCTCGCTCGACCTGCTGAAGGTGGCGAAGCAGCCGGCGTACACGCTCTCGGGCGGCGAGCGGCGCAAGCTCGAGATCGCGCGCGCGCTCGTGCGGCGTCCGTCGATCCTCATGCTCGACGAGCCGTTCGCGGGGGTGGACCCGCTCGCGGTGCACGACATCCAGGAGATCGTGCGCGGCCTCCGCACCCAGGGCCTCGGCATCATCATCACGGACCACAACGTGCGCGAGACGCTCAACGTGGTGGACCGCGCCTACCTGGTGTACGACGGCCGCCTGCTCTGCGAGGGCACGAGCGAGTACCTCGTCAACGACGAGGACGCCCGCCGCCTCTACCTCGGCGAGGATTTCAGAATGTAACGAGAACCAACCAACAAGGAGGAAACAGACATGAGTATTGAAGTGACGATGCGCCACAGCGACGTGAAGATCGAGTCGCTGAAGGAATATGCGCAGAAGCGCATGGAGAAGCTCCAGCAGGCCTTTCCGAAGGTGACGAAGATCTCGATCGTGATCGACGTCGACGTGAAGAAGCACATGTACATGGCCGAAGTCGTGGCGAACCGCCTCGGCGAGACGGCCGTGGGCGCGAAGGAGTTCAGCGAGTCCGGCAAGAGCGTGATCGACGCGGCCGCCGCGCGCGCCGAGCGCCAGCTCCTGAGGATGCGCGTGAAGGCGCGCAAGGGCAACGTGCGCGCCGCGCGCGCCGGCTCCCCGCGCAACTGACGAGGAAACCTGGAAGGGACGATGGCGGACGCCGCGAAAGAGGCCGAACCCCGGACGTTCACGCTCCGCGAC
This sequence comes from Kiritimatiellia bacterium, assembly GCA_017427485.1. Classification (GTDB taxonomy): domain Bacteria; phylum Verrucomicrobiota; class Kiritimatiellia; order RFP12; family UBA1067; genus RUG572. The sequence goes on from JAFRSR010000005.1 coordinate 20,945, forward strand.
TTCGTGGTCGCGGGGCGGGAGCGCCTGCACCTCGACGTCGTCGTGGGCGGGGACGGTCTGCGGCACGAGGTGCTGGAGCCGATGTGCAACCGGCCCGGCCTCGCGCTGACGGGCTTCTACGGATGTTTCGCCTGGCGCCGGCTCCAGGTGATCGGGCAGGCCGAGCAGGCCTACCTCGAGAGCCTGCCGTCCGGCGAGCCCCTCGCGCGCGTCAAGGCGCTCTTCGACCGCGGGGCCTACTGCATCATCTTCGCCAACGGCATGCAGGTGCCGGACGGGCTGAAGTCCGCCGCCGAGGCGGCGGGGGCCGCCGTGATGCGCACGGACCTTATCACGCGCGAGTTCTTCCACCAGAGCACGTTCGTGCTGGAGACGCTGCGCGCGCCGACCATGCGCATGTACGCGACTACCGTGGAGGTGGCCGGGCTCGGCGTGCTGATCGAGGGCGCGGCCGGCCTCGGCAAGAGCGAGACGGCGCTCGGCCTCGTCAAGCGCGGCAACGCGCTGGTGGCGGACGACTTCACCTGCATCCGCAAGGACGTGGCGCTCAACGCGATCTTCGCCTCCGCGAGCGAAGTGACGCGCAACTACATGGAAATACGCGGAATCGGCATCATCAACGTACCGAAGGTGTTCGGCGTGACGGCCGTGCGCGGCGAGAAGAGGATCGACCTCGTCATCTCGCTCCGCCGCATGGAGGACGTCAACGGCGAACTCGACCGCACCGGCCAGGAACGCCGCACGCGGACGATCCTCGGCGTGGAGGTGCCGCAGATCACGATTCCGGTTTCGGCCGGTCGCGACCTGGTGAACCTGATTGAAACGGCCGCGCAGCAGTACAAGCTGCTGGCGAGCGGCTACGACGCCGTGAGGGATCTCGACGCGCGCATCTGCGCCCGCGCCGAGGCCGCCGGCGCACCACAGACGGGAGGGCCTCATGGCTGACGACAAACTGACAAAAGAACTCACGCTCCAGAACAAGTACGGCATGCACGTGCGTCCGGCCGGGCTGTTCGCGAAGATCGCCTCGCGCTTCAACGCCGACGTGGAGGTGGAGAAGGACGGCAACGTGGTGAGCGGAAAGTCCATCATGGCGCTCATGACGCTCGAGGCCGTGTGCGGGACCACGCTCCGCGTGACGGCTTCCGGCCCGCAGGCCCGGGAAGTGCTGGACGAACTCGAGGCGCTCGTCTCCCGCAAGTTCGACATCCCCGACGAGCAGTGAGCGGAGGTGCGGACAGGGGGGCGCCCGTCGGGCGCGCGGCATCGGCGACGGTCACCGTCGCCGGCCTCGCCACGTCACGCGGCTACGCCGCGGGGCCCGTGTTCGTCTACTCCAAGGACAGCGTCCTCTCCGTCCCCGAATACGCCATCGCCGAATCGGCCGTCGAGTCCGAAATCGCGCGCTACCGGGCAGCCCGCGCCGAGACGCGCCGCCAGGTCGAGGAGCTGGTCGCGAAGTTCAAGTCCGATACGGACGGCCTCGCCTCCGACGTCCTCTCCAACCACCTGCTCCTGCTGGACGACCCCACCGCGGACGCCGCCGTCGAGCGGCGCATCTCCGCCGAGCACCTGAACGCCGAGGCCGCCATCCGCCACACGACGGACGACTTCCGCGCGCTGTTCGCGAAGATGAAGGACCCCTACCTGCGCGAGCGCCAGCGCGACGTCGAGGACCTCGAGAACCGCCTGCTCCGCATCCTGCTGGACCGCGGCGAGTCGGCGTTCGACCGCATTTCGGAGCCGGTGGTGGTGGTCGCAGACGACCTCACGCCGTCCGAGACCGTCACGCTCCCACGCGACCTGATCCTCGGCTTCGCGACGAACCGCGGCTCCACCACGTCGCACGTGGCGCTCCTCGCGCGCGCGCTCGGCATCCCCGCCGTCGTGGGCCTCGGCGACGTCACCTCCCGCGTCCAGCCCGGCGACTTCGTGCTCCTCGACGGCACGAAGGGAACGGTCACCGTCAACCCCGACGAGGCCGCGTGCGCCGCCTTCGACGCCCAGGCGCGCCGGGAGCGCGAGCTGCGCGCCCAGCTGGCCGA
>JAFRSR010000289.1 GCA_017427485.1 Kiritimatiellia bacterium
CGCGCGCTCGTGGCGAAGAAGGTGAAGTGCTGGGTGGCGATGGCGTGCAGGTACTTCCACGGCAAGGAGTACAACTCGATGATGGACTGGGAGTCCTCCAAGATCGCCCTTGAATCGTGGCCCACGCCGGTCGTGTTCACGGACTGGGACATGGGCATCGACATCTTCGCCGGACGCGCGATCGCCGAGATGGAGGGGCCGCGCAACCCCGTGAAGGACGTCTTCGCGGGCAACATTCCGTCCCGCGAGGAGATCCGCAAGGACCCGGCGAAGTGGCTGCGCGGCGCGTACGGCATGGGCGGACGCAGCGCGTGGGACGAGACGGCCGTGCTGATCGCCGTTCGGGGCGCGGAGCGCTACTTCAACGTGAGCCGCGGACGCTACAGCATGGTGGGCACGGATGGCACGAACGAGTGGGCGCCGATGGAGGACGGTCCGCACCTGCGCGTGACCGAGAAGGTGCCGAAGGCCGAGGTCGGGCGCGTGATCGACGAGCTCATCTGCCGCAAGCCCGCCCACGGCCGTTAATGGCATGTGAATCACATGTCGATTGCCGGAGGCAGTGTATGAGAGGATCGATTCTGGCTGCCGTGTTGGTGGCCGTACATGCCGCCGTCGGGGGCGTCGTTGAGGTGGGGCCGGTCGAGGGGAACGCCACGCCGGCCGTCTGCGCGGCGGTGGCACGAGCTTCATGTTCCACGGCGATTCGTTCCCGTTCGTGGTGGAGCGGTGCGACGGCGTGAAGATCGGAAACTTCACGTCGCGCGTGTTCCGTCTGCCGCTCGTGGAGTTCACGATCGCGGAGAAGAGCGACGAGGGGTTCCTCTGCCAGTTCGCGAAGGGGAGCGCGCCGTACGAGACGAAGGACGGCGAGATATTCTTCGACATGGACGAGGGCCGCACGGACTCGCGCGAGCGCGAGATCTCGGTGCACGCGCTCCGCTACTGCCACATCCAGTACATCACCACGCCCAAGTGCAAGCGCAACAAGGACACGCTCGCCTCCACGTTCTATCCCGTGGCGGCGGAGGACCGCAGCGGCGGGAAGGTGTTCTTCCGCTACTTCAAGGACGCCCATCCGAAGAACGCCGGGAAGTGTTCGTTCCCGCTGAACGAGCCGCTCTGCCTGCTGCTTGGCTGCGGACGCACGCGGTCGGTGATGGCGTTCGCGGACTGCCGCGACGTGGAGGTTTCCGATGTGGATGTCCGCAGCGGCGTCGCGATGGGCATCGTGGCCGAGATGTGCGAGAACATCCGCATCATCCGCTACAACGTGCGCCCGGACGAGGGTTCGCACGTCTCGCTTACGGCGGATTCCATCTTTCTCGTCGATACGAAGGGACGCATCGAGATCGCGGAATCCGAAATCTGCTGGGGCCTCGACGACGTGATGAACATCCATGGCAACTACACGATTCTTCGCAAGGCCGAGGGACGTCGCGCGGAACTTGACATCCCGAGGTTCAACTACACGGGCTACTTCCCGTACCGCGTGGGCGAGAAGGTGGAGTTCTCGCGCGGCAAGGGAACGGCGAAGCAGGTGCTGGGTCGAGCCGTCGTTGCGGAGTTCCCGAAGCCTGGGCGTGATGCGGAACGCGCGGCCGTCGTCTTCGACCGCGACATCCCCGCCGTATGGATCGGCTGCGACGTTGCCAACGTCTCGCACACCCCGACGGTGTGGATCCACGACAACCACTTCCACGACTTCATGCACAACCGGCTTTCGGCGTTCGCGGACATCCTTTTTGAGCGCAATCGTATCCGCAACGGGAACGTGGCGATTCTGCATGACGATCTCACGGGCTATTGGGGCGAGTGCGGTCCCGCGCATACGCTTATTGCCCGCGACAACGACTGCGAGGCCATGCGCGGCGCGGCGTTCCATTTCGTCGTGCCGTTCACGGGCCGTGCCGTTCTTGAAAACAACCGTGTTCGCGGCGGAGGCAATCCAATTTTCTTCGGCCCTGGCGTAGAGAAGACGGTGGAGGTCAGGTAGAGGCGCACGATCTCCAGCGTCAAGGATGCATGACTTGCTCCGCCAAAACTAGGTAGATAAATTGACTTATGGCGGATGAAGTCACCGTTTGTGCGTTTTGTCTCCCCAAAACGCATGGTTTATGGTATGATATGGGGCGTCAAGAGGAGAAGGCGAGATGATTGGACGTAAAAAAGAGCTTGTTTTGCTCAAAAAGGCATACGAATCGAAAGAATCGCAATTGGTTGCGATCTATGGGCGGCGTCGCGTCGGTAAGACCTATCTTGTCAACGAGGCGTTCAACCATGCTTTTGCCTTTCATCATTCTGGCTTGAAGCGTGGTGGCTTGAAAGCGCAATTGAAGCAATTCCGCCTCTCGTTACGCCAGCAGGGGCATTGGGATTGTCCCGCGCTGAATGATTGGCAGGAGGCTTTCTTTGAACTTGGGAACTTTCTTGCGGGACAGCCAGATGGAAGAAAGGTGGTGTTTCTGGATGAAATGCCATGGATGGATACGTTCAGGTCGAATTTCCTCATGGCGTTTGAAGGTTTTTGGAATGGATGGGCAGTCTTTCGGACGGACATTCTGCTGATTGTCTGCGGTTCGGCGACGACGTGGATCTTGAAGAAGATCGTCCATAGCCGGGAAGGTCTGCACAACCGTCTTTCCGAACGAATCCGGCTTGAGCCGTTCACCCTGCATGAAAGCCGTCAATATGTTGAGGATGCGGGACTCGGCCTCGACAGGCGTCAGATCGCGGAATGCTACATGGCTCTTGGCGGCGTGGCGTATTATTGGAGCCAGCTCGCAAAGGGCTTGAGCGCCGAACAAAACATCAATCGACTGTTCTTCACGAAGGACGAAGGTCTCTGTGACGAATTTGAAGAGCTGTATTCCTCTCTGTTCAAGAATCCAGGTCTGTACAAGAACATCGTCCTTGCTCTTGGAAAGCGGCGAAATGGCCTGACAAGAGATGAAATCCTTGCGGAGATCGGAAAGCAAAGCGGCGGAGACGTGACGAAATGCCTTGAAGAGTTGGAAGAGTGCGGGTTCATTCGGAAATACCATGTAGTCGGGGCGAAAAGACGCGGAAGCCTGTATCAGCTGATCGACAACTTCAGCCTGTTCCACATGCAGTTTGCGGCTGAGAAGAGTCCCTTCTCCGACAACTACTGGACGGCTTATGTGCCCGAAGGAACGAAAAACGCCTGGAGAGGTCTTGCTTTCGAGCGCCTGTGCCTTGAACACGTGCGCCAGATCAAGGAGGCGCTGGGGATCTCGGGCGTGGCCGTGGAGGTTTATGCCTGGCGGCAGCAAGGGACGGCGCCGGAACATCCGGGCGTCCAGATCGATTTGCTCCTCGACCGCAAGGACGGCATCATCAACCTCTGCGAGATGAAATACACGAGCGGGGAGTATGCGCTGGACAATGCGGAATTGGAACGCATGATCAATCGCAGGGAAACGTTTCGGACGGCTTGCGGCATTAGGAAATCCATCCATCTCACCCTGATCACGTCCAATGGCCTGCATCACAATCAATACAGCGGGAATGTCCAGAGCGAACTGACGCTCGAAGACCTGTTCCGGGAATGATCGCTGTTTGGTGTAGAATGTCAGCGGGAGCTGTTGGCGCGCCAGGCGCGCATTGACTGTCCGAAGCGTTTTCTGAACGCAATGCGCAGCGCGGCCTCCGTGCCGTATCCGCACGCCTGGGCGATGTCGCCGATGGGCGTGGCACCGCCCTTGAGGAGAACCACGGCGCGCTCCATCCGGATGTCGGCGATCGCCTCCCGGATGGTCTTGCCCGTCACCTCGCGGAAGCGCATCTCGGCCAGGCGCGTCGAACAGCCCATCGTGGCGACCACGTCCGCCACGCGCAGTCCCGCGCAGGCGCGCGTGCGGACGTCCCGCACCGCCGCCATCACGCGGTAGTTCGACTTCAGCGCGGGGACGCTCGACCCGCGCCGGATGAGACCGACGATGCCGTACGTCAGGCGCCGGGGGCGGATGCGCGGGTTGCGGATGCGCGCGTCCAGCAGCTCCGCGCAGAGGTGTCCGCTCCTCTCGAAGTCGGGGCAGACGCTGCTGATGGTGGGGGCGGACTGCTCGCAGATCTGCTCGTCGTTGTCGCAGCCCACGATCATCACGTCGTCGGGCACGTGCAGGTTCAGGTTCGTGCAGACGGCCAGCACCTCCTCCGCCACCACGTCGTTGGCGGCCAGGATGCCGCAGGGCTTCGGCAGCGCCGCGGCCCATTCGCGGAGCGCCTGCGTGCGGCTGCCCTCCGGCAAGATCCGCTCGAAGCTGGAGAAGGGGTGTCCGTTGAGCTTCACGGCATCCCTGAACGCCTTGCAGCGTTCGTGCGACCAGGTGGTGGCGATGTGGTAGCCGACGAACGCGTAGTGCGCCATCGCGGGAGAGATGAGCTCGCGGGCGGCGGCCTCGGAACCGGCCGCATAGTCCTGCACCACGTCGAATTCGGGCGTTTTCAGGGAGGCGCGGTCCAGGTACACGGTCGGCACGCCGCAGAGGTTCCGCCGGGTGAAGATGCCGATCCCCTCGCTCGCCTCGACGATGCACCCCTTCGGACGCCAGAACTCCAGCAGATGTCTCAGCCGCGCCGCGTTCGCGCAGCCTTCGACGATCTGCACCTTCGCGGCGCCGCCGTAGAACCGGTGCACGCCGGCCAGCATCTGCCGGAAGATGTGGCGCGAGAAGGGAATGAATACGAGAATCGTGGGCATGGCCGCGATTGGCTAATGGGCACTTTTCACAGGACCTCTTCGGCGATCTGCTCCAGGCAGACGAGTTCCGAGCCTTTGAACTGGAACACGATCTGGTGGAGCGTCGTGCCGTGAGCGAGCGACGGCACGGACTTGTCGGCGCGGTATCTGGCGAGCTGCGCGACGCCTTCCTCGTACTTTGCCGCCAGCTCCGCGTCCGAGGCGTCCTTCGCGGAGTGCTTGAGCTCGACGAGGTAGCTGTGCGTCACATCGCCGAACCGGTGACGTTCCGGGAAGAGGCAGAAGTCGCAGAAACCGCGCGCAAGCTCCATCTCTGGCGCGAGGTCGTAGAAGTCGAGATGGCCGAACTCCGCCTGCATGTACCCTTGGATGCGGTGTTCGCCCTGAATGCCGCCGCGGACGGGGTTGGTGTCGGCGAAGTCGGCGGCGACGCGTTCGAGGAACGGACGCCATTCGCCGTCGTATGCGAACGCCGATGCGAGACGCGCCCACTCCTGCCAGTTCGGCGAACGTGTGTGCGTGTAGTGGAGACGGAGGTAGTCGAACACCTGTCGTTTGACGCAGACGTTCGGGATGTGGAACCAGTCGGCCCCTCGGCGGCGTTCCTTCATCGAGACGATGCCGTAGTAGTAGAACAGCGAGAGGAAGTTGTCGGGGTTCTGGATCTGGTCGGCGGAGAAGGACTCCACGAGCGGGAAGGCGATTTCCCCGTTGGCGGCAAGCGTCTCCGTCGGGGGGAGAATATCCTCCGCCCGTTCGGGATCGATGCGCCGCTGGATGTCGGCGATGACCTGGAGCTTCGCGTAGTCGGTCGCGATGTTCCGGTCCACCCAGTTCTTCGGGGGTTTACCGGTCTTGACGAGCGCTTGAAGGAAGTAGAGCGACATGTCGCTGTTGAACACGCTCTCCTTGCCGCGCTTCTCCTCCGCGAAACAGTAACCGTCGTACCACGGCTTGATGGCGCGCACCCAGTCGCACGGCTCGCCCTCGGTGTAGAGGCCCGTGCCCTTGAAATCCGTGTACATCTTCAGCACCTCCGCCTCGGAGAAGCCGATCATGGCGTTGCACGCCATGTCCTGCGAGATATTGGAGGCGATGTTGAAGCCGCTCGTGAGGTCGTCCATCGTGACGGGCGAGACGCCTGTCATGAAAATGCGGTCGAAGTTGCCCTTGAACGCCTTGAACCACTCGCGGTAGAAGCCCTGTCCGTGCGTGATGGCCTCGTAGCTGTCGTTCCCCTCCGCGCGGAGCATCGCGTTCGTGAAGTTGTCGTACTCGTCGATGAAGAGGTAAAGCGGGTAGCCTTTGTTGCGGGCATAAGTCACAAGTTTGGTGAACTTGCTGGCTGCGTCCGCAGCCGCGAACGCCCTGCGGAAATCTTCGTCGTACTTGTCGCCATAACGAAACATGAACGCATCGAGGCAGTCGCCGATGTATCTCTCGAAACGTTCCTGAAGCGTCCTGTCCGCGCCTCTGTTCACCTGCGAGAAGTCCATCGTCAGCACTTGGTAGCGGCTTGCGTTCTCGGTCGGCTCCCTGCCGATGTCGAGATCGCCGAACAACGCCTGGAAACGATCCTTCGCGGCCACGTCGTAGTAGCTTTCGAGCATGCTGATGAACAGCGACTTGCCGAACCGGCGCGGGCGCACGAAGAAAAGAAACGGACCGCACAGCTCAAGCGTGCGGATGTACGCCGTCTTGTCGACGTAGTAGTATCCCTCTTCGCGCAGACGGGTGAAGGACGAGATCCCGTATGGTATCTTGCAATTGCCTGTCATGAGGCATAGTATACCACAAATTCGCGAACGCGCTTGCCAGAATGCCGTAAAAGGTGCTTGCGTATTTTTTACATCATAATTTTGCGTATTTTTTACGGTCGTGGTGGTAGAATATTTTCCGTCGATAGACACAGGAGGCAGAAATGGCAAGAACGACAAAAGAATACGAGAGAGCGGGCACGATGACGCGGCTTCTCGCCCTGGCAGTGGCGGTGATGGCGTTTGCGCCGTCGTTTGCCGACGAGGCGGCGGCTGTCGCCGCCGGCGTCGATCTCGACATCGCCTACTGCGAGTCCACGGGCGAGCAGTACATCGACACGGGCATCCTCGGCAACCCCGGCCTCAGGGTCGAAGCTGAGATCATGTGGACGGAAACCAATCTGGTGACCTCAGCCGACCAGCACATTCTTGGTTCTTTCGACAAGATCAACAACGGGAGCACGTCCTGGAGGTGCTATCCGATCTCCATGAGCGGCAACAGATATCCCTTCTTTCATTACGGCGAGCAAATGAACAATCTGACCGCATGGCAATATAACATAGGCCAGAGATACCGCGTCACCTCGGACCTTGGCGCGTCTTCGCAAATTTTTACCGCCGACGGCGTGGATGGCACGGCTCCCTATTCCTTTCCGGCGAGCCAATCCTACGCCGCTGTTAGTTCCGGCAAGACGCTCTATCTCTTCGCGTTGGGCCACGGCACGCGGGAAGATGGCGTGAATTGCATGACAATGGCGCGTGTGTATTGGCTGAAAATTTATCAGAACGGCGATCTTGTTCGCGACTATCGTCCAGCCTGTTCGAACGGCGTCTACGGCCTTTGGGAGGACGTGAACAATGTGTTCTGCTGTTCTGCCACGGCGACACCCTTCAAGGCCAACGTACCGCGTTTCGCGCGCGGCAAGCCGGATTACTTTGCGCAGTGGATACAGTCCGACGGCACCGCCTCCACCTACATCGACACCGGCCTCTATGGGCGTCCGGAGACGAAGATCGAGGCGCACTTCCAGTGGAAGGCGGTCCAAGACCGCCGTCTGATCTGCGCAAACAAAAATAGCCAGTATTTTCATATCGCGTCAGGTGCCAATGGCGAGATGTATTTCAGGTCTGGCAGCAGTACGCTGATAATCGACGGCACCGCATACGCCGCCAACACGGACTACACGGTCGTTTCTGATGTCCATGCCAATTCGCAGACGTATTCCGTGACAGGTCCGTTCGGCACCATCACTACGAACGACAACCAGACGGCGGTGAATACAACGCCACATGCGATGTTTATCTTCGGGGAGAACTTCGGGTCTGGTTCGGGGGACTACTCGAAAGTGCGCCTCTATTCGATGAGAATCTGGCAGGACGGCGTGCTGGTGCGCGACTTCGTGCCGGGCATCAAGGGCGGCCAGGGCGTCCTCTATGATCGCGAGAACGATGTTTGCTACTTCTCCCGCAACGGCGGCATCACATCCGCCGCAGGGCTTGTCGGGCCGCCCGCCGGTACGCCGACGTACCCCAAGTACAAGCTCTCCTATCTCGGCTCGGATGGCGGCGCCTACATCGACACGGGCATCCTCGGCAACCCCGGCCTCAAAGTGGCGGGGGATGTGATGTGGACGGAGTTGCCTTACGCATCAGGCAATGATCGACATGTACTTGCCTCGTTCGACAACACCTCCTACGGCGCGACACGCAGGTGTTACGCGATATCCACCACCGCCAGCGATATGGTGGGCACGAACAGGGCCAATATGTGTGTTGGAACTGCCTTGATACGTCCAAGCTTCTACTATGTCGTGGGCCAGAGGTATCGTGTGGAGGCAAATCTGGGCGCGAAGAGCCAGACGCTTGCCATCGAGGGCGGTGCGACGCCGTTCACGCATACGGCAAATGCCGATTTCACCGAGGTGGATCACGGCCAGACGCTCTACATGTTCGCGCTTGGACACAGCTCGAACGGGGCGGCGGCTTACACGAAGGCACGAGTCTATTCGTTGAAGATCTGGCAGAACGGCGCGCTCGTGCGCGACTACATCCCGGTGATCGCCGACGACGGCAATCCGTACTTCTATGACAAGGCGACGCGGACGTTTGTGCAGGGCTCGAACGCGGGGCTTTGGGACGTGGGCGAGGTCGGCGAACGCATCTCGCTCGGCACGTGCATCATCATGCGATAGGCGGAGGGCGGCTCGCATGAAGGCAAGGCCGTCTGTCGCGGTTGCGGTCGTGCTCATGGCCCTCCTGGCCGCACGCGGCGCAACTGCTGAGTCGGAGAAGGTGGTCGATCCCGCCGCGTTCGGGTTCTCGCCGGATGCCGCGCCCGCGGTGAACGCGAGGGCTCTCCAGACGGCGCTTGACGGCGGCAAAAGGACCGTGCGGGTCTCGAAGCCCGGCGTCTACGGTCTTGACCGGAACGTGTACATCGACAGCGACACGACGCTCGATTTCGCGCCCGGAACGGTCCTCAAGAAGATGAAGCCGTACCAGCACGTTCTCGTGAACCGGGGCGCATACAACTACGGGTGCGACTCCAACATCGTGGTGCGCAATCTGGAGATCCGCGTCAACAAGATGGAGAAGGAGCCCGATCCGAACTCCAACGCGCCGGGGCTGAACGGCCACATCTCGTTCTACCGCGTGAAGAACGTGGAGTGCCGGAATCTCACGTGCACGGATTTCGAGCGGTCGCAATACTGCTACCATGCCGTTGATTTCGACGGAATCGTCGTTGACGGTTTCGTGATCCGCGGGGGCAAGGACGGAATCCACCTGAACCGCGGCAGGAACTTCGTCGTGCGCAACGGCGTTCTGCGCACGCTGGACGACGGCATCGCCGTCAACGCGGGGGAGTGGCCGGGCGGCTTCACGCCCGTGATGGGCTCCATCGAGAACGGGCTTGTCGAGAACATCGTGGACGAGGACGGCGGCAAGTGCAATTTCGCACGCGTGATCACGGGCTGCTGGAAGGAGTGGCATCCCGGCATGAAGCTCCAGCGCTGCGACATCTTCAACGTGGGGAAGAACGTCTACACGGTCTTCCCGATGCCGCTCGGGACGAACGAATACGTGTCGATGACCGCACCAACGCACAAGCACGGCGTGTGGAAGAGTCCGGAGGGCATCAACTTCCTGTTCCTTCAGGACGACGGCGAGACGCGCGCGGACATCCGGAACGTCACGTTCCGCAACATCCGCATGAACTGCAAGCGCTCGATCGCGTGCTATTGGGAGAACTGCGAATGGGCGCGTCTCGTCCATCCCGAGATTCCGCCGAAGGACTATCCCGTCATCGACATCCGGGTGGAAAACGTCGTGAAGACGGTCCCCGGCGCGATCGTCGGGGGGAATGCGAGCGCGGACATCGTGTTCAACAACGTGAAAAGCATCGGACCGATCCTCACGATGTGGCGCTGGTCGCGCTCGGTGCAGGGGACGCCGCTCTACGCGACGGTGCACAACATCACCGTGACGAACTGCGTGTTCGACGGCGAGTCGCGCATGGACTTCAATTTCTTCGATCCCGACGGCAAGGGGACGCTGACGCTGCGTGGCAATCAAGCGCATCGCCCTGTGAAAGTGCGTGCGCCCGGTGGCATCCGCATCTCTGGCGACACGCCGTTCGAGAAGAAGTAGAAGGAGATCATGAAACTGAGAGCAGAACTTGGAACGATCCTTGCGGCGGTCGCGTGTTGCGCGGCGCCGGCCGCGGACCTCGGGATGCACCGCAACGACGAATGGCGGTCGGTGCCGGTGGACCGCGTGCGGCTCAACGGCCCGCTCGGTCGCCGGGTGGCGCTCACCGCCACGAACAACCTGATGAAGATCGACCTGGAGGGCGCGTTCTTCAAGCCGTTCCGCGAGAAGAAGTCCGGCGGCGGCTTCATCGGACTGGGGAAGTTCCTCGACGGCGCGGCGTACCTCGCAAAATACATGTGCGATCCTGCCGTGACGGCACGGAAGAACGAAATCGCGCGTGTCCTCGTCGAGACGCAAGGCGAGGACGGCTACATCGGCTACTTTGCCCCGGGGGCGTGTCTCAAGGCGCTCTGGGACCTCCACGAGATGGGCTTCATCCTGCAGGGACTCGTCAGCGACTGGGAACTGTTCGGCGAGAAGCGGTCTCTGGAGGCGGCGCGCAAGGCGGCCGACTACATCATGCGTAACTGGACGAGCCTTCCCGACGGCTGGGAGTTCAACTTCATCACCGACCGCGAGACGACCCTCGGGCTCGGGCACGGCTTCATCCGCCTCGCCGCCGCCACGGGCGAGAGAAAATACCTGGACTTCGCGCGGAACGAGCGCGCGCTTCTGGACTGGAACGCGCCGATCGTCCTGGGCCGCGGCAAAATGTACTATGGTCAGGCCTACGGGTACCTCGGCACGGTTCTTGAACAGCTGGAGCTGTACGGACAGGAGGCGAACCCGAAGCTCCTGCGCACCTCGTTCCGAGCCCTCGACCACATGACGCACAACGACGGCCTGCTCATCGACGGCACGGGCGGCATTGCGGAGTGCTGGACGGACGACCAGGACGGCGAGGGCGACGTGGGCGAGACGTGCTTTATCACGTACCAGTTCCTCTTCTACGACCGTCTCCTGCGCCTGGGGCAAGGAGACGCCGCCCAGCTCGGCGACCTCATGGAACGCCTCGCGCTCAACGCGCTTCCCGCCGCGCAGAGCCGTGACGGGCGGCGCCTGCGCTACTACACGCCGATCAACGGTCACCGCAAATATTGGGGATCGGACAGTTATTGTTGTCCCAACAACTTCCGCCGCGCGATGGGACGCCTGCCGGGATACGTGTACTACGAGAAGGACGGCGCGATTCTCGCCAATCTCTTCGAGGCGTCCACTGCGCAGCTGGATGTCGGCACAGCGAAGGTACGGGTGACGTGCGACACGGACTATCCGGTGTCCGGGAAGGTCTTCTACACGCTCGATCCCGAGCGTCCGGCGCAGTTCGCGTTCATGTTTCGCCTGCCAAAGTGGTGCAAGGAGCCGAAGGTGCTGGTGAACGGCAAGCTCGTGACGTATCCGTGCGCGCCCGGCGAGATGATGTCGCTCCCGCGCGTGTGGAAGAAGGGCGACGTCGTCGCGATCGACCTCCCGATGGAGATCCGCTGCGTGAAGGGGCGCAAGCGCCAGAGCGGACGCTTCGCCGTGATGCGCGGTCCGCTCCTCTACGCGCTCGACACGAACCGCGTGAAGACCTTCGAGAAGGCGCATCCCCTCGACGCCGCCACGGTCATCAGGCTCGACCCGGCGCAGCTCGTGTTCAAGCCGAACGCGGACGGCGGGCGCTCCGCGCTCTGCGGCACGGCGATCGCCACGCGCGCGAACGTGATTGCCTCCGATTGGTGCATTGGTCCCAACGATCCCGAGGTGCTGCTCACGGAGTTCGCCGACGAGGACAATACCCTGACCTATTTCCGCACGCCGGTCATTCAGAACCCGCTCTTCGTGGACGACGAACTGTTCGTCGGCAAGTGAGACCGGTGGTTGACAGGATGGTTTATTATGGTTTATAATATGGTTGCTTTTCGCGAAAGAATCAACCATGACCGAGAAACGGACAGAAGAGGAAATTGAAAAATGGGCGAAGGAACTTGTTCTTTCGCACGGAGGAAGCGTTTCAGCAAAAACGATTCGTGGCACGGTTCGCTACTATCTTCAATGGAAAGAACATGGGCGTTATCGCAGCAAATATTTGCGTGCAACTGAAGTGGCGGCGGTGAGACGCCAGTTGGCTTTGATGCGCGGGAAAGCGGTTGCCGAGAATCCCCTCTCGCTTGAGATTAAGAAGGCGGGCGATGTCTACGAAACGAATGTCTGTACCGGGAAGTCGCTTTTAGAGTTCGCCGAGGAGGCGAGAGGCCTTCTGACGCGTGATGCCTTCCCGCGCATTGAAGCGTACATCAGGGGGCCGCGAACGTCCAGGGTCTTTATCATCTACGGGCTCCGGCGGACGGGCAAGACGACGATGATCCGGCAGTCGATACTATCTCTCCCCGACGAACTTCGAGGGCATGCCGCATACGTCAAGGTCGGGACTGGAGATACGCTAGCCGCCTTGAATCGGGATATCAAGAGGCTTCACGCGAACGGAATCGATCTTGTGTACATAGATGAGGTCACGCTTCTCGGGAATTTCATCGACAGTGCCTCGCTCTTTTCAGATGTCCATGCCGCAGTTGGCATGAAAATCGTGCTGTCGGGCACGGACTCGCTCGGCTTCTGGCTTGCCTCGCGCGAGGAACTGTACGACCGCGCGGAACTGCTCCACACCACGTTCATTCCGTTTCACGAGCATGCACGGCTTCTGGGCACGGACGACATCGACGATTACATCGAGTTCGGAGGAACCTTCAAGATCGGCGATCGGCGTTTCGGGCATCCCGACGCCCGCCGCGAAGAGGCTTCCTTCCGTGACGACGAGACGACGCGGTTCTACATCGACACCGCGATTGCGCGGAACATCCAGCATTCCCTGAAGGGACTGGAGGCCGGAGGGCATTTCCGCCACCTGAAAGAGCTTTACGACGCGGGAGAGCTCACGGATGCGATCAACCGGGTGGTGGAGGACATCAACCACAGGTTTGTCCTCGATGTCTTGACGCGCCGGTTCAAATCGCATGATCTTGGATCTGCCGCCGACTTGCTCATGAAATCGACAGATCCCGCGCGCTCACTCGACGTGTATGCCTCTGTGGACGTCGATGCCGTCACGGCGCGTTTGAAGGACATCCTTGACATCAGGGACAAGGAGCGTCGTTTGGTCGCATTGACCGAATCGCACGTACGGGAGATTCGGGAGTATCTTCGCGCGCTTGATCTGCTCGTGCCGGTGGAACTGCGGACGATTGAGGGGCCGCCCATTTCGCGAGATGCGTTCGTGCAGCCCGGATTGCGCTATGCGCAGGCGCAGGCGCTCGTTTTCGCGCTCGGGCGCGACAGTGGATTCAATCGGCTCGCCGGGACGAAGGCGAAGGCACTCGTCGAGTGCATCCTGGACGACGTCAAGGGCCGGATGCTGGAGGATATCGTCCTGATCGAGACGCGTCTGGCGTTTCCGGCATCCCCCAACCCGTTCGAGGGATTTGACGTGTTCAAGCTGCAATTTGATGTCGGCGAATTCGACATGGTCGTCTGTGACAACGTCCACCGCACATGTCGGCTTTTTGAGATCAAACATTCCGGTGAGGTCACCGAACAGCAGTTTCGCCATCTTGCCGACAGGGAGAAGATTAGGCTTGTTCGCGAGCGATTCGGGGATGTCACGGAACGCACAGTCCTTTATCGCGGTGTCGATGCGGACATCGACGGCGGCATTCGCTATCGCAACGTTAACGCTTTTCTGAAAGGTAAAAAATGACAGCAAAAATCGGAATAATTCTCGCGGCGGTGGCCGCGACGTGCGCGGCGGTGGCCGCAGGAAACGGGCGGCCGGAGGAGTCGGTCGAATGTCCCGTGTCGGCGAACATGCGCGGGCACGAGAACACGGAGTGGTCGATCTACTACGGCTATCACCTGACGGACCAGAACCGCCGCCTGCCGCGCGTGCTGCTCGTGGGCGACTCGATCTGCAACGGTTACCAGCGCGGCGTGGCGCAGATCCTCGAGGGCAAGATGAACGTGAGCTACTGGGTGTCGTCGTATTGCGTGACGAGCCCCGGCTACCTGAAGCGGCTCGCGCTCTGCCTCGACGAGGCGAAGTACGACGTCGTCCACTTCAACAACGGTCTCCATTCCCTCGGCACGCCGACGGACGACTGGGCGAAGGGACTGGAGGCGGCGCTGAAGCTGATCCGCGAGAAGCAACCGTCCGCGCGCATCGTCTGGACGACCTCCACGCCGCTTAAGGACGCGAAGCGGACCGAGAAGGCCCGCGCGCTCAACGCGGCGGCGGCAGACGTCGTGAAGCGGCTCGGCGGCATCGCGACCGACGACCTCTTCGCGCTTCTCGACCCGCTCGACCGCGAGCAGAACTGGAGCGACACCTACCATCACAAGCCTCCCGTCCGCCAGAAGGAGGCCGAACAGGTGGCGGCATCCGTGATGGCACGTTAAGGAAGGCAAGAAAATGAGATTACGGTTCGGAACGGTTCTCGCGGCGGCGCTGTGCGGCGCGGTCGCGGCGGAGGCGGGGAACGGGCGCGAGATGTGGGACATCTACACCGACTTCGGCCTCTTCGAGGGCGCGGTGCGCAAGACCGAGAAGGGTTTTGCGGCCGACGAGAACGGCATCCGCGTCGAGACGGAGGTGGAGACGGGCGTGGCGGGCGTCACGCGCCGCCGCACGGTGGTGCGGAACCTGTCGGAGAAGACGCTCGTCGCGACGTGCCTGCTGGACTCCTTCCGCTTCGAGGGCGGCGATTTCGAGGTCTACACCCAGGCCAACACGTGGATGAACGAAAGCCGCGGCGCGTGGCAGCCGCTCCACACGGGCGTGGAGGCGCGCGGCGGCGGGATGCGCACCGCGTACGGCGCCGCGCCGATGCTCGCGCTCTGGAACGCGCAGACGCAGCGAGGACGCGTGTTCCACCTGATGTCCGACGCGATGTGGGAGATGCGCGCCACGATGATGCCCGGCGGGGGCGAGAAGGCGCATGCCGTCGTCCAGGTCGGCATGAACTCGCGCCATCTCCGCTACGAGCTGAAGAAGGGCGAGTCGGTCGCGCTGCCGGAGGTCGTCTTCTACGACTTCACGAACAAGACCGACCTTGACTGCCACAAGCTCCACGCCTGGTGGAACGCGACCTGGCCGGGCAGCCGGAACCCGTCGCTCTACAACACCTGGCTCTGCCGGTTCGACAAGCTGGACTACGACTTCGTGATGAAGCAGGTGAAGCGGGCCGGCGAGCTCGGGCTCGAGTATTTCGTGATCGACGCGGGCTGGTTCGGTCCGAAGGGCGACTGGGGCTCCACGCGCGGGGACTGGAAGGAGCGTCCGGACGGCTGGCTCGGCGGACGCCTCGTGGACATCTCGAAGGCGGTGCGGGCGTCCGGCATGAAGTTCGGCCTGTGGATCGAGGCGGAGACCGCCGCCGGCAACTCGGAGGTCATGCAGAAGCACCCCGAGTACTTCTGCGTGCAGCACGGCGCCAAGTTCCTCGACTTCACGCGCGCCGACGCGCGCGGCCACCTGCACGCCGCGATCGACGACCTCGTGAAGAAGTACGGCATCGAGTTCATCAAGTTCGACTTCAACTGCGAGGCGCACATCGACGACTTCGGCAAGGACTTCGCGGACTACAACGCCGGCTACCGCCAGTTCCTGCGCGAGGTGCGCGCGCGCCATCCCGGCATCTACCTCGGCGGATGCGCGAGCGGCGGCCTGATGATGGACCTCGGCTGGGCGCGCGACTTCGACAGCTTCTGGCTCAGCGACAACCAGAGCCCGATCTACGGACTGCGCATCGCGAAGGAGACGATGCTGCGTCTGCCGCCGCGCAAGATCGAGCGATGGATCACGGCGCGGAGCGCAACCGGCCTGCAGCCAAACTACTCCGGCAAGGACGAGCGCCTGCTCGTCACCGAGGACGCCTGGTGGCGCGAGATGCGCTCGGTGGCGCCGGACTTCGTCGCGGCATTCGCCTCGGGCGGGCCGGTCGGGTTCTCGTGCGACCTTACGGCGTTTTCGGAGAAGCATACGGACTACTTCCGCAAGCTGGTCGCCGAGCGGAAGAAGGACGAGGCGTTCTGGCGATCGGCCGTGGGACACGTCCTCTGCGACACGCCCGAGGTCGTCGTGCTCCAGTACAGCGACGTCGACTTGAAGGACGTGCGCGTGGTCGTCGCGACCGGCCGTTCGCGCCAGAACCGCACCACGGTGCGTCCCGTCCTCGACCCCGCGCGCGAATACGAGCACAAGGGGCGTCGCGAGAAAGGCGCGTTCTGGATGGAGCAGGGCGTCGCCGTGGGCACGGGCATCTTCGACGCGGACGAACTTCGTTTCAAGGTGGTTAAATGAGGACGGAAGTGAGATTACGGTTCGTAAGAATTCTCGCAGTGGTGGTGGCGACTGCATCCATGGCGTGGGCGGAGGAGCCGCTGGCGCGGTTCGGGGTGATCAGCGACATCCACCTCCTGCCGTCGGATCCGCACCGCTCGGACGTGCTGCGCGACGCGCTCAAGTACATGGACGCGCGCAAGGCCGACGGCGTGGTGGCCTGCGGCGACCTCACGCAGAACGGCACCGTCGCCGAGCTGCGCGCGTTCGGCGACATCTGGCGCGCCGTGTTCCCCGGCAACAAGCGCTCCGACGGCGAGCACGTCGAGAAGCTGTTCGTCTACGGCGACCACGACACCGAGCCGACGTTCTACACGGGTACGCTCAAATACTACAAGGAACACGGCACCTACCCCGACTGGCTGCTGAAGCGCGGCGACATCGTCCTCAACGACCGCGCCAAGCAGTGGAAGGCCGCGTTCGACGAGGACTTCGCGCCGATCATGCGCAAGCGCGTGAAGGGGTTCGACTTCGTGCTCGCGCACCTCGTGAACCTCGATGAGGACGGCATGCGCTACGCCGACCCGCTCCACATCCCGGGGCTGGAGGAGTTCTTCGCCACGAACACGTTCGACCGCGTGAAGCCGTTCTTCTACGTGCAGCACAAGATCCCGCGCGGCACGGTGGGCGGCCCCACGCAGACCGGACAGGACTCCGGACGCACCTCGGCTCTCCTCGCGAAGCACCCGAACGCGATTTCGTTCAACGGACACAAGCACCGCACGGCGACGGAGGAGCTGTCGCTCTGGCAGGGCGCGTTCACGGCCATCCAGTCGCCCGCGCTCTTCACGCTCCTCACGGCGGCGGGGCGGGAGAACGGACGCTGCTCGTGCGACGCCGCGCTCAGCGACCCGCCGCAGCAGATGGCGCAGATCAACACGATCCCCGACGGCTCGCACGCGCTGTTCCTCACCGTTTGGCCCGACCGGATCGTCGTCGACCGCGTGGACGTGATCCACGGCGGCGAGCCCGTGGCCGCGCCGTGGGTCATCAAGTGGCCGAACGACGGCAGCGCGTCCTTCGAGGCGCGCGGGAAGGGCGTGCCCGCACCGCAGTTCGCGCCGGGCGCGAAGGCGACGGCGCGGAAAATCGCGGGGAGCGATCGTTCCGGCAAGAAGCTCGTGCAGATCGAGGTGCGCTTCCCGCCTGCGCAGTCCACCGCCACGACGCCGCGCGCGTACGACTACGAGGTACGGGCGGTGCTCCGCAAGGCGCTCGTCACGCGCATCGTCGCCACGAAGCGCGTCTACTCGCCGAAGTGCTACTGGCCGGAGAAGTACGACACGGGCGACGTGACGTGCCTCTTCGGGCGCTTCGAGATCCCCAACGACCACGACAGCGTCACCTTCGAGGTGCGTCCGCTCAACGCCTGGGGCGTCGCCGGCGAGCCGATCATGACCGAACCTGCCACCTACGACAAGGCCAAAGTGCTCTATCCCTTCTGACCAAATGAAGATGTTGCCAGTGTTGCCACTATTCAATTCCAATAATCAATGCCCAATTGGAAATTGGCAACACTGGCAACATTTCCACATTGGCAACATTCCATGGAGATTTTCTGCTTCACAGAAAAGGGCGGACTATGGTATGATAACGGCACGTAATCTTGGAATGTGCCAGGGAGGGCGCGCTGCGAGAGCGGTATGCGCCGAGAGGAAGGAGCGCGACAATGACGAAAAACATCTTGTTCGGCGGCCTCTGTGCGGTGTTTTGCTGCACGGCGTCCGCCGGCGTTGTCGGTTGGTGGCGGTTCAACGGCGAGGGGGCGAACGTGCCCAACGTGGCCGTGACGGCCGACGGCCTGCCCGACGGCACGCCCCGCGCAACGGACGGCACGATCGTGTCGATTGCAAACTACGGCGGGAATCCCTCGTACGGTAGCGACGAAAGCCAGATGCCCGTGGTGACAAATCTTTTCCAGCAGATCGCTCCGCGTATCGTCGACCAGAAGACCGGCATCGTCTACGCGGGTGGCCAGTCGCTTCACTGGGAAGGCAACAAGAAGCAGGGCGGCGTGATCATTCCCTTCAACGAGGCGTTCGTCCTGTCCAACGCCACGATCGAGGTGATCATGCGCATTCCACCGGAGGCCGCGAACCGGAGCGACAGGATGTTCCCGCTCGTGCAGTTCGGCAAAGACTGCTACGAGGGCTGGTTCTTCGCGGTCTACCGTGCCGACAACATTGCCAGCGGCGGCGTCCCGTATGTACGCGGAAACTTCGTGAACACCAGCGACGCCGATAAGCTGAACAATGGTTCGACTGTCACCGCGAACAGCTATGTGAAGGACTTGCCGTCGCTCTTTGACGGCAGATGGCACCACTTGGCGCTGACCCTGCACTACAACGCGAACAAATCGATTACCGCCGCCTATTTCATCGACGGGGTCTGCTGCGGCGGCATGACATACGGCAACTGGAAGGCCTGGAAACTCAGCGGCACTCTCCCGCTCGCCATCGGCTGCCAACCGTTCCAGGGCGGTGGGGCTCGCACGTTCTGGGGCGACATCGCCGAGGTGCGCATTTCCGACACGACGCTCTCAGACAACCAATTCCTCGTGCCGCTCGCGGATGGTCCGGCCGACGACGACACGGCCCTGATGCTCACTTTCGACAGCGCGGCCAGGGGGCTTGGGTTCTCCCGCCAATACGTCGTGCCTTGCCAGCAGACAGTCGGCAGCAACAGCACGAACTACATGTGGAATGC
Organism: Kiritimatiellia bacterium; assembly: GCA_017427485.1. Classification (GTDB taxonomy): domain Bacteria; phylum Verrucomicrobiota; class Kiritimatiellia; order RFP12; family UBA1067; genus RUG572. The sequence goes on from JAFRSR010000289.1 coordinate 19,211, forward strand.
GCGGAACTGGAACATCCACAACGCCGCCTACAACAATCCCTTCATTCCCCGCTGGTACATGTTCGCCACCCCGGGCAACGCCGACCATTTGACGGAAGAGTTGCGCCCGACCCTGTCGACGGACGACACGTGGGGCGATACGCTCGGCATGGATGCCACGCTCTTCGCCAACTTCGGCTCGCTTTACATTCCCACCGCACAGCCTGGCAATGCGGCAGCACCCGGCACGGACGTGATCAACGTTCCCGACCCGATCTGCCGTCTGCCCGAGGGAGACTTCACCATCGAATGCGTGTTCAAGACGGAGGCCGCCAGCACGGCGGAGATGGACACGTTCATCCACTGTCCTTTCCTGAAATGGGGCGTCACCAACGGCAAGGTCCTGGCCCGAGGCTTTAAAACGAGATATAATAATTTGGTAGACCATACTTCATCGTGGACGGTCAACGACGGAAAGTGGCACCACGCCGCCGTCGTCTACGATTATGACGTGAAAGATGGCGTGACAAATAGCGTGTTCTCGCACTATGTAGACTATAAATTTGTCAAAAAGACAACCATGTCCTTACCTGTCACCGACGTCGGCGCGGGAGAGACATTCTTGATCGGCGCCGTATCCCGTAGTTTCAACACGGGCACCTCCACAAGTTCCTCGCAGGCGTTTCAGGGCAAGATCGACGCCGTGCGCATTACGCGCCGCGTGCTCACCCCGGGCGAGTTCCTTTCCACGCGCTCGGACGAGAAGCTGATGACAGTGACGTTCGACGACGCCGAACACCCCTACGCGCCGGGCCAGACAGGCGCCATCGCGCCAGACGAGGGCGTGGCAGGGGCGCTGGAGGGCGGCGAACAGCCGCAGATCGTGAAGTCTCGCGGCGGATGGTACGTAATAGACGGTGAGAACGGCACGAACAAGGTTGAATGCGGCAATGCCGTCCAGTTCGCCGGCAGTTCGCTCTACTGGAAGAACGCCACGCTTCTTGAGCGCAAGGCGGTCACCGTCGAGTTCTTCGCCAAGTTCACGAATCTCTCGAACGGCGTCAATCTCGTGCGGTGCGTCAAGAGCGACGCCGCCGGCGGTTCGCTCGTGTGGTGCCTGTGGAAGTCCACCAGCAAGTCCGGCGATGTCAAACTGCAATTCTCAAGTGTTCCTGTCAAGAGCGACGGCACGCTTGATTCACAGCGCGCCGGGGGCATTGTTCCCAGTGGGTTCGACGGCGGGGACGGAGCATGGCATCATTGGGCGATTACGGTCGATTCGACGGACGGCGAGCAGATTGTAGCCAAGGTGTACCTAGACTACGAGCAGCTTGGCGACACGGCAACCATCAATGGCACGCTCGACGTGCCGCCCCTGAACGGAAACCGCCTTGGCTTTTCCTTGGGCGGTACGGGCAATGCGGGCGCGTACATCTACGGCACCATCGACCAGGTGCGCGTGAGCGCGGGCGTGCTCGATCCGTCGAAGTTCATGCGCTACGAGAAGGTCAAGGGCGCCGCGTTGATGATTCGATAGTTTAGCTTTTAGGTGTTGGCTTTTAGCTGTTAGGCTTTAGGTGTTGTGTGTTATGGGTGGTAGGTTAAGAAAAGGAGAAATGAAGATGAAGAAAATAGTTGCGATGATAGTTGGGTTGGCTGCGGCGATGGCCGGCGCGGACACGCTCACGTGGAGCGGCGGCGACGGCACGTGGGACGCCACGAGCCTCAACTGGAACAACGGCACGACAGCCTGGATTCCCGGCTCGACGGCCGTGTTCGCGGACGACGGCTGCACCGTGACCGTGTCGGGTGAGGTGGACGTGGGCGGCATCACGTTCAACGGAAACGGCGTCACCATCAACGGCGCGCCGGGTGCGATCATCACGAACAGCGCCGATGTCGTCTACTTTAGCCTGCAGGTCGCCGAGGGCATGACGGCCACAAGCAGCGTGCCGCTGCGCATGGAGGGCGCCACGTTCCGCAAGTACGGCCTCGGGACGCTCGTCCTCGGCGCGACGAACGTGTTCCGGACGGCCTATACCAATGTTCTCGCCGACTCGGGGGTGTACGAGGGTATCCTCAGGCTTACGCCGAACAACGTGCAGGCGCTTGGCCGGAAGGACGTCACCGTCAAGCCCGGCGCGACGCTCGACCTCAACGGCTGCAGCCTCGCCGGCGGCAACCTTCCGACGATCCATCCCTACGGGACGGGCTACAAGGGCATGGGCGCGCTCGCCAACACCGGACCGGGACTCACCAACAGGTCAATCGGTACCGTGAATATGGACAGCGCCGACTGTCTGATGTGCGGCCCCCATCGCATCGACATCGGCACGGTCAACCTGCTGAACCACAACCTGAGCGCCTCGAACATCAACGAGCAGCTGTGCATCTCCACGTTGAATTTCAAGGGGACGGAGAAGGTGTACATACTCTCGGGGGCGACGTACACGGTCCTGGGCGGAAACGGCGGCGGCGCGTCCGGCAACAAAGGCCAGTTCGTCCTGAGAGGCGGCACGCTGAACTTGTGGGACACGAAGACGATGCCCACCGCCGTGGTCGTCGAGAAGACGTCCACGCTCAACGAGGGCAACAACACCGTGAGCGCAATCGGGACGTTCTCCGGCGTGCTGACGGTGCAGACGAACGTCACGGTCAACGCGAACGCGAAGGACGGGCACTCCTCTACGGTCGTGCTGGCGGGCCCGCTGAGGGGGTCTGGGCGGATCCGCCTGAACGAGGGACATCTGCGCATCACTTCCACCGACAACACGTGGAGCGGCCAGCTGGCCGTGGCGGGCGGCACGAACTACCGTTATCTGCAGATCGGCGCGCGGAAGGGCACCACGGGCACGCTCGGCAACATCAAGTCGCTCTACGGCGAGGCGACCAGCTCCTACTTCGTCTACGAGCGGGCGGACACGTATACGCTCGCCAACTGCGCCGTCACGAACGGCACCTTCCTGATGTTCGACGGCGGCACGCTCGTGTTCGACCACTGCACCATGACGAACACGGTCCCGGTTTACGGCGCGGCAGGCGGCGTCACGTTCCGCAACACGCGGGTGGACGCGCCCGGGCGCGGTTTCTGCACGGGCACGCGCTACACGAACCTCGACCGTCCTCTTGCGACCAACACGTACCATGTCGTCAACATCGAGGAGGGAAGCGACCTCACGTGCAGCGTCTTCGAGGGCGGCAACGGACCCAACGTCACGAACGCGAACGGCTCGGCGGCCGGCTTCATGACGGGCATCGTCTACCAGACGGGCGGACGGCTGCGGACGGTGAGCGCCGTCGACGAAGGCGGCGGCAACTGCGGCTTCCATTTCGGACACTGGCCGCAGGCGCGCAGCTTCTACAACCTCTCGGGCGGAAGCATCGTCGTCGAGAACGGCTGGAAGTTCGCCATCGCCGTGGACGGCCAAGGCACGCTGAACCAGACGGGCGGCGAGATCTTCTGCAGGACGTTTGACCTCAACTGCCGTTCAAACGGGGGCGGCCGCGGCACGTACAACATGGAAGGGGGCGAGCTGAACGTGGGCGAGGGCGGCGTCATTGTCGGCAACGGCACGAACGCGAACGAGCCCTACTCCTGCTCGCTGCGCGGCGGCACGATCCGCGCGACGGAGAACACGATCTTCAAGGTGAACGCCACGCTCACCTCCACGAACGGCGCGAACAACGTGACGTTCGACACGGCGGGCTTCGACCTCGCCGTCAGCAAGACGCTGAGCGGCACGGGCGGCCTCACGAAGGCCGGCGCGGGGACGATGACCGTCAGCGCGACCGCCACCTACACGGGCGCGACGCGCCTCTTGGGCGGCACGCTCGCCTTCACGGGCGCGTATCCCGGCGGCGAGCTGGAGATCACCTCCGCCACGCAGGGCGGCACGGCGGCGCCGCTGCTTTCCGCCGGCACGTTCGCGTTCGCCGCGGGGAAGGCGACGTTGCGCGTGACGGGGGCGGACCTGCTGAACGAGCAGACGTACGGTCCGTCGAAGACGCTGGTGGAGTCCAACTCGCCGATCGCCGCCGCGCCGACGCTGGAGCTGGTGGCGAGCGACGGCACGCCGTTCACGGACGACAAGGGCATCTGGCGTGTCTTCCTCACGGACGGCGGCCGCAAGCTGAAGTTCGGCCCGGTAATCGGCACGCGGATCCTGGTGAAGTAGGAGATCGAGATGAAAAGGCAGGTTTTGTGCGGAGTGGTCCTGGCGATTGCCGGGACGGCGGCGGCGTCCGTCTTTGACGACGCGCGGCTCTGGTGGAAGTTCGACAACGGCGGCGCAGACGGTGCGGTCGTGCAGAAGAGCGAGATCCACGACGCGCGCAATCCGTCGGCGGCCGTGCCGACGGCCGTGAACTGCGGACCGACCTGGTCGCGGATGGACGTGCGCCTCCCCACCCAGCGCCGGACCGTCAACAGCACGGCGCTCTATCTCAAGAACCAATTGCGTTACACGACCACGAACCAGTTCTACCAGGCGAACTTGTCCTTCAGTAACATCCAGGTGGACAGCAAGGACATCACGGTCGTCGCCCGCATCATGTTCGACGGCAACGACGTGGGGAAGGCGGACTGCGTCCTTTTCAACAACGGATACAACTGGACTTCCAAACTCAGCCAGGCGTTCGGCTTCAACAAGGGTTCCTCGGTAACTGGCCCGACCGCAGTCTACTATCCCTATATTTTTGCCGGAAGGGCATACCCCGGCGGCGGAGTAGACAAGAAGCTGGCACTGACCGTGGGCCAATGGTATGACGTGGCCTACAGCATCCGATACGTCCAATACGGGGACGTCGGCACGAACTACGTCACGTTTGTCGTCTCCAGCGACAAGGGGCTTCTCCAGCAGTCCATCGAGGTCGCCTCCAACTATGCGGACGGATCGGCGACAACCACTACGCGCATCGGGTCGATGGGCAACCGCACGGACTGGACAAACTACAGCCCGTCCATCTCGAAGAACGACGGCGACACCTACAAGAACTTCAGCGGATGGGTGCACCAGCTGGCGGTGTGGGACCGGCCGCTCACGGTGGACGAGATCAAGGAGGCGTTCGGCACGCCCGTGCGCGACGCGTGCGACGTCTACGCGGACGCCGTCCACTGGTGGAAGTTCGACCGCGACATCAACGGCGACGGCAATGTGCAGACGAACGAGGTGCGCGACGTGCGCTTTTGGGGCGGGACGAACGCGAACGCCTACGCCCGTGCTCATGTCGTGCCGAACGCGATGGGCGGTCCGTTCGGCGGGCCGCGGTGGCAGAACGCCAGCGTCTACCTGCCGGCGCGCGGCGTGACGGTGCAGAGTCCCTGTATGGATTTCCCCATCGTCACGAACGTCTCAGTCAACGCGAGCGGCGACACGATCTACTCCGCGTGGTTGACGCGCCTCGACGTGCCGCGCGCCGCGATATCCGGCTCGTCGACGGTCATCGCCCGCATCCGTCCGCAGCTGCACTACGGCGCGCTGCCTGGCGTGTACGGCTATTTCTACAACAACGGGCTCGACTGGGGCAACTGGTCGGGATACGAGGTGGGCCTTCCCCGAAACGGCAACGACGCCTCCGGAACCTCCGGCACCAATCTCATCCTGGGAATCTGCATCGCGCACACGTCATACTACTTCAGCGACCTGAAACTGGTTACGAACGAGTGGTATGACGTCGCGTTCATCGTGAACGACGCCGGCAAGGACGCCGAGGGGCACGACCTGACGGACTCCGTGACCGCCGTGCTGTGCAGCAAGGCGCACGGCTTCAAGTCGCAGACGAAGAACATCTCCACCAACGCCTATACGACCTATACGACCTATGGGCAGATCCGGATCGGGGGCGAGGGGGCGTATAGCGCTCCGGTCGACTACTACAACGCCACGACGAAGACGGCAATCAGCAACGCCAACGGCACGAAGAGCTTCAACGGACAGATCCACCAGGTGGCCGTGTGGGACCGCGCGCTGACATTGGACGAGGTCGCGGCCGCATTCGGACACCCGAACAACATGGTGATGGGCGTGGGCATTGCGGACGGCACGAGCGACGAATTCGCGGCGGACGGCGAGGGCAGCCGCGACTGGACGCTGAGCGAGGCGTGGCACGACATGGCGGCGTCGGTGGACGCCTCCCACCCCGACCTGACGATCCGCTTCACGCCGGCGGCGAACAACGTCGAGCTTGTCCACGCCCTCCACCTGCGGACGGCGACCGTCGGCACGGGGAACCAGAAGGCCGTGCTGACGCTGAAAGTGAACGGCTGGACTCTCGCCTCCGCCAAGGAGGTTGGCTCCAACGAGGATCTGTGGGCGATGATGGGGAAGCGTGTTCTCAAAAGCGGCGTGAACACGCTCACGATCACCTACAAAGGCGGGCCGGCGGCGTCCGTCGCGATCGACAAGGTGGAGATCAACGGCTCGTGGCAGGTGGGGGCGAATAACGGCAACAACTACGAGTTCTCGCAGGAGGGGTCGGGTCGTGGCAACAACTTCTACGTGGGCAACCGGCACTTGCCAAACATGATCCGGTCGGTGACGTCCGGAAACAGGAACACGTACATCCACTTCTACATTCCGCCGGAGATCGCGACAAACCATTCCTACACGTTCACGTCGCGCTACGACGACGAAACGTCCGCCACCACGACCACCAACTCGTTCCGCATCCTGCTGAACGACGTGGAGAAATACCGGTCGCCCGTGCAGGGGCTCAACAAGGGCGATCCCTTTGCCTTCGAGGTGAACAAAGGCGAGCTGCTGCCCGGCTGGAACACGCTTAACCAGCAGTTCGTCGATCCCACCGGCTGGATGACGTTCGACTACTTCTATCTCGGCATATCGGACTACAACCCCGCCACCTTCCTGCTCGTCCGTTAGGTTTCATAGCAGCCGCGATTGCAAAAAGTGAATTTCCACCCTTGCAAGCGGGGGAGAGATTAGGTATAATATTACCTCAATTTTTCTGGAAAGGTCAGATTATGAAAGAAGGCATCCATCCGAAGTACGGCGACGCCACGATTACGTGCGCGTGCGGCAACGTCATCCACACCCGCTCCACGAAGCCGGAGATGCAGGTGAACACCTGCTCCGCGTGCCACCCGTATTTCACGGGTCAGAAGACGATGGTCGACACGGAAGGCCGCGTCGACATGTTCAAGAAGCGCTACGCGAAGTTCGCGAAGTAACTGGGTTTTGGTTTGGTCGAGAAGGACCAGATCAAGCGCGTGCTGGATCGTCTGGTTGCCGTCGAGGCGGCAATGGGCGATCCAGCTGTCATATCGGACGCCGCGCGCTATCGCGCCACCGTGCGCGAGCACACCGCCCTCCGCAAGCTGGAGGCGGCGGCTAAGCGCTATTTCAAGATCCTCGACGACATCGAGGGGAACGAGTCGCTGCTGGATGACCCCGATTTCGCCGAGGAGGCGAAGGGCGAGATCGAGCGCCTGAAGGCCGAAATCCCCGCCGCCGAGCGCGCCGTGCTGGCGGGCCTGCTACCGCCGGACCCGCTGGAAGGGCGCAATGCCGTGTTCGAGGTGCGCGCGGGGACGGGCGGCGACGAGGCGGCGCTGTTTGCGGGCGACCTCTTCCGCATGTACTCCCGCTATTGCGAGGCGCATGGCTGGAAGGTCAACGTGATGAGCGCGAACGAGACCTCGCTCGACGGCTACAAGGAAATCCTCTTCACGGTGGAGGGCGACGGCGCCTACGGCGCGTTCCGCTTCGAGAGCGGCGGCCACCGCGTGCAGCGCGTGCCCGAAACCGAGGCGCAGGGGCGCATCCACACGAGCGCCGCCACCGTCATCGTGTTCCCGGAGGCGGACGAGGCGGATGACGACATAGAGATCCCCGAGAAGGATCTGCGCATCGACATCTTCTGCGCCGGGGGACACGGCGGCCAGGGCGTGAACACCACCTACTCCGCCATCCGCATGACGCACCTGCCCACGGGCCTCGTGGCCCAGTGTCAGGACGAGCGCAGCCAGCAGCGCAACAAGGAAAAATGCCTCGCCACGCTCAAGGCCCGCATCCTCGACCAGCGCCGGCGCGAGGAGGAGGCGAAGGCGGGCGCGAACCGTCTCTCCCTGCGCGGGTCGGGCGACCGCTCGGAACGCATCCGCACCTACAATTTCCCGCAGAACCGCCTCACGGACCACCGCGTGGACCTCACGCTCTACTCCCTCGACCGCGTGATGGAGGGCGCGCTCGACCCCGTTTTGGACGCTCTCCGCGCACGCGATACCGACCAGCGCATCTCCACCGCGCTTTCCCAGACCGCCGCGTCCGCGTGAATTTTCAGCGGGCGGATGCTTGACGGCGGGACGGCAAGATGATACACTATGATCCTGCTTTCACGGAGAGGTGGCAGAGCCTGGTTGAATGCACATGACTCGAAATCATGCATACCGCAAGGTATCGGGGGTTCGAATCCCTCCCTCTCCGCCAAGGCGGGCGTAATTCAATGGCAGAATAGGAGCTTCCCAAGCTTCTTACGTGGGTTCGATTCCCATCGCCCGCTCCATTTTTTTGCCTGGAGAGAGTCATGGCCGTTCAGATTCTTCCATCCCTGCTCGCCGCCGACTACGGCGCGCTGGCCGCGGACATCACGCGCGCCTTTCAGTCGGGCGCCGACGCGCTCCATTTGGACATCATGGACGCGCACTTCGTGCCCAACCTCTCGTTCGGGCCGGACGTCGTGAAGCTCTGTCGCCGCGTGGAACCCGCGTTCTACCGCCACGTGCATCTGATGATGACGCGTCCCGACCTCTATCTCGAGGTCTTCGCCCAGGCCGGCGCGCAGACGATCCAGATCCACGTGGAGGCGGACTGCGACCTCCACGTCGAACTCCCCCGCATCCGCGCCCTCGGCGCGCGCCCGGCCATCGTGCTGAACCCCGAGACGCCCGTGGAGGCCGTCTACCCCTACCTCTCCCTCTGCGACGAGGTGCTCGTAATGACGGTCCATCCCGGCTATGGCGGACAGTCCTTCATCGCGGACTGCCTCTCCAAGGTCGCCGCGCTCCGCGCGCGCGCGCCGCATCTCGACGTCATGGTGGACGGCGGCGTGAACGCGGAGACGGCCCTGGACGCGGTGCGCGCCGGCGCGAACCAGCTGGTCGCCGGCAGCTTCCTCTTCAAACAGGCGGACATGGCCGCCGCCGTCTCTGCCCTCCGCGCCGCCTGCGCCGCCGCATGCTGACCCTGCACCTGGATATTTTCCCCGCCGCGTTTCGCGGGGAGCGGTCTGTGGGATTGGATGGTACCCCCGTGCCGCTCATGGGGGATGGTCTGCTGGAGACGGTATGCGAGGTCGTGTGGTTCAAGGATGAGGTTCGGCTGGAAGGGGAGCGAGCCATCCCCTCCACGCGCAACCTCCTGATGTTCCTTTCGGATGTGCGGAAGCGCCGTTTCAAGGCGGGCGTGTTCCTCGGGGACGACGTGCTCGCGGCGGCGGAGACCTTCCGTGCCGCCGCGCGCACCGTGGCCGACGGCGCCTACCTGCCGCATCTTGTGGAAGAGGGCGACGGATTTGCCGCGCGCTGGCTACCGCTCGACGCCTCGCGCGGGGCGTTCTTCACGTGGCTCGTCGACGGCCTTGCGCGCTTCGGCGGGCGCACGCCGCTTGAAACGGGCATGTCGCAGCCGGATACCGTCCACGACGCCTGGATCGCCGCGCTCCGCAGCGACAGCGGACGCGTGGCGTGGCCGGACGCCGAGGACGTCCGCGCCCTCATGCACGACCTCGCCGTCTGGCGCGCGCCGTTGCGCGTCTCCGCCGCAGACCGTGCCGCGCTGCGCTTTTCCCTTGAAGCGCCCGCCATGCAGGACGGCACGTGGTGGCTACGCCTCGCGTCCGAGCCCCATACGCGCGCGGGACTCGTCTCGCTCGGGCAGGCCGTGGCCCTCTTTCCGCCCCTTGCCGCGCTCCGCGGCACAGCGGCCGAACTCGACCGCGCCGCGGCCGAGTCGTTCCTCCG
>JAFRSR010000290.1 GCA_017427485.1 Kiritimatiellia bacterium
GCCGGCGGCGCACGTCACGCCCGCGCCGTGTTCGGCAAGCAGACGCTCCGTCTCGCCGTGCAGCGTGTTGACGACGGGCAGTCCGGCGGCGGCGTAGTCCGCGAGCTTGTACGGCACGCCCACGCACGAGTCGTCGAACATCGGCACGAGCCCCGCGTTCGCCCGCGCGAGGAGCGCGCACAGCTCCTCCTCGCCGAGGTAGCCGTGGAAGTGAATGCGCGCGCAACCCTCCGCTCGCGCGCGCAGCGCCGCCGCCTTCGGGCCTGTCCCCGCGAGGTCAAGCTCCACGTCGGACATCTCCCGCACGGCGTCGATCACGGTCTCCAGATCGTAGCTCTTTCCCATCGTCCCCACGTAGACGAGACGGAACGCGCCTTCTGCGAAAACAGGTCTGACCTGTTTTCGCAGAATGCCGTGGTAGGCGAGGTGCATTGGACACTGCGCGCCGTATGACTTCGCGAGGTCGAGGTAACGCGTTGCGACGGCGCTCACGCCCTGGGCGGAGCGGTAGATGCGCCGTGCGCGCGCCCGCAAGGGCGCAAGCGTCCAACGCGGCACCACGCGCGCGAAGTTCTCCGGCCAAGCGTCCATCACGTCCACCACGAACGCGCTGCCGCGCGCGCGGCAGAAATCGGCGAGGGCAGCTGCGGACGCAAGCGGCGGCAGGGAGGCAATCACAAGGTCGGGGCTCTGCGGCTCCTGCTCGACAAGTTTGCGGAGATTCCGGGCGAACGCGCGATGCGAGAGGATACGCCGCAGGCACACGTTGCGCGGATACGGCGGCGTGGGCACGAGCACGAGGCGGAAGCCGTCCCCTTCCCAGCGCGCGCCGTCCGTGAGCGTGCGCGGTGCCTTCCGGGCGTGGGAGAAGTCGCTCGACCACAGCGTGACGCGGTGCCCGGCCCGCGCGAACGCGCGCGCCATCAGCCAGTAGCGCTGCGGGCGCACGCCCTCCGGCGGCAGGTTGTCAAACGGGTTGGCGATCCAGACGGTCATGCAGGGCGGCGCGTCATGCGTAGTTGAACGTCATGTCGGCGCTCTGGATCACGGGACGCGTGTAGCGGCCGTTTGAATCGAACTCGGGAAGGCCGGCGTCCTTGGGCGACACGCCGAAGAGGTACTCCGAGCGCGACCCCTCGATCTTGATGCGGCCGTTCGGCCAGAGGGTGAGGATCGCCGAGAGCGGTTCCTTCCAGCCGATGTTGTGCACCGCGCCGCGGTGCGTGGCGATGTAGTCCGCCGGATAGGCCGTGTGCTTCTTCCCGAACCACTGGTAGTTCGCCGAGTTGACGTCCCAGTAGAGGATGTTGTCGAGGACGCGCAGGTAGTCCATGTGCATGTGCCCGTTCATCACGAGGCGCACGCGGCCCGGCCAGCGGCGGTTCGCCTCGTTGAAGATCGCCTGGACCTCCTCCTTGTTCATCACGCCCGCGCCGTTCGGCGGACGCTCGAAGCTCTGGTGCGAGAGCACCACGCACGGATGCGGCGAGTTGAAGATCGTGTCGCGCATCCACTCCAGCTGCTCGGGCGGGATCCAGTTGATCGTGGACCCCTTCCCGCGGCGGAAATAGTTGCCGAGCTCGTGGTGGATGTACGCGCCGGGCGTCTCGCTGAAGTAGTTGGGGTCGGCCACCACGAAGCGGAAACCGCCCTTGTCGAACGAGTAGTGCCCGTCTGGCATGCGGTAGGCGTCGGTTGTCTGCTTCCAGGGCGTGCCGTCCTGGTCGTGGTTGCCGAGGATGTGGTAGCCGGGCACGCGGAACTCGTTGTAGCGGCGGATGTAGTCCTTCGTGAGGGGCGTGTTCACGTTGTGCACGAAGTCGCCGAGGTGGATCATCATGTCGCAGCCCGCCGACTCGGCGCGCGCCATGACCTTCTCCAGGAACTCGGGCGTGTCGTTCGTCCAGCTGCCCGGATGGTAGTGGATGTCCGCGAACACGCACACCTTGAGCGGGCGCGCGGGCGCAACGGGCGCAGCAAGCTGCGCCCCTCCCGTGCTGGATGCGGTCGCAGCAAGTCGCGACCCTCCCGCCACCGCACCCATCATGGACAGGGAAAGGAATTCTCTTTTGGTCAGGTTCATTGTTTTCTCCTAGCGGATATTTCCACAAAACAATTTCACGCAGGTCATCGGAGGATGATGACCATCGGCTGGATGCCCATCTTGAGCTTCAGCTTGCCGCCCTCCACCACGAGCTTCGGCTCGCCCTGCCCTTCGGCGAGCGCGGGCGTGATCGTCCAGCCCTCCAAGGTCCCCGGCACGTCGAACGAGCCCGCCTCGGCCAACACGTAGACCTTGCCCTGCACCTGCCCGGCGCGCAGCGCGTCCGAGAAGTCGATCGTGGCCGTAGCGGGTATCGTCACCTTGCCCGTCGTCTGCACGAGCGGCAGGTTGGAACCCGCGACGTCCGTCACCACCGAGGGAATATCCACGTCGGACGTGACCGACGTCGCGGTTTTCGCCGAGGCACCGCCCGCAAGGCGCAGGACGCCGTGGCCCGTCACAGTGCCCGTGAATGTACTCATGTCGCCCGGCACGAGCGTCGCCGAGCCGTCGATCTGCGCCGTGCCCGCGCCCGCAAGCGACTTCACGGCGTGGGCCGTCTCGCGTACCCTGAACGTCGCGTCCGCGTCCACCGTCACGTCGCTCGTCGACGGCAGCACCTCCGTCGGCACGTCAAGACCGGCGTCCAGGCGGCGGTATGTCTGCACCATGGTATGCACCTCGCCGTCCGTCAGCGCGCGGTCGTAGATGCGCAGGTCATCGATGCGCGTGCCGTAACCCGCCGTGACGGCGCCGTTCGAGATGCTTTTTGCGCCCAAGGCGATGTCGGTCAGGTTCAGCTTCAGGTCTGCGCTGTTCAGCAATCCCACCTTCGTGCCGTCCACGTAGTAGCGCAGGTGCTTCGCGGCGGCGTCGTACGTCACCGTCACCTGCACCCAGGAGCTGTTGGGCGTGTCGGCGTTGTAGACGGCCGTGTCGGGGAAGGTGTACGTCTTGCCGCAGACGTACGCGATGACGACGCGCGGGCAGCCCTCGTACGAGAAGCGCACGGACCCTCCAGACGTGCCGTCGCCGATGACGAGCGCGATGCCGTTCATCGGACGGGACAGGCGCGTGGAGATCGTGAAGGAGTTCCCCTTCGGCAGATTGTTCGTCGGCACAAGGCCGCTCTTCAGGCGCAGGTACGGGCCGGCGGTCATGGGAAACCTGACGCATCTCCCGCCCAGATCCTCCGGATAAGTCACGGCCTCTGTGGTCGCATAGACGCCGTCCGACGGCGTGTTGACGAGATCCCATCCGTGCGGTCCGCTGTCCTTGAAGAGCCGCAGGTCCCCTTCCGTCGTCTCCTCGTCGAACGTCCAGTGCGCGATCGGCTCGGGCTGCGTGAAGTCCGCCTGCGGCTTGCGCGCAAGGTATTCAGCCTCCACCTCGTCGGCCGTCCACGCGCCCTTGAACACCTGAATCTCGTCGATGTCGCCGGCGAACTTGTGGCTCGCGTCGGTTGTCGAATAGTTGCCGAGGCGAACCTGGATGTTGGCAGGCAGGTTCATGTTCCGGCCAAGGTCCGCTCGCGCGCGCCACACGCCGTCCACGTACAGCTGGAACGTCTGGTTCGTGTAGGTTCCCACCACGTGGTGCCACTTGCCGTCGCCCAGATAGTCGGACGAGCCGAAGTCCGCCTGCGCCACCAGGTTCGACGTGACGGGGGTCGTGTAGGTCCAGCTGCTGTCCGTGCACATGTAGAGGTAGCGGAAGCCGTATCTCCCGCGGAAGCTCACGCCGGTGCCGGCGGACCAGCCTCCGTTCCAAATGCGGAGGAAGTTCGGGCCAGCCGACCCGCTGGGCATGCCGCTCCGGTCAGGCCGCAGCCAGAAGCTGACGGTGAACGGATCGTTACCGGCAGGCATGCTGCAATCCCGCGCGCCAACGACGTAGCTGAAGACGACGCCCTTCTTGCGCAGCGCGTCCGTGCTGCCTGAAAGGAACCGCAGCGCGCGCCCCGAGACACCGTCGTCGACGAGCCGCGCGACCTCGGAGAGGGGCGAAGTTTCATCAGGCTTCAACCGCAGCGCACGGCCCCACGTGCTCTCCGCGCCCAGGTCGTTTTCGTCCTCGAAGCGCCAGGCGGCGCACAGGTTGGGACGCGCGAAGCCCTTGTCGAGGGTGAGCGTACCACCGGCGACACGCGTAGCGCCCGTGTAGACGTTCGCGCCCGCGAGCGTCAGCTCGTAGTCCGCGCCGTCCTTCACGAACCTGCCGCCCTGGATACGCGCGGCAAACACGGTGGAGGTGGAGACGCCCGTCGCGCCCGCCACGGTGAGCGTCGCGTTCGACGGCACGACGACGCAGCCGTCCGCGCCCGTGCCGGAAAGATGCGCGAGCGTCTGGTCGGCCGTGAAATTGATGTGTCCGGAGGCGGCGATGTCCACCGAGGCGGCGGGGTTGACGCCCACCGGCGCGGACGCCGTGCCGAACGTGAGGTCCGCGTTCCACGCGCTCAGCAGTCCGGCGAAGGAGAACGGTCCCGTCTTCGCGCCCTTGTTGAAGACGAACGACCCGCCGCCGCGCACGTCGAGCGTGCCCAAGCCGGTCATATCGCCGTAGAAGTTGGGAGAGTAGGTGTTGAAGCTCGTCACCAACTTGAGCGTCGTTCCGGCGGGGATGTCCACCACCGTGTCTGCCGACACGTTGGAATCCGTGAAGAGAGAGCCGAGCCTGTTTAAGCCGGAGACGACGTTCATCTTCGTGCCGCTCGCCATCTTCCAGGCGCAGCAGGTGAAGGAGGCGTTGTTCGTCAGCTCCAGGGTGCCGGCATCAAGCTTGAGCGTCGACTCCCAGAAGTAGGCGTTGGGATAGCCCCACCGCAACGTGCCCGTGCCGCGCTTGTGGAAACCTGCATCCGTCTTGGGATAGCTCGCGCTGGTGACAATCGCCGCCTGGAAATCGAGCGTGCCGCCCGTGATGTCCATGTAGGAGGGATTAGTGAAGCGAATACGCTTGTCCGTGCCCTTCGCGAGCGTCCACGTGTCGCCCGCATTCCCGCTGAACACCATCCCGTAGACAAACGTGTTGCCGGTGGAGTCGTTCACGTTGTAGGCGTTGCCGTCCTCGTAATCCATCGTCACGACCGCGCCCGGCGCGAGGTTGCGGAAGTCATAGACCGTGTAGCGGTGGAAGAGCTCCTCCACGCCATATCCCTTCGAGCTGTGCGCCTCCCAGTTCGCGGCGTTCGACCAGCTGCCGCCCGAGGCCGCGCCGATCCACACGTTCGTGCCGTCGCACGAGACCGCCGCCACCTGCGTCGTCATCGCGGCGACCGCGCACAGCACGGCCCACGCCGCCTTTCCCGCATCCGGCTTTCCATCGTGTGATTTTCCTTTTGCCATGTCCTTCGTCCTTTCACTCAGCGGGATTTCAACTCCGCGATCACGCGGTTCATGACCTCCGGGTAGTCCGTGCCGAAGCAGTCGAATCCGAGATTCCAGAGCCTGCGGTAGAGTTCGGGGTCGTCTCCGTGCGTCCAGGGGAAGCCGGCGGCGACTTTGCCGGCCGCGTGGAGACGCGTGACGGCGTCTTTCAGGAAAGCCGACGACGGACAGAACGGATCTTCCTGCGACGGGTCCGCCTGAATGAGGAAATGCACCACGTCGACCTGAGCGAAGTTGTCCGCCGCGGCCTCCTCGAAACGTTTCCGCATGAACGCCTCGCCCTCCGCACGCCGCTCCGGCGTGAACGGTATCTGCCTCCAGCTGCCGGTGAACATCCAGTAGCTGGTGAGGCCGTCCGGCACCGCCTCGCGCCATTGCCTCATCAGCTTGTAGCTGCTGCCGTGGCAGTAGACCTGGCGCTCGAGTTCGAAGCGCTTCACGAGCTCGGAACTTTGCGCCACCGGCACGTTCTTGTAGTCCATGTAGATTTTCCAGCCGGGACGCCCCTTCATCGCGGCGAAGAGGCCCTCCCACAGGGGGATGCGCACGTGGTCCCACTCGGCGCCGTGCGCCGCGCCGATGGACACGTCGCGCAGCTCGGCCCAGTCGTATTCTTCGATCTTACGCCGCTTGTAGGTGGAGTTGTGGTACGCGATGATCACCCCATCCTTCGTGCGGCGGATGTCGGCCTCGGGAACCACGTCGCAGGACCAGGCGTAGAGGCACGCCTCAAGGGAGTTGTCGGGCCGGTTCACGCGTCCGGGCACGAGCACGCCGTCGCCGCGGTGGACCATGCTGAGGTTGAGGAAACGGGTGTCGCGCGCCCATCCGGACAAGATGCCGAGGGCGAGCGCAAATACGACGAACGGTTTCACCATAACCTCACGCCTTTCCGCCGGAGAAGTCGCGCACGAGCGCGCGGTTGAGCATCTTCTCGTAGAGCTCGATGTACTCGCGCGCGCAGGCCTCGTGGTTGAAGCGGCGGAGGGACTCCTCCATGATGCGGGCGATTTCGGCCTCGCGCACCTCGGGGGCGCGGTGCCAGAACGCCATCGCCTGGTCCATCGCCCAGAAGAGGCCGTTCGAGTCGTATGTGTCGAAGCGGAAGCCGTTGCCCGTGTGGTGGTCCACGTCGAGGTGCTCGACCGTGTCGTGGAGTCCGCCCGTGTTGTGGGCCACGGCGAGGGAGCCGTAGATCGGCGCCTGCATCTGCGGGAGGCCGCAGGGCTCGAAGAGGGACGGCATGAGCATGAAGTCGCTCGCAGCGAAGCCGAGCTGCGAGAGGCGGCCGTCGAAGTCGTGCATCGCGAGGCGGCCCTGGAGGCCGTGGAAGTTCAGGATGTCCCAGAACGGCTGCTGGAAGGCGCCGTTCGCGACGACGGCCACCTGCGCGCCGTCCTGCCAGTACTTGTCGAGGAAGCGGTAGAGGATGTCCGTGAGGAGCTGGGGGCCCTTCTGCACGGGGTCGAGGCGGCTCGGCCAGAAGAAGATGGGCGCGTCGGCGTTCTCGGTGAGTCCCATCTCGCGCTGGAAGGCGAGCTTGTTCTTGCGCTTCGCCTCGCGGTGGTCGGCGGGGCCGTAGTTGAACGGGATGTGCGGGTCGGTCGCGGGATTGTCGGAGTTGTCCGGCGCGTTGAGGATGCCGGCGGCGCAGCCGGCGAAGTACTTGCCGCGGATCTCGTTCCGGACGGAGTCGGGGATGAAGCCGTGCCAGCCGTCCACGATTTCCTTGAGGAACGTGGGCGAGACGGTGTTGATGAAGTGGGCGGCGAAGATGCCGGAGGCCTGGAGGTCCACGGGGTTGACGTCGCGGCTCTCGAAGTAGTTGAACGGCGGGCGCTCGAAGTAGAGGTTGCCCCAGAACTCGGCGGCGTCGATGCCGGAATCCTCGATCTGCGCGAGCGTGAGCTTGTGCGTGTGGATGTTGTGCACCGTGAAGAGGCAGGGAATGCCCATGCGGCGCGCGGCGGCGGGAATGAGGCCGGTCATCCAGTCGTTGCAGTGGATGAGGTCGGGCTGCACCTCGGGGATCACGTGGTTGATCACCTCGCGCTGGAACGCGAGGGCGAGCTTCGCGTTGCCGTTGCCGCGCGAGTAGACGTGGTCGCGGTAGTAGAAGCAGCGGTCCTCGGCGAGGTGGATGCGCTCGCTCGACATGCGGCTCTTGTAGAGGCGCAGCTCGTCGGCCACGAGCTTGCCGGTCTCCTCGTGGAACATGCGCCGGTAGTGCGGCAGGGCCACGTGGACGTCCGCCCCGAGGTCGAACAGCGCGCCGACGAGCGACGCCGACACGTCGGCCATGCCGCCCGCCTTGGCGCTCATGCGTCCGGCGAGGTTGCCCATCCCCTCCGGGAGATACGTGATCTCCGGCGTGACGATCAGGATGCGCGGATTCTTCTTGTTGGTTTCGGCTTTCTTCGTGCGTGCAGCGGCCATCGAAACTATTCTCCTAACATTTTGATTGCCGTTATTTTACCACAATCCGCGCATTTTGCAACTGCCGTATCAAGGCGGGGGCTCCTCGCCGGCGATGAAGTAGACCTCCTTGCGCGGCGTCGGCGCGGCGTGCCGTCGCCGCTGCCGGTCCAGTTCCCATTCGAGCGGATGCGCCATCAGACGAAAGCGCCGCCAGGCGGGTGCGGACGTGTCGCGCGCGAGGATGCGGCGCGCGGCGGCGAGCTCCGCCTCGATGCGGTCGAGCGTCTCGACGGGATAGAGCGCCCGGACCTTCGTTGTCAGCACGCTGTTTGCGAGAAAAGCCCCCTTCAGGACGCGGTGGAGCTCACGCAAGTGCGCGCCGGCCTCCGCGCCGTAGAACAGCGCCCAGTGCTCGTCAAGCGCCGCGTCCGGATTGAAGCGCGCCCCGCCCCACAGCGCGCGGAACGCGCAGTACGTTTCGTAGTAGAAATGGAACGGGATGCACTGCCCGGGCAGCTGCACGGGGTAGAGGCCGAGGTCGACGACGAGGCCCGTATCGCCGAGGTCCTTGCCGAACGCCGCGATCATCTCCGGGAGGAACTCGTTCGCGACGGCCTGCTCGAAGGGGCTGTTGAAGGCGTTGTAGGTCCAGACCTGCTGAACGGGACGTCCCCCAATCGTCTCAGTCCAGCGGTGGAGCTCGCGCACCATAAGATCGCGCACCTGCGGGTTGCGGATGAAGCGCGGCACCTTCGGCAGACACACGCAGAGCTCCACGTTGTCGGGCAGGTGGCGGAAACGCTCCTGCGTGGGCGCGTACGTGCAGCCCGCGTAGGGCATGAGGATGAGCCGCCATCCCGGCAGGCGCTCATTGAGGCGTGCGGCGAGATGCTGGTAGAAGCGTCCGTAGACGTCCGAGAAGTAGCCGTAGGGTCCCAGAGCCACGTTCGCGTCCGTGATGAGTTCCTCGCGCGCCACGACGGGATTCGCGCGCATCTCCTCCAGCGTGCGGAAGGAATCGCACTGGGCGAACACCACGGTCTGCGTGTCGCAGAACGCGAACCCCTGCTGGCCGTGCCCTTCCGGCGTGTCGTCGCGCGCAAGCCCCTCCACGAGCGCGTCGGCGAACTTGAGGTTCGTCACGTCGAAGTAGTTCTTCATGTGGTTCGTGGGGTTGTAGTAGAACCCGCCGTCCGGTCGGCGGAGGAACGACAGCTCCATCCACTCCGGATGCGCACGGGCCCAGGCGCGCGGCTCCGGCGAATGGATAGCGCGGAACGGCACCGTCTGCGCGAGGCGCGCGGCGGCGCGCCAGTCGGAGAGATGGACGCGCACGAGCGGTGTGCCGAGCGTGCGCGCGACGGTGGCGAGGTCGGGCGAGAAGTTTCCGCCCCGGTTCCGGAAGCGCGGCGCGTCCGTGTACGCACACGGCGCGAGGACGAGGTTCGTGCAGGCGGGACGCACGCAGCCGTCCGGCCCCGGATAGTAGTAGCGGCAGCCGAGGAAACGCTCGAGAAAGTCGTAGGCGCCCCAAAGCGTCGCCCCCGTAATCGCCACGCCGTTCGAAAAGGTCGTGACCACGAAACCCTCCGGCGGCAGACTTGACGGATCGATGCCGTGCGGCGGTCGCGGGGCGACCGCCCTACCGGAGCCGACGAGGATGACGGTGCGACCGTCGGGCACGGGGGCTGACACGGCATCCACCACCTCGACCTCCGCGCCCGTGCAGAACCAGAACTCGCGCCGCAACGTGCGCACCGCCTCGCGCACAGACTGCCGATCCCGCCCATGTGGGTCGCGCTCCCGCGCGGCCGCCGAATCCCACACGAGGACAACATTCGGCTTGCCGTCCGACACGAGCGTGACGGGCGGGTGCACGGGCGCCGGCAGCGCCGTGACGGGGTTGAGAGCCGGCTGCGCGAGCGGATCGCCGCCGAAGGCGACCACGGCCACCCAAACGGCGGCAGGAAATATCCGAACGAATCTCATGTGGCTGGTAGTATAGCACATTTGGCAGGATTGTTGCCAATATGGAAATTTTGCCAATGTTGCCAATTCCCAATTGGTATTGGATATTGGCAATGGCAACATTTCCACATTGGCAACACTTCCAACATTCTCATTGCCAAGAGGGGGTACAATTCGGTATAATCTCCCGCGTGATTTTCCAACTCCAAAGGAGATAAAAAGAATGAAGAAGCTCATATTCGCCTCCACGCTGGCGATGGTCGCCGCCTCGGCGTCCGCAGGACTCTACGGCGACACGCCCGACGCTACGCACGCCTGGGCCGTGCATGACCGCAACCGCCCCAACCCCGTCAAGATCGTCGCCGAGCCCGGCCTGCCGCCGAGCGACGCCATCATCCTCTTCGATGGCACGGAGAAGACGTTCGCCAACTGGTGCTCGATGAAGATGGAGCCCACCAAGTGGAAGCTCGTGAACGGCACGCTCGAGTCCGTCAAGGGCGCGGGCTACATCCGCACGAAGGCGGAGTACGGCCCCAACTTCCAGCTCCACGTCGAATGGGCCACGCCCGTCAAGGTCGAGGGCGTGGGACAGGGCCGCGGCAACTCCGGCGTGTTCCTCATGAACGACTTCGAGCTCCAGGTGCTGGACTCCTACGAGACCGACCCCGCGAAGAGCCCCAACCCCAACCCGAACTACGCCGACGGACAGGCCTCGGCCATCTACGGGCAGAACCCGCCCATCGTCAACGCGAGCCGCGGCCCCGGCCAGTGGCAGACGTATGACATCGTTTTCCACGCGCCCGTCTGGAAGGACGGCAAGGAGATCTACCCCGGCACGGTCACCGTGTTCCACAACGGCGTGCTCACGCAGGACAACTGGGAGTACGAGGGCCCGACCTACCACATGAAGCGGACGGTGAAGAAGCAACCTGCCACCAAGGCGCCGATCGCCTTCCAGGACCACGGCAATCCCGTCCACTTCCGCAACGTGTGGCTCCGCGAGATCCCCTGCCGCCACGCGAACACCACGCACGGCGGGCCTGACGTGAAGGAAGCCGACGTGAAGGCGCTCCGCCACAAGATCGCCGAACAGCTCTTCGCGAAGATCGACACGAACAAGAGCGGCGCGGACGAAGTGAACGCCATCCTCGAGGTGATCTCCTACTGCAAGGCCGAGCCCTTCTGCGGCGCGTGCAAGAAGATCTGCGGCGCCTACATCGCCCGCCTCGACGCGATGGACGCCGCCGCGCTCGAGAAGGCGAAAGGCGAGATCATGGGCGTCAAGAAGTCCTGCGACGTCCTCGCCCGCAACAAGGTGGTCGAGAACTGCAAGCTAGCCGCCAAGATCAACGAGATCATCAAGGCCCGCGGCTGGGACAAGAAGAAGAAGTAACCTACCGGCTCGCCACGCGATTTCCGGGTAGGAAGCGAACGCGCCCCTTCAGGCGAAGAGCCACGAGGAGCGCGTTCGTTTTTGCTATCGGCAGCTGCGCGGCGCGCGCCACCGCGTCCACCGTGGCGCCCGCCGCCGGCACCTGCCGCAGCACGAGCGCCTCCTCCAGCGAGAGCTGCTCCTCCGGGAGGGGTGCGGCCGTGAAGCGGCGAGACGCCGCTTCCCCTAGCGTGGGGGCTGCGAGCGTGAAGCGGTGAGACGCCGCTTCCCCCAGCGGATGGGGCGTGCTTGCCGCGACCTTCTTCGGCGCGATCGGCGTGAGCTCCTCGATCACTTCGTCCACGCTCGTCACCATGCGCGCACCCTCGCGGATGAGGTTCAGGCAGCCGGCGGAGGACGGCCAGTCGATCCGCCCCGGAACCGCCATCACCGCGCGCCCCTGCTCGTTCGCCCGCAGGCACGTGACGAGCGTGCCGCTGCGGATCGGACACTCCACGGCCACCACGCCGCGCGCGAGGCCGGAGACGATCCGGTTGCGCTGCGGAAAGGTCTGCGCGTCCGGACGCCGCCCGAACGGAAACTCGCTCAACACGCACCCCCCGTTTTCAACCATTCGCCGTGCGAGCGCGCGGTTCGCCTCGGGGTAGAACATGTCCAGCGCGCCGCCGAGCACGCCCGCCGTGACGCCGCCGCCCGCGAGCGCGCCCTCGTGCGCC
>JAFRSR010000291.1 GCA_017427485.1 Kiritimatiellia bacterium
CAGTATTCGCCATGACGGCGTTAGTATCTCATAACCCGCTTCCCGAGACAAGCGAAAACTGCCGCAAATGCGGAAGTTGGCGCGGTCATTCCAGGGGGATGTTCTTGCCGCTCGCGAGGGCGCGAACGACGAGAGAGGCGCCCGAGGCGCAGTCGCCCACGCAGTAGACGCCGTGCGCGGGATCCGGGATGAGCGCCGTGCGCGGCGTCTGGGCAAGGCCGAGCTGCGCGACGATGGGATTGTCGGCCGGCACGCCCGTGAATCCCATCGCGAGAAAGACGAGGTCGGCCTTGATCGTTTCCTTCGTGTCGGGCACGGCATGGAATTTGAGCGTCTTGCCCTCGGGCGAGAGCTCCCATTCCACCGTTTCCACTTCCACTCCCGCCACGGCATCGTCACCGACAAACCGCAGCGAGTTGAGATTCCACCGCCGCTCGCACCCTTCCTTGTGGCTGGAGCTGGTGCGGAGCATGTAGGGCCAGAGCGGCCAGGGCGTGGAAACGCTCCGGTCATCCGGCGGACGCGGCATGATCTCGATCTGCGTGACCGACTTCGCGCCGTGGCGGATCGCCGTGCCCACGCAGTCGCTGCCCGTGTCGCCGCCGCCGATCACAAGCACGTCCTTGCCCTTCGCGTTGATCGGCGGCGCGTCGATCTCTCCCGTGAGGAACCGATTCTGCCCTTCCAGCAGTTCAAGGGCGAGATGGATGCCGGCAAGTTCCCGCCCGGGGATCTTCAAGTCGCGCGCGGCGGGCGTGCCGATGGCCACCACGATGCCGTCGTGCCGCGCCTTCAGCCACTCGGCGGAAACATCCTTCCCGACCTCGCACCCCGTCACGAACGTGATGCCCTCCGCCTCCAGGATCGCGCGACGGCGGTCGATGAGCGCCTTGTCGAGCTTGAAGCAGGGAATGCCGTAGCGGAGGAGCCCGCCGATGTTTGCGCGACGCTCGTAGACCGTCACCGCCCAGCCCTTGCGCCGCAGGGTTACGGCGGCGGAGAGGCCCGCCGGCCCCGCCCCGATGACGGCGACCGACTTGCCGTTTTCCCGATCCGGCGGACGCGGCACGACCCAGCCGTTCTCAAATGCCGTCTCGATGATGCGCTTCTCGCTCTGCCGGATCATCACCGACTCTTCGTCGAGCTGATGGACACACGACGCCTCGCAGAGCGCAGGACAGATCCGCGACGTGAACTCGGGGAAATCGGAATTGCTCGACAGAAGCTCGTACGCCAGCTTCCAGTTGCCCTGCGCCACGGCGCGGTTCTGGTCGGGCACGAGGTTGCCGAGCGGACAGCCGTAGGCGTGGCAGAACGGCTGGCCGCAGTTCATGCAGCGCGAGGTCTGCTCCTTCAGTTCCTCGTCGGAAAGCGCTCGCTCGACTTCGCTCCAGTCGCCTTTGCGCTCCTCCATTGGACGGTAGATGTCGTGTATTCGTTGCATATCAGATGCAACATAGCACAACCCGTGCCAAGAGACCCAACCGTGTCCGGCCGCCCAATTCTTTACAATTCCTGTAATTCTGCCGAGTTGTGCAGTTATAATCTTGTAATGCCGCCTAGGGGCGGACCAGATGCAAAGACAGGATGACCGCGACGGCGGCGAGCATAAGCGCGGAGACGAGCTTGAGGCTGGGCGTGGCCTTTGCCGAACCGATCAGTCGCGCACGGAAGAAGTCGGCGGCGAGGATGATGGGAACGTAGATGAATGGCACGAGGGCGCAGAACAGCGTACCGAGGAGAAGCACCTGAACAGCTGGCGACAGTGCAGTGCCCTTTTGCGTGAAGTTTGGAAGGAACGCCAGGAAAAAAAGGATCGTGAGCGGATTGGACATCGACATGAGAACGCCGCGTCCCACCAGTCGCCAGCCACTGGCCTTCGCCGGGTTCAGCGTGTTCGCCGAACACTGGCGGAACCCCGCCCACGCCTCTCTGAACGAGCCAAGAGCCAGATAGGAAATGTAGGTAATGCCAACGAGCTGGATGGCCGTCATTACCGCTGGATGGTCGGTGAAGAACGACGCCACACCGGCCGCCAGAAGACCAACCCACAGCCAGCAGCCAAGAATCAACCCGGCCATCAGCGTACAGGCACGGACCTTGCCCTCAGACAGCGCCGTCGCGAACGTGCACATCAAGTCCGGTCCCGGCTTGATGATGAGCGCCACGCATCCGATTACGTAGGTTGTCAGCATTGGCACGCGAACGTAGGCAATCCCTTCCTCTCTGCAACCATCTTCTTGAACTGGGCGAAGAGATACTGCGAATCGTGGGGACCGGGGCAGGATTCGGGA
This sequence comes from Kiritimatiellia bacterium, assembly GCA_017427485.1. Taxonomy (GTDB): domain Bacteria; phylum Verrucomicrobiota; class Kiritimatiellia; order RFP12; family UBA1067; genus RUG572. The sequence goes on from JAFRSR010000291.1 coordinate 2,295, forward strand.
TGGTACTGCACGGAGAACGCGGGAAGCGTCTTGTGGCGGACGCCCTCGATCGTGCCGTCGTTGAGGTTGACGTGCGTCACTTCCAGGCAGTCCGGTAGGGCGGTCGCCCCGCGACCGCCGCCCCCCACCACGGCGAAGTTGTGGTTCTGGCTCGTGATCTCGACCTTGCCCGTCGCGAGGTTCTTCACCGGATGGTTGCAGCCGTGGTGCCCGAACTTGAGTCGCGACGTCTTCGCGCCGCAGGCAAGCGAGAGCAATTGGTGCCCGAGGCAGATTCCCATGATGGGGATAGGGTTTTCGATTCCCAGCAACTTCCTGATGTTTTCGATCGCGTAGGTGACGGCGGCGGGATCGGCCGGACCGTTAGAGAGGAAGATGCCGTCGGGGTTGAACGCGAGCACGTCCTCGGCGGAAGTCTGGGCGGGCACGACCGTCACCTTCGCCCACGCGGCGAGGGAGCGGAGGATGTTCGTCTTCACGCCGAAGTCGTAGCAGACGACGTGGGGCATGTGGGAATGTTGCCATTGTGATAATGTTGCCAGTTGACAATTGTCAATTGCCAATGGTTGATTGACTCCATTGGAACTGGGAATTGGGCTTGGCAACACTTTCACATTGGCAACATTTGCAAGCTCTGCGTCAAACTCATACGCCTCCTTGCACGTCACTTTCGCGGCGTAGTCCTGGCCGTCAAGCCCCTCCCATGCGCGGGCTTTCCCGATGGCCTCTTCCTCGCGCAGAGACGCGGAGACGCAGAGGTACGATTTCCGGTTGCCGTGTTCGCGGATGTGCAGGGTGAGGGCGCGCGTGTCGACGCCGTAGATGCCGGGCACGCCGTTCTCCCGGAGGTAGTCGTCGAGGCTCTTCTCGGAACGCCAGTTGCTGGGTTCGGTGAGATCGCCGATCACCAGCCCCGACAGAAAGAGGGCGCGGCTTTCAGTATCCGCGCCATTGATCCCGTAGTTGCCGACTTCGGCGGTGGTGAGGGTCACGAACTGACCCGCGTAGGAGGGGTCGGTCAGGATCTCCTGGTAGCCCGACATCCCCGTGTTGAAGACGACCTCCCCCAGCGCGTCCTTCCTGGCGCCGAACGCAACCCCGTGAAACACGGTGCCGTCGTCCAGCGCCAGGAACGCCTTCCGTTCCCGTTCCCCCTTCCATTTCTCAGTCAAGTCCATGTGCAGTCCGTCCGCATTCGTTCCGGGATCCGTCCGCCCGCGTCAGTACAGGAACAGCATGTCGCGGTACTTGGGCAGCGGCCAGCGCGCGGCGGCCACGCGTTTCTCGAGGGTGTCGACCGTGGTGCGCAGCGCCTGCATCGCGGAGAGGATGTCCGCTTCGGCGGAGTTCGTCCCGGCGGCCAGCGCCTCGTCCAGCTTGCGGATGCCGGCCTTAAGCGCGTCGAGGCCCGAGCCCAGCTCCACGGCGTTCTCGCGCAGGGCGCTCGTGCCGGACGACACGCCCACGTTCTCCGCCTGGCGGAACGCCTGGATGGTCTCCAGGTACTCGGCCTTCACGGCCGGGAACACCATCTCGCTCGCGATGTCCCGCGCGCACATGCCCTCGATGCGCACCTTCTTCGCGTACTCCTCGAGGAAGATCTCGTGGCGGCTTTCCAGCTCGCGCGCCGTCATCACGCCGTACTTGGCGAAGAGCGCGGCGTTCTCCTTTCTCGCGAGCGCGGCAAGGGCGCTCGGCGTGTCGGGCGCGTTGGGGAGCCCGCGCCGCGCCGCCTCGGCCGGCCACTCGGCCTCGTAGCCGTTGCCGTTGAACACGACGCGCTTGTGCTCCTTGAGGGAGGCCTGCAGGATCTTCTGCAGGGCGTTGTGGAAGGCGGGCGTGTGCTCGCCCTGCTTCGCCTTGCCCGCGACCTTCGCCTTCTCGAGCTCGCCGGCGATGCGGTCCACCGCCTCCGCGACGATCGTGTTGAGCACGGTCATCGGGCCGGAGCAGCACACGCTGGAGCCCGGCGCGCGGAACTCGAACTTGTTGCCCGTGAAGGCGAACGGCGAGGTGCGGTTGCGGTCCGTCGCGTCCTTGGGGATGACGGGGAGCGTGTCGACGCCGATCTTCATCGGCTTCACGGAGGCGCGGGAGCGCTTGCCGCCCGACTCGAGCCGATCCAGCACGTCCGCGAGCTGGTCGCCCACGTAGATGGAGATGACGGCAGGCGGCGCCTCGTTCGCGCCGAGACGGTGGTCGTTGCCCGCGCCCGCCACGGAGGCGCGCAGGAGGTCGGCGTGCTTGTCGACGGCCTCGATCACGGCGGTGAGCATCGTGAGGAACAGGGCGTTTTCGTCCGGGTTCGTGCCGGGGTCGAGCAGGTTCTTGCCGCCGTAGGCGACGGACCAGTTGTTGTGCTTGCCCGAGCCGTTCACGCCCGCGTAGGGCTTCTCGTGGAGGAGGCACTTGAAGCCGTGCTTCTCGGCGACGTTCCGCAGGGCGTCCATCACGAGCATGTTGTGGTCGCTCGCGAGGTTCAGTTCCTCGAACTGCGGCGCGAGCTCGAACTGCGCGGGCGCGACCTCGTTGTGGCGCGTCTTCGCGGGGATGCCGAGCTTCCAGAGCTCGCGCTCCACGTCGTTCATGAACGAAAGGACGCGGTCCGGAATCGTGCCAAAGTAGTGGTCCTCGAGCTGCTGGCCCTTCGCGGACGGCGCGCCGAACAGCGTGCGGCCCGTCAGCACGAGGTCGGGGCGCTTCTTCCAGTACTCCTTGTCGACGAGGAAGTACTCCTGCTCCGCGCCGAGCGTGCAGCCCGTGTGCGCCTCAGCGCGTCCGAAGAGCTTCATCAGCCGCTTCAGCGACTTGTCGAGCGCCTGCATGGAGCGGAGGAGCGGGGTCTTCTTGTCAAGCGACTCGCCCGTGTACGCGCAGAACGCGGTGGGGATGCAGAGCGTGGCGCCGTTCGAGTGGCGCTTGATGAACGCGGGGCTCGTGGGATCCCACGCCGTGTAGCCGCGCGCCTCGAAGGTGGAGCGGATGCCGCCCGAGGGGAACGACGAGGCGTCCGGCTCGCCGACGATGAGGTTCTTGCCCGAGAAGAGCATGATCGGCTCGCCGTCCTTCAGCTCGAGGAACGAGTCGTGCTTCTCGGCGGTGGATCCCGTCATCGGCAGGAACCAGTGCGTGTAATGCGTGGCGCCGCGGTCCATCGCCCAGTGGCGGATGCCATGCGCCACCTCGCCCGCGATGGAGGGGTCGAGCGGCTTTCCTTCACGGATCGTCGCCTGGAGTTTCTTGGCGGTGTCCTTGCTGAGGTATGTCTTGATCGCCTCTTCGCCGAACACGTCGGCGCCGAAGTCGGTTGCAGCCTTTGTCTCTTCCGTCATTTTCGTTTTCCTTTCATGGGCACGGGAGGAACGCGCCTGTCGCGTCCGTCGCACACCGCACGAGAAGACCCTAGCACAACCCGTGCCAAGCGCTCAAAAGGGGTGCCACACGCCAAAAACGGCTGCAACTTTACACGCGATGTAAACCCGCACCTCCCGACATTACAAATTGCCCGTCGGGGCTTGACCGACGGGCGGGGGAAATGGTACACTCCCGTCCAACACAAAGAGGAGAAAGAAGATGGAAATGATCAATCGCAGAGGTTTCATGGCCGGCGCCGCGTGCGCCGCGGCGGCGGGACTGGCACGTCCCCTTCGGGCGGAGGGCGCGGAGGACGCGCTGGACGTGTGGCAGCGCGAGACGGACCTCGTGAGCGCCGACACCTACATGCAGTACCGCAAGGACGGCGACACGCGCGGCCTCGCGTCGCTCGAGAAGCTCGAGCGCGCGTTCGAGAAGGTGTTCCGCGAGGCGCGCGAGACGAAGGTGGAGAAAATCCCCGCCGTCTGGAGCGTCTACAACATGGGCTACGTCGTCAAGACGCCGGAGGCGCTCTTCTCGATCGACCTCGTCCACCGCCGCGCCCCCGAGCTCGCGCCCTTCCTCGACTTCGAGCTCGTCACGCACAACCACGACGACCACTTCCTCCCGGAACTCTACCAGGCGATGGACGGCGCGGGGAAGACCGTGATCTCCAACTTCCTCGACAACTACGGCGTGCGCCACTGGAGGAAGGACGGCGGCTACACGCGCGCCGTGAAGACGTTCAAGATCAAGGACGTGGAGATCCGCACGTCGCTCATCGACCACAACGACTACCTCATCGACTTCACCACGGCGTTCGAGATCCGCGTGGGCGACTTCATCCTCTACCACACGGGCGACAGCGGACGCGGCACGGAGCACAAGCTCGGCACGGTGTGGGGCAAGCCCGACCTCTGGCTGTTCTTCCCCGGCTGCGGCATCAACCCCGGCGAGGCCGTTCGCCTCGTGCAGCCGAAGCGCGTGGTGTTCGGACACATCTGGGAGCTCGGGCACAAGACCGGACGCCTCACCACGCCGATGGTCCGCCGCGCCAAGGCGAAGGCGGATCCCCACTGCGCAAACGTGGCCCCCGCCTTCTGGGGAGATCGGATCATCTAGGTTGTCCTGGTTGTTTCCAATCTCAATGCGCTTGGGAGATGCGCCTGTCAGTCGTTGAGGGGGCTGAAGGCCTCCTCGTCGGTTTCGATGTGTCCTTCCTTGTCTTCCATGCGGCCGATGTACTCCTCCGCGATCTCGGGCGGAATCTCGTACGGCTTCGCGTGATCGACCGTCCACTGCTTCCAGCCGGGCTTGCGGAACGGGTTGCGGAACGTCTTCGTGAGCTTGTTGCGCTGTTCGAGGTGGACCATGCAGGCGCGGATGCAGCCGCAGCCGCCCTCGACGGCGCGCCCGTAGCCGTACTGCCGCGGGTACTCCCCGTCGAACGGCGACAGCGCGCGGTCCGCGCCGCCGTGGATGCCCTCCTCGCAGGCGAGTTCGTCGAGCTTGCCCCATTCGACCTCGTGTCCGGCGAGCGTGACCTTCACGGACTCATTCATCGAGATGGCGTGTCCCGCGCAGTTCCGCACGCAGAGCTTGCACCGGTCGCAGATGTGCCCCTCGTAGATGGGGTCGTACACGTCGAACTCGGCGTCGGTGAACAGCATCGCGAAGCGGACGCGCGGGCCGAACTCGGGCGTGAGGAACATCTTCGACCAGCCGAACTCGCCGAGCCCCGCGAGATACGCCGCGACGCGGAAGTGGACGAGCACGTCGGGGAGCGGACGCCCCTCGGCGACATGCCGGCTCAGCCCCGCGCGGAACTTGCCGGTCACGGGGTTCACCGCGTCGCCGCCGTTCGCGTTCTGGAGCGGAAACGCCTCGTAGCCATGCTCCTCAAGGTAGGCGTTCAGCTTCCACAGCACCATCGGTCCGTGCACCTGGTTGATCGAGGCGTAGCCCATGCCGGGATAGTCGATGAAGCGCGTGCCCTCCTCGATCCCCCGGAGGAGTCCGCGCGGGATGCGGAAGCCCAGCACCACCATGGACTTCGCGCCGGGGAAGATGTACCGCGGGTCGTTCTGCCGGGGCGCGCCTTCCCAGCGGCTCATCGGCGCGATGCCCACGCAGTCCGCGCCCACGCGCTTCGCCAGCTCCTTGATTTCCGCAGAGGTGACATCTGACACTTTCTCAGCCATAATCCTCAACACCCATCACCTATTCACTCTTCACCTATTCATTATCACCTATTCACTATCTAGGCGACTCCTCCGCTCGACGAGTTGTCCTGCACGAGCCCGGCCGCCGCCTTGGTGCCGTAGTTGGAGTTGATGTTGTAGTTCGTGTAGGCGTCGTGCGACTCAATGTTGCCCGCGTACTCCCGCACGACCTCCTCCGGCAGCTCGTAGGGCTTCGAGTGGTCGATCTCCCACTGCTTCCAGCCGGGCTTGCGGAATGGCGCGCGGAACTCGCGCGTGAGCTTGCGCCGCTCTTCGAGATGCACCATGCAGGCGCGGATGCAACCGCAGCTTCCCTCGTGGGCGAGCCCGTAGCCGTACTTGCGCGGATAGCTGCCCTCGAACGGCGAGAGCTCGCGCTTCAGGCCGCCCTCGCGGAACGCCTTGGAGCAGGCCATCTCGTCGCGCTTCGCCCACTCCACCTCGACGCCGCCGACAACCTTCTTCACCGTCTCCGTCGGGGAGATCGCGTGACCGTGGCAGTTCTTCACGCACTCCATGCAGCGGTCGCAGATGTGCCCCGTGTAGATGGGATCCGGCTCCAGCTCGGCGTCCGTCAGCATGATCGCGAAGCGCTGGCGCGGACCGAACTCCGGCGTGAGGAACGCGCGCGAATAGCCGAACTCGCCGAGTCCGGCGAGGAAGGCCGCCACGCGGAAGTCGACCGACACGTCCGGCGCGGGAAGGCCGGGGCGCACCGGACGGCTCCAGCCCGTGCGGAAGTTCCCCGTGAGCGGGTTCACCGCCTCGCCGCCGCCCACGTTCGCCATGGGCACGGCCTCGTAGCCATGGTCCTCCATGAAGCGGTTCATCTCCCACAGGACCATCGGCCCGTAGATGGAGTTGAGCGCGGCGTAGCCCATCGTGGCGTAGTTGAGGTAGTGCGTGCCCTCCTCCACGCCGCGCAGGCTGCCGCGCGGGATGCGGAAGCCGAACACGATCATGGACTTCGCGTCGGGGAAGATGTAGCGGGGATCGTGCTGCCTGTCCGTCCCCTCCCATCTGCTCATGGGCGCGATGCCGACGATGTCGGCGCCGCACTCCTTTGCCTTGGCCTTCACCTCGGCCGCTGTCAGTTCTGCTTCGTAAGACATGGTTCGTGGTTAGTGGTTCGTGGTTCGTGGTTCGTGGTGCGTGGTGCGGAGTTGAGGCGGCGCATGATCGGGAAGAGCGCGAGGCCGAATACCGTAGCGACGGCGGTCATCGTCGCCGCGAGCGCGACGCGTCCGTAGATCCAGTAGCCGCTCGCGAACATCATCGCGTAGATGCAGGCGCTGGCGACGGTCATCGCGAGAAGCCCCCAGGCGATGTCGTGGCGGTTCGCGCGGATCTTCGCCTGGAACGCCGCGCGCTTCGCGGCGTCCGTCGGAGGCGTGGCGAGCGTCACGCCCACCCAGGCCGCCGTGGTGACCGCCATCACGATGAGGAGACGGTGCCAGGCCGCAAGCGGCGGACCTCCCAGATGCGGATAGACGAGCTGCAGGAAGACCGCCACGAGGAACGAGACCGCCATCGCCATGATCTCGCTCCACGCGTTGATGCGCATCCAGAACCACCTGAGCAGGTAGATGAGCCCCGTGCCGGCGCCGATCTGGAGAATCAGGTTGAACACGGCGCCGGCGGAGATCAGGAACGGCGAGATGACCGCGGTGAGGACCATCAGGAGAACGGTCGTGAGGCGTCCCACCACGATCAGCTCGCGCTCGCCAGCCTCGGGACGCACGAACCGCTTCCAGAAGTCGTTCGCCATGTAGTTGGAACCCATCGAGAGATGCGCCGCGACCGTCGAAAAGAGCGCGCCCATCATCGACGCCGCCACCACGCCGAGCCACCCGTTCGGCACGAACGTGAGCATGGCCGGGTACGCGAGGTCGCCCTTCACGAGATCGGGATTCACATGGGGGAACGCCTGCCGGAGGGATGCGAGGTCGGGGAACACGATGAGCGAGGCGAAGGCTGTCAGGTACCAAGGCCACGGACGGATCGCGTAGTTCACCACCTGGTAGAGGATCGACCCGCCCACGCAATGTCCCTCGCTCTTCGCGGAGAGCATGCGCTGCACGATGTATCCGCCGCCGCCCGGCTCGCTGCCCGGGTACCACACGTTCCACCACTGGATCGCAACCGGGATCACGAACACGGCCACGAACACGTCGGGCGTGTCCAGCGAGGGGAAGAACGACAGATGCGCCTGCACGGCAGGATGCGCCATCATCGCCGAAAACCCGCCCACGGCCGGATGGTTGACCGCGTAGTACATGCCCACCACTGCGCCGACCATGATCACGATGAACAGGAAGAAGTCCGTGTAGATCGCGCCGCGGAATCCGCCCAGCGCGGAGTAGACGACCGACGCGACCGACGTGACCGCGAGCACCGTCCACTGGTCGACGCCGAAGAGCGCCTGCCCGATCTTGATCGCGGCGAGCATCACGAGGCCGGTGGTGATCACGTTGAACACGATGCCGAGGTAAAGCGACCTGAACCCGCGCAGAAACGCCGCCGCCTTGCCCGAATAGCGCAGCTCGTAGAACTCGATGTCGCTCTTCGCGCCGGAACGCACCCACAGCTTGGAATAGACGAACACCGTCAGCATCCCCGTGAGCAGGAACGCCCACCACTTCCAGTTCTCCCCGAGCGTCGAGTTGCGGATGAACTCCG
>JAFRSR010000292.1 GCA_017427485.1 Kiritimatiellia bacterium
CCCCTCCCGGCCCGTGCCCCACAAACCTGCCGAATTGTGATATACTTACCGCCGTGGAAGAATTGTTCACGCCCAGAAGGAGCACAATATGAAGCAGATGATGCGCGTTGCGGCGATGGGAATCGCCGGCATGATGGTTTTGTCGGCGGCGGCCGAGGACGCCTACATCGAGACGGGTACGCAGGCCGTCAACACGGGCTACCATGTGACGCCCACGACGCGTCTCGTGATCGACTACATGGTTCTCGACGCGACGAACGCCCAGCAGCGCATCTTCGGCGTGCGCGGGGCCAACAACTTCTGTTTCGAGAACTACATCAACGGCACGGCCGTGGGAAACAGCCACGGCATCTCTTTCAGCCTCACCAACGGCCACTGGTGGGCGTTCAGTACACAGTACCAGACGGTCGTCGGGGATCGCATCACGTTCAGCCTGGATGCTGCCACCAAGACGGCGAAGATTTTCAAGGACGGCGTGGAGGTGAGGTCGCGGACGGATAACGATTCCGCCGTGAAGACCACCACCCCGAACCCGCTCATGCTCTTTTGGTGCAACAACAATAACGCCGACGGCGTCGCGTTCGCGGACAAGCCCGCCCACATCCGCTTCTACTCCTGCCAGATCTACGAAGGCGCCACGCTGAAGATGGACTTCTGGCCCGTGCGGCGCGGCGGCGTGTACATGGTGAAGGACAGGGTGTCGGGCCGGTACTTCCTGCCGTGGGCCGGCAGCCCGTTCTCGGGCGGGGGCGACATCGAGGACGAAGACGAAGGCATGACGGCGATCGTACCCGGTCTCAACGAGACGGTCGACGCGTCCGCCATCAACGGCGCGACGGACGTGCAGGTGAACAAGGGCTACGGCGGCGGCATCGTGAAGCTCAACCCGTACAGCACCTACACGGGCGCGACCATCCTCTACGGCGGCACGATGGAGGCGGACAACCTCAACGACGGTGGCGTGAGCTCGCTCGGCGCGGGTGGCCCGCTCGTGCTGGGTCCGGGCACGTTCCGCTACACGGGCCCGGACGGCGCGACGTGCGGCCGCGCCATCACGAACGTCACCTCGTTCTCGCAGGGCACGGCCTTCGACGTGCAGCACGACCTGACGCTCACGGGGAAGATCGCGTGGCAGGTGGGCGGTTTCGTGAAGACGGGCCCCGGCACGCTCTACCTGAACAACACGACGGGCGGCACCAACACCTTCTCGCGGTGGGGCGATCGGAAATCGTGGGGCGCGCAGTCGCACGCGTTCGCGCCGGCGGCGAACGGCGACATCTCGGAGGAGTTCGGCTATTCGGTTTGGGACGTGACCGACGGGCGCGTCGTCTTCAACGGCGGCGCCTGGGAAATCTACGGCGGACGCTCGGCAACCGAGAACTGGATCGGCAAGATGACGAAGGATCCCGTCGACAACGCCGGCGAGCAGGAGACGGAGGCCGTGGTGGAGATCAACGCCGGACGCGTGGACTTCAAGACCTGGCTCGGCATCGGCCCCAAGAACGGCTTCACGACGACCACGCCGAACTTCGTGCCGCATTCGGGCCTGATCGTCAACGGCGGCACGGTGATCGTGGAGGATGCGATCTGCCTCGGCCGTAACACGGCCGACTGGCCGCAGAAGGACGCGGGCGGCAACTTCATCCCGCAGCGCACGCATCCGTTCCTGGAGGTCCATGGCGGCTCGCTCGAATGCTGGAACAACTTCCGCATCTGCGACGATCCGGGCGCGGATTCGACGGTGTTCATCGACGGCGGCAAGTTTACCGTGTACGGTACGGCGCGCAAGACCAATCCGTCGAGCACGACCGGCACGGTCCTCGTCTTCGGCACCTGCAACACGGGCGACACGTCCGCCCCGCGCAAAGGCGTGGTCACGGTCTGCACGAACGGCATCCTCAACATCACCCAGTTCTACATCGCTGGGAACAGCCAGAAGAACATCACCGCCACGCTGAACGTCCTCGACGGCGGCCGGTTCCAGAACAACCAGCTGCGGAAGGGGACGACGAACGCGAGCTGCGAGATGTACCTGTTCTTCGACGGCGGCATCATCGAGAACCGCTGGGCGGGCTATACGGACTTCATCAAAGGCGACGTGACGCGGGCCGAGATCGGCACGCACGGCGTGACGTTCCGCTCGCTCAACGGCTGCAAGGCCGGTTCCGCCGAGGTGATCAGCGCCTCGTTCCAGGCGCGGAACTCGCATCCCGACGAGGAGCCGCAGGGCGTGACGATCACGACGGAGAATCTCACGAAGAATTCGAGCTTCCGCTTCACGGCGCCGCAGGCGTGGGCCGGCCCCACGCGCATTCTCGCGGGCGGCGTCTGCGAACTCGCGGGCACGGGCGCGTTCCCGCCGGCGAGCGCGGTGACGTTGGCGGCGAAGGGGCGTATGACGCTTCTGGCCGCCAGCCAGACCTTCCCCTCGCTTGCGCTCGGCCTGGAGAACACGGCGAGCGGCGCGGCCGTCATCGGCCTCGCGAAGGGGCTGTCCGTCACGGCGGGCGCGTTCAGCGTGGTGCCCGGCACGACGCTCGCGTTCGACCTCTACGAAACGGTCAACCTGAACGACGGCACCGCCAATGACGTGCTGGTGGCGAGCGGCACCCCGCTGACGACGGCGGGCACGTACACGCTCCTCACCGTGCCGGCGGCGAACGCGGCCGACCTGCAGTTCCTGGCCGACAGCGCGGGGGTGCGCAACGCGGCGAGCGGCACTGCCTACGTCTTTGACGTCGAGACGAGCGGCGACACGGCCTCCCTGCGCGTGACGGTGGGGGCGGGCCCGGCCGCGGTGGCGACGACCGCGAAGACGTGGTCTAACGCGGCTGGCGGCACGTGGAGCGAGGGCACGAACTGGTCCGACGGCTCCGAGGCAAACGCGGCGGGCGCGGTGGCGACGTTCGCGACCGAGGCGGCGGCGGACGGCACGGCCGTGACGGTGGACGCGCCGAAGACGGTGGGCGGACTCGCGTTCTCCACGGCGAACGCCTACGCGCTCTCGGGGAGCACGCTCACGCTCGCGAACGGCGCGAACCCGGCGACGGTGAACGTGACGGCGGGCGGGCCGACGATCGCGAACGCGCTCGCGCTGCAGGG
>JAFRSR010000293.1 GCA_017427485.1 Kiritimatiellia bacterium
ACCGCCGCGAACTCGCGGGCGGACGCCGCGTCGTCCGTAGCATAGTCGATTCCCGAGACGCCTCCGTTCATCGTCACCCCCGCGCGCACGCCGGGCAGGGCGATGTCGCCGGGGAACTTCTTCGGCTGCGGCGGCAGGGACACGAGGAAGTCGCCGTCGCGGATCTCGCTCAGGATGGCGCTCTTCTCCGCCGACGGGTTCTCGAACCACAGCACCCACTCCGTTGCGTTGAACTGCGGATAGGCGACGCTCTCCACCGTCACCTTCAGGTGCGCGTCCACCTGCATGGACTCGCTTCCCGTCACGGTCCGGTCGCCGTACTTGAACGAAAACGCCGGCCGCGGCGTTGCGCTTACGGAGCATGTCATTGCAGTGAATAGCAATAGCATTGCGATTGTACGAAAGGGTCTATGCATGATGTTTTCTCCTGGTTGATGGTTGTCCTGCGATCACAGAAACGGGAGGGTCGCGCTCCTGCGCGACCGCCTCACCGGAAGATGATGGTGGCGCCTTTGGGAATGTAGGGACTGAAGCCGGGGCCGAGGATCTGGAGGCCGCACCAGAAGGCGGAGTCCGTGGCCGATGCGCTGCGGAACGTGCCCGTGATTTCGCCATCCGCGTTGGACTTGGCGTCGATCCGAGTGTAGTCGCCGTACGAATCCGCGAACCACGTCTTATCCGAGACGGTCGTCGCGCCGCCCGCCGTGAATGTGCCGCGCACGACGGACGCCGACGTGGCCGGCGGCGCGTTCGTGAGCGCGCGGCTGTAGAAGTAGCACTCGTAGGCGGTGTCCGGCAGAAGTCCCGTCAGCGTGAACGAGTACGCGTCGGCCGAGTTCGTCGAAACGACGCCGTCCGCGAACAGCGCGCCGGCGGCGGTGTCCGTCGCCAGGTTGGCGGCAGACGCCGCGATGCCGTCCTCGCCGCGCTGGATCGCCAGCTGCGCGCCCGTGCGGGTAGTGCCGTCGGAGGCGTAGAGCGCCCGGCTCTCGACCGCCGCCGCGCCGTCCGCCGCCGCCACGCCGTTCCACGTCTCGCCCGCGTAGCCCACGCGTCCCGCGCCCGCGAACGTCGCTGCCATCTCGCCGGACGCCGCGCCGTTCAGGTCGATGTTAACGCGCTGGAGCGCCGCCACCTCTGGCTCTGGGTCGAGCCAAGCGTAGAAGCTGGTCAGATCCCAGTTGTAGGCTTTGTTTGAGCCGATGGCGAACGTCACCGTGTCACCTGCCTTCAAGTAGAGACGGTCGGCGGCAACCTTGCCAGCCTCTGACAGGGCTACGAGAGGATGAAGGGTTATTGTAACTTCGGCCGCGTGTCGGGCACCCGCAACCAGATGGATATCGACACCTGTATCAGTATTGTTTATCCTGGAAATGTTGTTATCATAAGCATGATCTCTTGCCCACATCGTTGCGGCGTAGACGCCGTCGGCCGGCGCGGTAAAACGAAGTGCCGTGGCGCTGTTGTCGCTCTTCGGATGCCCCATCAGCGCGTCGATGCCAATTGCGGCAGAAGAACCGGCTTCGGTCGCCGTGATCGTGCGCCCGGCCGTGTTCACGCGAATGAACGGCGAGGTGCCCGTGGTCTCACCCCAGCCGTCCGCGGTCCCGCCGTAGAGGCCGGTCTGGTGGGTTGGGTAGGCCGTGAACGCGCCGCGCCAGCCGCCCGCGCAAAGTCCGGCCGTCCACGTGGCGCCGTTGTGCGTGAAGGGGTTGGACGGCGAGGCGGACGTCATGTTCGCCTTCATCGCGGCGTTCGCGTCGTAGGTGGCGGAGAAGGCGCGCTTGCGGATGAACGCCCAGTGCGTGCCGACGCCGTCCGAATTGTTGTCGGTGTTGTAGTTGTCCACCGCAACGGCCAGCGGAATCTGGGGCATGATCCGCACGTCCGAGAAGAAGATCGTCTCGCTGGACGAATACGGCGCGCCCCTTTCGACCGAGATGTACTTCTTGGCCAGCACCTTGTCGCCTTGCAGCAGCCACACGTTCGCGCCGCCGTTCTCGAGGGAATTCATTGCAGCGCCGTAGAACATGTCCCGCACCGCGAGCCCCACGTCGTAGATGCCGTCTTCCGTCGGAAGGACCTCGAGGATCGTGGAACAGCCATCCCCGTAGGCCGGGAAAATGTCCAGTTCGCCCGGCAGGAACGCCCGGCCGGTGGCGGTGGTGACCAGTCCCGCGCTGTTCGTCTCTGCCGCCATCCTCCCCGAGACGTTGGCGACGAGGTAGGGAAGGCCGTTGTTCCGCGCGAGGCCGGCGAGGACGTTGCCCTGGGCCACGCGCGTGTATTTCATGGAGTTGAGTTTTTCGCGCAGCGCGGTTGCCGGCGAGAACGTGCCCGAGTAGTTGGTGGTGCAGTACGCCGTCCAGGTGCCGAACGCGTCGGAGTACGGGTTCGTGGGGTTTTCGGAAAGACGGTTCGCAAGGAACGCGGACGAGGCGTCGTACACCGCCTCCACCTCCTCCGCGATGCGGAAATCGAGTCCCGTCGCGTTTGAGTTATACGTGTTGTTGCCGTCCACGGTCAGTTCGATCACGTCACCCGCCGCATACGTGGCGGCGGCCAGCGAGAAGTCGTTCGTGACGACCGCCGTCGCGGGGCTCTTCCACGCCTGGCGCGCGCTTTTCACCGTTCCGTTCACGAGCAGCGCCACGGCAGTCCAGCCCGCGTTCCGGTTCCACGCCTTGGCGGTGACGGCGTACGTGCCGGCGCGCGGCACGGTGAAGCGCAGCACGACGCACTGGTTGCCGGCGTCCGTCGTGTTGCCGGGGTGGCAGGAGAGCTCGCCCGGCTGGATCGCCGGATAGTCGGCGCCGCGCATGAACGTCTTCGTGTCGGGCCATGGCGACGGGTTCACGCTGAAGCAGGGAGACGAGTTGCCCTTCGCCGGACCGCGCTCCCAGTAGATCGGCAGGTTGTCTCTCGGGGGATTGAAGTTACCGCCGGACGCGTCCGTCTCGGTGTCCGTCCGATACCGGACGCCGGGCATGAGCGTGCGCTCGCCGGTGTACGACGAGGCGCGCATGAAACTCCACACGCCGCCGTAGAAGTTCGTGTAGACGGCCTTGTTCGCCGAGTTCAGCACGAGGTCGCGCGCCGCGTCGTGCACGACGTTCGTCACGCCGTGCGCCGCGCACGCCACTCCCACGAGCAGCAACGCGCACAACGCGCGCGGGAGGGTCGCGCGTGTCGCGCTTGAAACACCCGGGAGGGTCGCGCTCCTGCGCGACCGATTTTCACAAAAATCCTTTTGTTTTCTCATCATCTTCAGCCATCCTTTCGCGGCAAAACGTCCTGCAACGAAAATAATGCGGCTATATTATCCCAAAATCCGCGCCGTCCGTCCATCTAAGATTGCGCAAAATCGTCTACTACGATTGCGAAGGCCGAGGTTCGCAATCGCCAAGCTAGAGGCCAAGCCATTCCCGCGCAGACACGATGATGTCGAAATAGCCGTTCTCCCTCACGGCGGGCGCAAGATCGCCGTCATAGACAAGCGCGGTACGAATGGACTTGCGGCCCCGAACCGGCAGATGCGCGATCTTTCGTTCCATCTCCACCTCGGCCGACTCGTCGATGGACGACGCCCTTTTCACTTCCACGAGTTCCAGCGCATTGCGCATCTGCATGAGCAGGTCAACCTGGACGCCACCGCCCTTTCCGCCAGATTTGCGGTAGGGTGCGGCGGAGAGGATGAGATTGCCCCCCGGATTCAGCTTCGGCAACAGTTCGTGGTAGTGATTCACGACCAGCGCCTCAAACTGGAGACCGAGAATGGCCTGCCATCCCGCAAGGGCGTCAAGCGAACTGAACATGAATGAGTCTGCCTTGATCGCCGCCATCCGCGGCTCCATGTGATGAAGGTAGAAGCGCGTGTAGTTGTCCCTTATTCTGTAATGTTCAATCTTCAGCGGTCGCCCCGTCTCGGGATTGATGCCGCCGTCGCGGGCGACGAAGCCGGCCTCCACGAGTTCGGAAAGATGGCGGGACAGGTGTCCGTTGCGGTCGATGGAGAGCTTTGTCGCGATCTCGGCGCCGGTCAGGGGACCGGAGGCCAGCGCGCGTAGCATGTCCTTCTTGGCCGCTGCCGATTCCTCGAATATCTCGCTGAAAATCTGTCCGAACTCCTCGACCAGCGTACCCGTGGAGACAAAGCACATCCTGCGGATGTTCTCGTCGGCGGAAGTGGACGGATCGACCTCCTCCAGGTACTTCGGCACTCCTCCCGTCACCGACAGCACGTCAAGCACGTCTCGGACGTCAAGCCGCGCAGTCCTGCCGGCCCAGAAACGAACGCACTCCCTCAGCGGCAATTCGTCAAGCGTGATGTTGAGCGAGATTCTGCCGGCGAAAGAGGACGATTCGAGTATGTTTCGGTTTATCCAAGTCGAAACGCTTCCACATACGACAAGAACAAGCCGATCATGCCGC
>JAFRSR010000294.1 GCA_017427485.1 Kiritimatiellia bacterium
CCCGGACGTGCCGAACGAGCGTCCCGTTTCGCCGCCCCTTGAGCCGGCCACCACGCTCATCCGCCCCCAGCCGAACCAGAAAGTCCTCTACTACCAGCTGATGAACGGCCTGTACGACGCCGTGCTGATCCTCGACCAGAACGGCCACATCGTGGACTGCAACACGCGCGTCACGCCCGTGCTCGCGTATAACCGCGACGAGATGTGGGACATGCCGGTGGCGGACGTCATCAGGGGCATCGGCCCGCAGATCTTCCAGCAGATGAAGGACGCGCTCTACAACAACCACCAGGTGCTGATCAACGCGAAGTGCACCCGCAAGGACGGCACGACCTTCCAAGGCGAGGTGGGCGTGTGCCTCATGCACCTCACGCGGGGCGAGAACCTCGTGTTCACGATCCGCAACGTCGAGAAGCGCATGGCCGAGGCGATGCGCAAGGCCCGCGAGCAGCTGCAGGGCACCACGGCCACGCCGCCGCCCGCGCCGCGCGCCGTGCTGAAGGCCGTTTCGCATCCCGCCAATTGACGTCATCCGAAAGGAGTTCCTCCATGACGAACCTCCCCCGCCGCAGCTTCCTGCGCCTGGGCGCCGGCGTTCTGGCCGCCGCCGAACTGCCCCGCGCCGCGTGGGCGAAGCGCGCCCCGCTCGCGCCCCTTGAGCTGAAGCCGATCGAGATTGCCGCCGGCGCGTCGAAGCCGTTCGGCGCCGTGCACGTGTCGGACACGCACATCGTGCGTGCGGACAAGCGCGACGACGCCCGCAAGATCACCCTCGCCGCGAACCGCACATTCGCCCCATGGGGCGAACACTACCTCGACGAGGCGATCCGCGCCGCCGAGGCGGCCGGGGAGATGCTGATCCACACGGGCGACCTCATCGACTTCGTGAGCGCCGCCAACCTCGACATGGCGGAGGGGCACTTCGCCGGACACGACTGGTTTGCGAGCGCGGGCAACCACGAGTTCAGCCAGTACGTGGGCGAGGCGAAGGAGGACGCCGCGTACAAGGCCGCCAGCTACGGCCGCGTGCAGGCCGCCTACCCGAACGACCTCACGTTCGCCTCGCGCGTCGTGAACGGCGTGAACTTCGTCGCGGTCGACGACGTGTACTACAATGTCACCGCGCGCCAGCACGAGCTGTTCAAGGCCGAGGTGGAGAAAGGGCTGCCCATCGTGATGCTCTGCCACGTGCCCTTCTACGGCCCGGAGCTCTACAACTTCGTGATGAAGGCCACGAAGAACAAGTGCGCCTACGTGACGGGCGCGCCGGACGAGCTCGTGGACACGTACGAGGCCGGCAAGACATACCCCGCCGGGCAGGAGTGGCGCCACCGCGCCGTGCAGCAGCGCGCGGATGCCCCCACGAAGGACTTCATCAAGTGGCTGAAGGAGCAGAAGCTCCTCAAGGCGATCCTCTGCGGACACCTCCATTACTTCTTCGCGGAGCGCTTCTCGCCCACGGCGATGCAGTACGTCTGCAGCGCCACCTTCAAGGGCCACGCCTACCGCGTGCGCTTCTCGTAACGCCTTGATTGGTGCCGGAGGCGGGACTCGAACCCGCACGCCAAAGACTTGGCAAAGGATTTTAAGTCCTCTATGTCTGCCATTCCATCACTCCGGCGGCGTGCCTATAGTTTACCACAAATTCAGACGGAGTAGAAGTCGCCGCCGTACTGCTATCGCATCTCGAGATCGTTTCCCTGGACGAGAGGGAATTTTTCCGTTTGGATGCCGGACGCCCCAGCCTACTTCTCCGCCTGCTTGGCCTCGCGCTGGCGGCGTAGCTCCTCCTGTATCTGCTCTAACTGCCGAAGCTGCTCCTTGCGTTCGGCGGCGGCCTGGCGCTGGGCGGACTCCGCGGCCTGGCGCTCGGCCCCGTGTTCGGCTTGCGCTTGGCGACCAGCATCTTCCCCGTCAAAGACCAGCGGAATCCCCTGCCATTCCTTCATCCCCGCCCAGCTCTTCGCGTTCGCCGGAACATGGATCGACTTGAGCTTGCCGCAGCGCTCGAATATGTTGTTCGGCGCATCTGGGCGCTCGCCGCGCATCGTCACGTTCGTAAGGTCGCCGCAGTAAGAGAAGGCGCAATTCCCAATGTTCGTTACACTGGACGAGATTTCCAACATCTTAAGCCCAAGCCCCGCACCCCTCCTACGCATAATTAATCCTCTTAATCCTCCCTCGGAAAACGCACTATCCGCAATGCTCCTCACATTTGACGGAATCACTACTGCCGACGGACACTTGCCTTTGTACTCACACAGCACTCCACCTCCAAGTACCACCATGCCGTCCGGCATATTGTTGTAAAACGGAGTGCCATTGAACGCATCACCTCCAATACTCGTCACGCTTGACGGAATCTTCACTGACGTTAACCTACGACAGATTGCAAACGCACGTTTTCCGATTCGCGTCACGCTCGATGGAATCGTCACACCCGTCAGCCCGCCGTAACCATCGAACGCGCCATCCCCTATGCGCGTCACGCTTGACGGAATCGTCACGTCTCCATTAACGCCTGCAACGAGTATGGATCCGTCTTTTGAGCAAAGCAAGCCGTTACGCGAACTGTAGGAAGGGTTGTCCGGTTCAACGGAAATCGACATCAGCTTGTCGCAGGACATAAATGCCTCCCTTTCGATTCTCTTAACGCTTGCCGGAATCGTCACTGACGTCAGCCCCCTGCAGTGACAAAACGCCCGACACCCGATGCTCGTCACGCCAGATGGAATTACAAACGATACGAGACTGTCGCAACCAAAGAACGCAAAACTGCCGATACTCGTCGCGTTCGATTGAATCGTCACGGTCCTAAGTTCTCTGCAAGACTCAAACGCACGTTCTCCAATGCTCGTCACGCTTGACGGAATCGTCACGGACGTCAGCTTGCTGCACTTTCCAAAAACTCCCGGCTGGCCATACTGCCTCCCCCGAATGCTCGTCACGGGGTGACCGCCAAGTGTCGAAGGGATCGAAATTACGCCCGTTACATTAGAAGACGATGCATAGTCCACCTGCGCCTTGCCATCTTTTATGCTATATGTCCATTCAACACCGTCGATTATCTCCTTGCCCGACAACAGCATCTTCGTCTTGCCTGTGGCACCCTCGCTGCAATTGGCAACCTTGAGTTCACGGAGTTTTTCATCTGTGAACAGCTTCATGGGGTGGCCTTCTTCCACGAGCGTGCCGTCGGCCTTGACGATGAACAGATGCGGAATGCCGTAAGTGTGCAGATCGAGCGGATTGCCGCCATTCGGCTTCACGACAGGGAACTTGACGTCATGTTCCTTTGCCCAGGCCAATGCCTTCTCGTCGTTCTGATCCATCGAGAAGTGGATGAGCTCGATGTTCGGATCATCCTTCAACGATTCCGCGTATGTCTTAGCGATGCGCGGCATTTCGGCTCGACATGGCCCGCACCACGACGCCGAGAACAGGCAGAGATAGTACTTGGCATTCTTCTTGAAGTCCTTGTTGAGCAGGAAATCGCAACTCTGAAGCGTCTGTGCAGTCACTTCCGTCTTTCCCGTCGCACCGCTCGTCATCAAAGCAGGCTGGGGCCTTACGTGCGCAGCCAAGCGTAGTCCGGTGTCGGCAAAGCGCTTGTTTCGCTCATGGCGGGAAAAACGCCCAGGGCGGCAATAGGACAAAGGATTGGCAAACGAGTAGCCACGCTTCGTCCCTAGCGTTTCCGGCGCCTCGATCACCCACTCGTGAACATTGCCAACCATGTCGTAGAAGCCAAAGGCGTTAGGGACTTTAGTAGCCACGGCATGCGTTTCCCCGTCACTATTCTCCTTCAACCACGCCATGTCAAGAAGCTCCCCTGCCACTCCGGGTTTTATCCAAGGGATGAGATCTGGATTGCCAGCCCGTGCAGCTCCAGCCCACTCGGCACGCCCGGGAAGACAAAATTCAAACTGCGAAGCCTGGACTTCCTTTGTTTGATTCAGCTTTTCAAGGAATATATCGCATTCATCACGGCTTATGTTCTCGACTGGCAGATTCACTCCTTTGTGCAGGGATGGATTATTTCCCATCACTGCTTCCCACTGGCCTTGCGTAAGCTCAGTCTCGGAAAGCCAGAGATCGCTCCCAGGGACTTTTATCATTCCCTTCAAGATGCTGGCAATCGAATTCCGTTCTTTCACAACCATTGACGATGCGCCTATAGAGGCGATATCCGCCTTGGATTCGTCTAGGAGCTTGTAAAGCTGTGCGCCATCTTCTTTCTTGGAAACTTCGAGAAGCGCAGCCTCGATGATGTTTGTGACGCTTTGCGGCGGGATGTCGGGTATCGTCGCCTTGAGCGCTTTCATCGTCTCGACGGCTTTCTCAAGTTTACCGTCTCGCACATAGAGTACGAAGGCACCCTTCATCAGGAGCAGTTTCGCCGCATCCGTGTCGGTCTCGTCGGCAAGCTTTATCGCCGCGACCGCGACTTCGGAGCGCGTCTTCTTGCCGGACTCGAGCGCCGCCCGCTCTTGTGCCAGCATCTTTTTGACGACTGGCTCCGCCTTCCTTGTCTCTTCCTCTGTCGGCATCGCCGCCAGCTGGATAGCCGCGCAGGCCATCGCCGCTGCAACCATCATTGTCAATTTCGGTTTCATTTTTGTCTCCTTGTGAATGATTTCAGAAAACCACTTTCCGCTTGACGTCGTCTTCCTTCACCCGGGGGCGGACGGTGAAGTAGTTGACGCCGGATTTCTTGTACTCGGCGACTCGCGCCTCGTCCGCAGCCTTTCCCAGTTCTTGGCGATCAACACGATTGTCTTCAACCAGTTCGCTCGTCGTAAAGCTGATGTCGATATTGGCATCGCACCCCTCGGCCGTCCGCTGAGACTTCCTGCGCACCGCAACCTCTACGTCCATCCCTTTCCCGATCCTCAATTTCTTCAGGGCGAGCATACCGGACGGAACATCAGTGCGCCGCTCGACCGCGCCGTAGTCCTCCTTCATCCACTTCGTGATCTCCCTGACCATTCTATTCGCCTTCGACGCATCTCCAACGCAAAGATCCCCATGCATCCGAATGGAATCGACCTGTCTGGTCGAGGGAAACACCGAATACGTAACCTTTGTGCAGTAGAATTCAGGCTCGTCAAGGCGCTTATACCCGTTGAGGGCGACTTCATCAATCTTCTGCTGATCCGTGCCGTCTATTTTTTTCCGATGGACCACGAAGAAAGCGCCTTTCAACTCATCGCCTATCGCCACGCCGCCAATGCCGACATTCGTGTATTCCTCCGGGAACCTGAGCGTCGGCTTGCCGTCCTTGTTCATCAGGGCAAAGCCGTTCGCGAGCTCGACTTCTCCGTCTTTCGCGTTGTCCGCCAGCACTTCCGTCAAGTTGTTCAGCGCATCTGTGAACGGAACATAAATCGGATTCGGAACAAATTTCGGAACCTTGATCTCCTTCTTCACCACCTTTGCCGTCGTCGTCTTCTTGACGGCGGTTGAATACTTCTTCGTCGGCTTGTATTCAGTAACCGTACCGCGCTCGGAAACGCGACGGGCGACCTGCACGGCCCTCTTCTGGTCGGCTGCCGTGCCGTTGTTATGGGTCATGATACAAAAGCTTGAAATGACGGCCACACCCGTGGCGCAAAGCCAAGAACTTGTAACAGATACTAGTGTCATTTTCATTTGTTTACTCCTTGCGAACGCTTGCTGCGTTCACTGACACTATACGCACGGCGCGGGCAAATCTCCCGCGAAAATCAGATTTTTTCTTCGGCGTATTCCATTTCGACCGCTTCGATCATCTTGCTCACACGGTTCTTGACCTTGTAGATGATGTCGGGCGCAACGCCAAAAGTCGCAGAAACTTCTTCGATTGGACGGTTTTCAATCACGTATGCGCGATAGACATCCCGAGACTGCTTCTTCATCGCCACTTTTGTAAGGACATGTTCGACCGCCGCCTCATGCTTGGCCTTCGCCCAGCTCAGATCGATTTGCTCCTGTTGTTCAGACGGAACGGCGAGTTCTTCCGTCAAATCGTCGATTGAGCAGCAATCGGCGACATGCCGCGCCTGATCCTGCCGGTAAAGCGTGATCAGCTGGCGGCGTATGAGAAGCGCAAGGAACGTCCGGAACCGCGCCCTGTCAGGATCGTACCTCCCCGAGCGGATGACCTCTACCAGCTTGAGGTAAACCTCCTGAACCACATCGTCCGGATCGTGTACATGGTCGTTCCACTCCACGAACCGGCGGATGGCGGGCGTGTAGAGATTGAAGAAGCGTACCCAAGAGGCCTCGTTCCCGCCCGTCTTCTCGACAGCCAGCTTCTGAAGCAATGTCAAAGACGTCAAAGGAAAGAGACTCATTGCCGTGGCTCCTCGTAAATACCACGAGGGCTGAACGCCGCGTCAAAATCGTCGGATGCTGAAGACGCCGAACTGGGAGAGATTGTAACATCGTCGGCTGCGGAAGACGCGGGACGGCGGGAGAATGCAAAGTAGCAAGCGACAGCGACAACGACAACCGCAGCCCCTGCAAGCGCAAGGAGAACGCGGCTCTTCCTGCGCGGCGGCGCTTCCGGTTCCTTCGCCTTCTCCGGCTCGGCGACTGGAGCGCTCCGCAGCGTTTCGGCGAGTTCCGAGAGGTCTGTCGGACGCTCCGCCGGGTTCTCGGCCAAGAGGCGCGGCAGAACGTCAATCCAGCGATATTCAAGCGTCTCCAAGAGCTTGAACACCTTGGAACCGGGCTCATACCAGATTCCCGTCAGCAGATAGACGAACATGACGCCCAGCGAGTACGAGTCCGCCGCAGGCGTCGCCTCTTCGCCACGGGCGACTTCGGGCGCCATGTAGCCCTGCGTTCCCATCACGAGGCGGGTTGCCGTTGTGGCCTCCGACACAATCGTTTTGACGGCCTTGACGTCGGAGCGCAGGCGCTCCGAGAAGAGGCGCGAAATGCCGAAGTCGGAAAGAACGACGTGCCCGTCCGAAGAAAGGAGGACGTTGCCAAGCTTGATGTCGCGGTGGACGACACCCTGACCGTGGATGTAGTCGATGGCGGAGGCAAGCTCCGTGAACCACCCAAGGACGCACTCCTCGTCAAGTTCCGCCGTCTTGACGTCAAAGAGCGTACGCGGCGTGCCGTCCTCGGACAATACAAGATCCATCACGAAATACGGAGTGCCAGTCGTTTCGTCGAAGTTCAGGTCGAAGACGCGCACAAGGTGCGGGTCATGAAGGCGAGCAAGTATCTTCCCCTCGGTCAGAAACTTGTTTTTCAGGACATCGACATGCCCGCCCTCAAGCGTGAAGGACTTCAACGCATAGTGAACGCCGAGCTGTTCGTGCTCGACTTCATAGACAGCCCCCATGCCGCCCTCCCCAAGAAGGCGGATTATCCGGTACGCACCGATTTTATGCCCTGTGGCAAAGGTCATTCGTCAGGCCCCCCACCGGACGGTCAGGAGTGGTAGTAGTCGCAGGCGTCTGGCGGGCGCACGTTCGTGAGCGTGCCCACGTAGTGGCGCAGGAAGTGCGGCTCGAACGGATGCGTCGCGGCGGCCGCCTCGTCGATCTCGATGCCGAGGCCGGGACGGTCGGACGGGTACATCATGCCGTCGACGAACTTCACGTCCTCGTCCACCACGTCCTTGCGCCACGGCACGTCGTTGAAGAGCGTCTCGTGGATGCAGTAGCCGGGCGTGGAGACGCCGAGCGCGAGCGTGACGGCGTTCGCGACGGGGCCGGACGGGTTGTGCGCGCAGAACGGGATGTGGTGCGCCTCGCAGAGCGCGGCGATCTTCTTCATCTCGGTGATGCCGCCCGCGTGGGAGGAGTCGGGCTGGAGGTAGTCGGCCGCGCGCAGCTCGATCGCGCTGCGGATCGCGTGGATGCCGTAGAGGCGCTCGCCGCAGGCGATGGGCGTGGAGACGCGGCGGCGGAGGTCGGCGAGGGATTCCATCGTGTCCGGGATGATCGGCTCCTCCACCCAGTACGGGTCGTACGGCGCGAGCGCGTTGCAGAGGCGCAGCGCCGTGGGGAGGTCGAAGCGCCCGTGGCACTCGATGAGGATCTCGGCCTTGCCGTCCGTCGCCTCCTTCACCTTCTCCACGCACCGGAGCGCCTTCTTGAAGTCGGCGGGCGGGAGCTGGCGGTAGTTCTTGCCGAACGGGTCCCACTTGAGGCCCTTGAAGCCCTTCTCGACGGCGGCGACGGCCTTCGCGGCGAACTCCTCGGGCTCCTTCGCGCCGGCGAACCAGCAGTTCGCGTAGCACGGCACGGCGGGACGGCACTTGCCGCCGATGAGCTGCCACACGGGGACGCCGAGGGCCTTGCCCTTGATGTCCCAGAGCGCCATGTCGACGGCCGAGAGGGCGCTCATGAACACGGGGCCGCCGCGCCAGTAGGCGTCGCGGTAGTTGTCGTGCCAAAGCGCCTCGATGTCCATCGGGTCTTTGTCGATCAGGCCGTGCTCGAGGTCGTGGATGGCGGCGCAGAGCGTCGCCTCCTTGTACTCGAGCGTGCCTTCGCCGATGCCGTGCAGGCCCTCGTCCGTCTCCACCTTCACGAACACCCAGTTCGTGCGGAAGCAGTCGACGACGATCGTCTTGAGAGAGGTGATCTTCATCTTCAGAGGGGGCGGATGCGGATGTTGCGGAAGTAGGGGCGGGACTTGCCGTGCATGCCCTGGAACCCGATCTTGCCCTTCGTGGGGAGGTCGGCCCACGGACGGCTCAGCCACGGCGGGATCTTCGTGCCGTCGGGGTTTTTCTTCGCGTCGGTCCAGCGGGAGAGGTCGGCGTCGAGCACCTTCTCGCCGTTGCAGATGATCTGGATGTTCTTGCCGCGCGCGAACACGGTCATGCGGTTCCATTCGCCGGCGCGGCGGACGGTCTGCTTCGTGGGCGCGCAGTGTCCGTAGAGGGAGGCGTTCAGCATGTACGCGGGGTCCTTGGACCATTTCTCGGCGTAGTCGTCGAGGAGCTGGACCTCGACGGTGTTGGGGATCCAGTTCTTCGTGTCGGAGCCGTAGATGAGGACGCCCGAGTTGGCGCCGGGCTCGAGCTTGTACTCGAAGTCGAGGGCGAAGTTCTCGTAGTCGGCCTTCGTCCAGAGGGCGCTGTCCTTGTTGGCTGTGATCTCGCCGCGACGGCCCTTCTGCTGCCACACGCCGGGTTCGACGTCGAACTGGTCCTCGATCTTGCGGCCGCGGTCGTAGAGCGGCTTCCAGGGGGCGACGCGGGAGTTGGGGTGGCCCGAGACGATGTCCATCTTGACGGCCCACTCCCACACGCGGCCCTTCCAGGTGTCGGCGGGCGTGCCGGGCGTGGGCTCGTTCATGAAGCAGTGGGGCTCGAGGGCCATCACGTGCAGCTCGGCGGGGATGCCCATCGTGCGCAGCCTGTGGTAGACGCGCACGCTGTTCATCGGTGACCAGCCGTCGGCGTCGCCGTGCATGAGACACATCGGCGGGGTCTTCTCGTCGAACTTGAACTCGGGGGCGAGGGCGTCCGAGAGGTCGTTGCCGCGCTTCGTGTTGTTCTGGTCGAGGCCGTCGGCGAGCGCGTAGGCGGGGTAGACGGGCACGGCCCAGTTCACGTGGCACGGAAGCTTGTCGAAGTCGTCGACCGGCTCGTAGGCGGGCGTGAGCGAGGATGTGGCGACCATGAGGGCGAGGTGTCCGCCTGCGCTGCAGCCGGTAAAGCCGATGTTCTCTGGGTCGAGCCCGCGCGCGGCGGCCTCGGCGCGCACGAGGCGCACGGTCCGCTGGGCATCCTGCCAGGCGGTGAGGTGCTTCGGGAGACCCTGCGGGCGCGGCACGCGGTACTTCATCGTGACCACGGTCACGCCGTGCGCGAGGAAGAAGTCGCGGATCGGCGCCACCTCGAAGCCGGTGATGCCGTTGCCCATGTAGGAGCCGCCGGAGACGGAGATGAGGATTGCGGTGGACTTCAGCTCCTTGGGCGTGTGCCACACGAGGAACGGCGTGCACTGCTTCTCCTGGCGCGAGGGCATCTTGCCCTCCGGCCAGAGCGGGACCTCCGCATTGCCGAACGCGGCGCCGCAGAGGACCGCGGCGGCCAACAACGTCATCATCTTCATCTATTTCTCCTTACTTCTGGTTTGAGATGGGTTTTTATTTTACCACATTTCCGCGGCGGCGGATATATGGTATAATCACGGCATGACTTTCTTCGCCTACGGCATCATCAAGAGCTGGAAGGATCTCAACGCCTTCGAGATCATCCGCCATCCCTGGTTCATCTCGGCGTTTTTCGCCGGGGGAATCGCGCAGCTCATCAAAGTGGCAACCACGTACTTCCGCACGCGAAAGGTGGACGCCGCGCAGCTCTCCGCGGCGGGCGGCATGCCCAGCGCGCACACCGCGCTCGTGACGGCGCTCGCGGTGGCGGTGGGGCTCACGGACGGCTTCGACTCGCCCGAGGCGATGATCGCGGTGGGGTTCGGCACGATCACGATCGCGGACGCCATCTCGATCCGGCGGGCGGCGGGCGAGCACGCCGCGCTCCTGAACCGGATCGCCGCGCGGCTCAACGCGGAGGAGCGCTTCGAGGCCGTGCGCCTCCGCGAGCGCCTGGGGCATCACTGGCCCGAGGTCGTGGCGGGCATCCTCTTCGGCGCGGCAGTGGCGCTTGTCGTGTGCGGATTCTGGGATTTCTGGAAGTGACGGACGCACGCAGATGTGATATAATTCCTTTCATGTCCGAAGCCCCAAAAGAAGAACCCGCGCGCGAGCCGGCCGACAGGCCGGACGCCGACCGCCCGAAGGCTGCGCCGCAGGCCGAACAGCCTGAGCCGCAGCCGCGGCGCCGCACGCTCCCGAAAGGCGCGGTGAAGCCGGGGCCGCGCAGCGGGTGGATCATCCTCGCGGTCATCGCCGCCTCTTTCATCGCGATGCGCCTGATGAACCCGAACAGGCCCGTGTTCACCGAGATTTCGCAGACGGACTTCCGCACGCTCGTGGAAAAGGACATGCTCCTGCAGGTGAAGCGCGTCCGCGCGCTGGACAGCGGCAGCACCTACCTCGCGGGCGAGATGAAGGCCGACTCCGACAAGCCGGTCAAGTTCCGCGTGAACCTCGTACCCGGCGAGAACGAGAAGCTCATGGAGTTCCTCGTCGCGCGCGGCGTGAGCTGCCCCGTGGAGGAGGAGGAGCCGCTGCTCGGCCCGTTCCTCCAGCAGCTGCTCATCTTCGGCGTGTTCGCCGCGCTGCTCTGGTTCTTCATCTACCGCCGCATGCTGGGCGGCGGCGCGGGCGGCCCGTTCTCGTTCGGCAAGTCGAAGGCCCGGCTCATGGACGGCAACAAGAAGGACCGCGTGACGTTCAAGGACGTGGCTGGCGTGGACGAGGCGAAAGAGGACGTGGCGGAGATCGTGGAGTTCCTCAAGGAGCCGAAGAAGTTCACGAAGCTCGGCGCGCGCATCCCGCGCGGCATCCTCCACGTGGGTCCGCCCGGCCCGGGCACGACGCTCCTCGCGAAGGCGATCGCCGGCGAGGCGGGCGTGCCCTTCTACTCCATCAGCGGCAGCGACTTCGAGGAGATGTTCGTGGGCGTGGGCGCGAGCCGCGTGCGCGACCTCTTCGAGCAGGGCAAGAAGTCCGCGCCCTGCATCATC
>JAFRSR010000295.1 GCA_017427485.1 Kiritimatiellia bacterium
CACGACGCTCTCGCTTGCGGCGGACACGACGCTGCGCGTCCCTGCCGCGACGTACGGCGGCGCGCCGGTGGCGGACGGCCGCTATGCGGCCGGCGCCCTGCCGTGGCTCGCGGGCAGCGGCATGCTTGTCGTCGGCAACCCCGGCGCGACGGTGGAGGACGGAACGCTCATCCTCGACGTGCCGCAGGGGCAGACGCTCGCGTACTACACGCAGCTCGCGTCGCCAATCACGAAGATCGTCAAGCTCGGCGCGGGCACGGCCATCGTCTCAAACGACAACAACAGCGCGTGGGTGGGCACGGTGGACGTGAAAGAGGGCATCCTCGAGGCGCAGAGCGGTGTGACCGGCACGGCGACGATCCCGGTGTTCGGACGTAACGCGGCGAACACGATCACGGTGTTCAAGGGCGCGCAGCTGCTTGCCCGGATACGCAGCGGAAACTCACAGACCGACCAGCGGTTCCAGAACAACCTCGTCATCGCGGGAGACGGGCCGGACGGCTACGGCGCGGTGCGCCTGGTGCGCACGGGCGGCAGCACGCACCTCGACCGCCTCTTCACGAACGTGACGCTTTCGGACGACGCGTCCGTCCTCGGCAGCCACCGCCTGGGGTTCGCGAGCGGCACGGTGAACCTGAACGGCCACACGCTCACGCACCGTCCGATCGCGACGGGCTCCACGGAGTTCATGATGTACAACTCGACGATGAAGGGCGGACACGTTCACGCGAAGAATGGATCTCAAACGGTCGCGCAGGGCAACTCCGTCAAGTTCCAGGGAACGGCGGACAACACGCTCACCATTGACAGCGGCGCGAACTTCAGCATGTGGAACGTGACGTTCTCCCAATTCGACTGGACGACGATCCTGAAGGGCGGCTCGTGGCTGCGGGCGGCGGGCGGCGGGACGTCGGCGACCGCGAACCGGATCCTCGGCCCGGTCGTGCTGGACGGCGGCACCGTGATCGTGACGAACTATTCGCCGGCTACGGTGGCCGCGCTGAACCTCAACGGTCCTGTCTCCGGCACGGGAAAGATGTTCCAGAACGGCATCATGAACACCTACCTCCGCAGCACGTCGAACGTGTGGAAGGGCGGACTGGAGGTGAAAAGCGGCACCGTGTGGGCGCAGGAGACGGGGTCGCTGCCGCCCGTCGGGCCTCTGCGGGCTTCCGGCAGCGGCGCGATCAACTTCGTGGCGAAGAACTGGGACCTCGCGACGCTCCACAACACCCTCACGAACTGGGACGGCAACGGCGCGGTGAACGTGTACACGGCGGCGGGCGAGACGCTGACGGACAACGTGGACATCGAACACGCGACCTACTATCGCCATGGCGGCCCCGGCACGCTCGTGTTCACGGCGGACACAACGCCGGACGGCGTCACCAAGCTCTACAACGGCGAGGGTGAGATGGTCGTTGCGGGCAACAAGACGCGCCGCCTCACCCGCCTGAACGTGACGGGCGGCACGATGACGCTCGAGAACGCGGGCTACATCTGGTGCGGCACGTGGGACGTGGCGAACGACGCGCCCAAGGCCAACTCGAGTTGGACGGTGGGCGGCACGAACACGAACGCTCCGGCGAAGATGGTGGTGAAGGACGGTACGACGCTTGACGCCCTCGTGCCGTCCGGGAACAATACGGCGTCTTATTTCGCCGTGCAGGACACGGGTACGAAGGGCGCGATTCTGGAGATCCACGGTGGCGCGGTCACCAACTGGATTGGCGTTGGCTATAACGCCAACGCGAGAGGCGCCCTTTACCAGTACGGCGGGGAGGTGCGCAACCTGTGCCACGCCGGCTACGACGGTTATGTGGGACGGTATGCGACCAGCTACGGACACGTGGACCTCATGGGCGGCCTCCTCGCCATGCGCGGCTGGTGGCGGTTCGGCGGCGAGCCCGGCGCGGTGGGCATGATGCGGATGTCCGGCGGCACGTTCAAGGCGGACAACTGCATGGTGCTGAGCTTTGGCGGCTGGGGCGAGCTCTATATGACGGGGGGCACATACAACGGCGGCACTTATTCGCATCTGGGCGAACAGCAGTACGGCTTGAAGGGGGGCGAGGGGGACACGATTCGCGGCCTTCTCACGCTGGGTGGTGACGGGAATCCTATGTTCACGATCACGTCGTACCTGAACGTGTGCGAACGTACGAACACGTTTTTTGGCGCGGTCAACATGAACGCGGGTGTGCTCTCCACGCCACTCTTGCAGAAATCGAGCTGGAACAAGAGCCTGCGCGACAACGAAGTGGCGCGGGCGTTCATCAACTTCGGCGGCGGCGCATGGCAGGCGTACACCGGCAACGCCAACATCTTCGGCTCGGGGGTGCAGCGGGTGAACCGCGTGACGGTGTTCCCGGGCGGCGCGACGCTGGACATCAACGGCAAGTCGTCCTCCAACGGCGCGGTGCCGTTCGAGAAGCCGTTCGGGAAGGGCGTGGCGTCCATCGCGTGGCCGGCGGGCACGTCCACGAACGGCTACATTGGTCCGCCGGAGGTGTACATCGCGGGCGGCGGCGGCACGGGCGCGGTGGCGCACTGCACGTTCGACGCGCGCACGGGCACGATCGGCGAGATCGTGGTGGCGTCGCCCGGCTGGGGCTATACGGACGCGCCCACGGCCACGATCAAGAGCGCGGACCGCAAGACGACGATCGCGTGCGCGGTGACGATGACGGACGGCGAGGAGCAGCCCGGCGGCGGACTCACGCTCACGAACTCGTCCGCCACGGCGGGCACCTTCACGCTTTCGTCGGCGAACTCGTACACGGGCGCGACCGTGGTCGCGGGCGGCACGCTGAAGCTCGGCGCGGCGGATGCCATCCCGTCCGCCAACGAGGTGCGCCTCGCGGGCGGCACGTTCGACGCGGGCTCGTTTACGCCCTCGTATGCGCGCGTGGGCGGCTACGGCACGCTGAAGGGCAACGTGACGGTGACGGACAAGCTCGTGTTCGACGCGGCGCAGCCGGTTACGCCGGGTCTCACCGTGAGCGACGGCTCGCTCACGATCGGGTCGGGCGTGACGGTGGAGATCGCGAACACGAACCTCCTCACGCGCGGCACGATCCACACGCTCGCGACGTTCCCGACGCCCCTCGCCTCCGTGCCCGCCTCGAACCTGACGAAGCCGTGGTGCGTGTTCCTCACGAACGGCGGCCGCACGCTGAAGATGCACTATCAGTCTGGCACGATGTTCCTTGTGAAATAAGATTGAGAACGAGAAGTGATGAAGAATAGCATTGGTTGTTTTGCGGTTGTGGCGGTAGCGGCCTTGGGCGTTGGCATGGCGCGGGGCGACACGTACACCGTCAACGCGGGTGATACACAGACGCTGGACAGCGTGACGAACACGACGCGCTTCACGAAGAGCGGCGCGGGCACGCTCGTCGTGACCGGCACGAACTCGCTCACGACGCTGACGTCCTCGGGCGGCACGCTGATTTTCCGAGGTGGCGAGACGACGGTTTCCGGTTCTGGCTCCGACGGAGCATACGGTAACGCCGCCTTCGTTAACACCGGTAACGAGTTCATCATCGACGGAGGGGCGACGGTCAAGATCACCGGCGGCGCGTACGGCCACACGGACAACGGCATCATGCTCGTCACGAACGGCACGTTCGACGCGTCGTCAGGAATCACCGCCGGCTTCATGAACGGCTTTACGGGGTCGTTCCCGTCGTCCCGCGTGGTCATCAACGACGGCGGCGTGGTAAGGGCCAAGGTCGTCCGCGTCGTCGGCGCAGAGGCGGCGACGGAGGCCGTGAAGGAGAATTTCAGCATCGATCTGAACGCGGGCGGTGCGCTCTACGCCGACACGTTCTGGGAGGATAACGGCTCGCGCTACGGACGCATCAACTTCAACGGCGGCGTGCTTCATCCGACCAAGGCGGCATCGGACAACTCGCAGTCGCACATTTTCTACGAAGGGGACAAGAACATCACGTGGACGCAGAGCATGGTCACGCCGACCGTGCTGGAAGGCGGATGCTACATCCAGCTGACCGCGAACAACTACGTCTATCCCGCGTTCATGAGCGGCGTCGGCGAAGGCGAGACGGACGGCGGCCTGCATGTTCTCGGCAACTCGGTGCTCTACTGGCGCGCGAAGAACTCCACCTACAACGGCGGCACGTGGCTGGAAGGCAGCGGCATCTTCGCGCTGAACGGCAGTTTCGGCGACACGTCCCTCGGCACGTTGCCTGAATCGCCAGCGACAAACATCTGGATCATGAGCGGCCACACGCTCTTCAGCGAGGGCGGCACGATGAACATCCACTCTAACCGCATGATCTTCGTCAAGAGCGGCAAGACGTTCTACACCGGCTCGCAGGGACGGCTCGTCATCGGCGGCGAAATCAAGACCGAGCCGAGCCCGGGCCTCGACTACTCGACGAACAACCTTTTCCAGGTGCGCGGCGACTGGTCCGGCACGGTGGTCATCGGTCCGGGCGAGGGGATCACGAACTACCTCGGACGGATGCATGTCGGCGCCTGCCTGGAGGTGACGAGCGGCGTGTTCCGCCTCGCGGCGGGCGGCCAGAAGATGGGCGGCCACAGCCTCGAGGAATTTTTGAACGTCACGGGTAACGGCTCCTCCTTCAGCAACACGAGGGGACATCTGAAGCTGACGGCCGGCGAACTGTATTCGACGCAGGGCCTCTACTCCGAAGTCAGCAACTACGGCCATATCGAAATCGTGGGCGGCAGGCTCAACATACCCAGCAGCCATTTGTTGACGGGCCTGACGGGGCCCGCAAAGATCTCCGTTTCGAACAACGGCGAGCTCGTGGTGGGTGCGTTCCGCCTCGGGCAGACCAAGTCCTGCAAGAACGAAATCAATCTCGGCAAGGGCGGCGTGATCCGCGCGAAGCAACTGCTCCTTGAGTTCGGCAATGACCAGGACGTCACGTTCAACTTCGACGGCGGGCGTTTCCAGTCGCGCGTGGATCAAGACGGGGGCAGTTCGCTCTTTCACTCTCCCGCGCATGAGAAATGGGCTGGCGTGAAGTTTTGCGTGCGCGAGGGTGGCGCGGTGCTGGATTCCTCGTTTGGGAAGCATGTCTGGTGGGAGCTCCCGCTCGTCAGCGGCGCCGAGCGGGACGGCGGCCTGACCTGCCTCTTGGGCAACAACAAGGACGTCGTGCTCTGCGGCAAGGCCCAGTGCTCCTACAACGGCCCGACGCGCACGGTATTCACCACCGGCGCCAACACGGGCAGCCTGCAGTGCCGCGTGGCGAACGCGCTGCCGGCCACGACGACGATCCAGCTCGGTTTCAAAACGCAAGTCGGATTCAACAGCAGCTGGAGTTCCGGCCACGACCTCGACCAGACAGTCGCCCGCGTCGAGGGGCTCGGAAACGTTGCCTATTGCTCGAAACTTGTCGTCACGAACGGCATCTCGGCGGCATTTGACGACACGTACGGCACCTTGACCTTCGGCAACACGTGCTCGCTGGCCGGTACCTACACGATCGTCGGCGACACGAACGGCTGCGGTCGCGTGAAGTTCAACCAGAGGCAAGACATTTCCAACCTGTCGCTTTCGTTCGCGGACGTGGAGAAGCTGGATGAGCGCGCGCGGAGCTCCTTCTACAAGATCGTCGACGCACCTAACGGCTTTGAAGGCGAGTTTACCCTCGCGCCGGACTGGCCGAAGAACTGGGCGGTGAAGTACGCCGCCGACGGCAAGAGCGTGTACGTCTACTACATGAAGGCAACGCGCCTGATCGTCCGCTGACCGCGGCGCGCGCGGCCGTTGCGGCGGGTCGAGGACGCCCCGCCCTACCGCAGCGTTACCACCGGTAGTAGCGGTAGGGGTCGTCTTCGGCGACCGGGACGTCCGCGTAGCGGATTGAAGGGGTCGCGAAGTTGCACTCCATGTTGGAGAGGAGGCGGCAGAGCATGTACTGCGCGCGCCGCTTGGTCGTGCGCAGGTAGGGCTTCTTCACCTCGTCGATCGTCCACGGCGGCACCTGCCAGAACACGAGGTAGCCTTTCCCGTGCCGCACGATGCGGAACGCCGAGTTGCCCTCCGGGGAGGGCTCCGTGAAGGCGTCGAAGTCCATTGCGCCGTGCCACGACCAGTCGGCGTTGGAAAGTCCGTTCAGCTCCGGCGGCGGGTTCTCGATCCGGCTCGCGTAGCAGCCGTTCGTCGGCGCCATCGCAAGCGGCACGGGACTCCACTCCGCCACCTCCTGTGCCGTGAGGCCCAGACACACCACGCGCGCACCGTTCGCGATCTTCTGTTCAAAGCCCTTCGGCTTGCGCGCGCCCGTGGTGATGACGTAGTCGCTCCACTGTCCCGACTCCGTGCCCTTGTACTCGCCCATGAAGCCCGTCCCGAGGTCGCGTGCGAGCATGTACGCCTGCTGGCCGAAGGCGTAGGGCTTCTTCGGCCAGATGCGGGCGCTCGTTCCGAGACGCGACACGAGGCGGTTGACGAGGTCGTCCGCCACGGGGTCGTCGACCGTGCGGTCCGTCACGTCCAGCTGGCAGAACGTGACGCGTCCGTCGCCGAGCGTCCAGTCCAGGAGCGGCGCGTACTGGAGGTCGAACCCGCCGTCGCACAGCGCGCGCCAGTCGCCGATCGTCGGCTTCTCGGGAATGACGCTCGCCACGTTCCCGCGGTTGCGGCAGCGCCACACGCGCGTGTTGCGGTGGCCGGCCCAGGAATCCGCGTTGTAATGCACCTCTATTTCGGGGATGCCGTCGAGGTAGGGCGGCAGGAGCGTCGCCTCGCCGTTCCAGTCGCGCAACATCGCCTCGTCGAGCGCAAGCCCCAGCTCCTTGTCGCGGAAGCGCGGGAACGCGTTGCGCAGGCCGTACGCCTGCACGCGGAAGCCGACGGACTCCAGCGCCGCCTTGTCCTGTTCGAACACGAGGACGCGTCCGCCGCCCCGCGCCGTCGGCACGACGAGGCGCTCGAAGACGTCCTTCGTGAGGCACCCCCGGCCGACCGCCACCGAGGGACGCGGCGCGCCGTTCTGCCAGAGCGACTGCGCGATCTGTTCGGCGTCCGCGCGCACGTGTGCGATGCCGAGGCTGTCGAACATCTTCGCGGTCGCGCCCTTCGGGTCGTAGAGGAACAGGCCTTTCACGGCGGCGGCCTTCGCGGGCGCGTAGGCTTCAAGCGTGAAGGTGTCGCGCTGCACGTTGCCGCCCGCGAACGTGAACGAGGCCGACAGTTCGAACGTGCCCGCCTTCGCGGGCAGCGCGAAGGAAACGGGCACGTCGCGCCGTCCGCCCGGCGGCACCGTGACCGTACCTCGCAATGTGTTGCCAAGTAATTTGCACGTCCATGAAACGTCCTGCGGCACGCGGCGGTCGTTGAGGATGACGAGCGTCTTCTTCACCGTCTCGCCGGGACGGAAGTGGTGGCGCTTGTCGGTGAACGCGCCGTCGCCGCCGATGAACGCGCAGTCCTCGGCGTTCCAGCGCACGAGCGTGTCGCCGACCACGGTGCGCACGATGCCCGTCGCGGCGCCGGTTCCCGTGTCCCAGCCGTCGGGGTAGATGAAGTCGGGGACGATGCCGGGCGCCTTCAGGTTCTGCCAGCGCGCGGGGTTCTCGGACGCGGACGACGCGCCGAGGCCCCTGTGGAATCCGCCCTGGTCCCACGGCAGCATGGCCGTGATGCCCCACGCGCGGTGGCTGCGCCAGTTGTCGGACATGTACCGCGCCTGGATGCCGTAGTAGTTGTTCGTGAGGCCGTAGAGCGGCTGGAGGAGGCGTCCCCAGGCGAACGGCTCGCCCGCCGCCCACAACTTCTCCTCGTGCCGCAACGCCTTCACCACTTCCGGCGTGTCGCCCTCGTAGGCCGCGTCGCCGCGGAACGCCGCCGCGAACTCGCTCGCCCACAGGCTCTGGTAGGCGGTGCACCGCCAGATGAAGAGCGGTCCGCGGTAGCTCGACCAGCTGGAGACGTGGGGCATGCCCCACTCCACGAAGAAGAGCGGCTTCACGCCCGTCTCGCTCCAGTGCTGGAGCCAGTCGCTGCGCTCCTGGACCGGCGCCCAGTTGAGGTAGATGTTCACGGTGTGGAAGTCGTCGAGGTTGCCGGACTCGTGGTGGTAGATGGGGCGCGTGCCGTCGAGCGCGCGCGCGATCCGCGCCGCGATCTGAGCCTGATGGCGGTTGCGGAAGGAGCGCTGCGGCGTGTCCTTCGGTGCGTAGACGCCGTCGATGCGCAGCGGGTTCATGTCGCCCGTGTAGCCCGTGCAGTTGTGGTTCATCGCGTACGAGACCACGCTCGGGTGGTTGCGCGCGCGGCGGATGGCCCAGCGCGTCAGCTCGCGGTAGCGGGCCGCGACCTCGGGCCGGTCGAGCTTCATGTCGTAGTCGCGCACGTGCGGCAGGGAGAACGAGAACAGGACGCCGGATTCGTCGCACGCCTCCAGGAGCGCGTCCATGTACGAGATCGATCCCGGCGAGAAGTTGTAGTTGCCGGCGATGATGTAGTTGTAGCCTTCGCTCTTCAGGCGGCGGCAGAGCTCGAGGGCGGACGCCTTGCAGGCGATGCCCGCCGGGGCGTTGATCGTGCGGTTGTAGAGCGCGCGCAGGTGGATCGGGATGCCGTTGAGGAGCAGGTCGCGTCCTGCGATCTTCACGTCGCGGAACCCGAACTCGAAGGGCAGCGCGGCGTCGAGTAACGCGGGAGGGTCGCAGCTTGCTGCGACCGCCGCCGGGACGGCGGCTCTCCATAGTTCCAATCGGCACAAATAGCGATTACCGGGCGTGTGCGTGTCCCAGCGCTTAGCATCCGGCCAGTCGGCCGTGAAGGCAAGACGCCCGTCGGCGTCGGGCGCCAGCTCGCCGCTCGTGAACTCGCGTACGGGGTTGTTGGACAGGTCGTAGATTCTGGCGGTGAGGCGTGCGGTCGCGCTGGAGCGCGACCCTCCCGTATGGGGAGCCGCCGTCCCGGCGGCGATATCGGCCACAAATGTGATCTTGCCGTGTGCCGTATCGGGCTCCACCGTGGCGGCGGCGATGCGGAAATCGCACTTCGGCATGACGTCGAGATACACGTCGCCCGTGACGCCCTTGAACTTCACCTCGCTCTTCTTCTCGGTCGCGCGGTCGGGCGCGTTGAAGTCGAGCGTCGTCGGGTTGAGCGGGTAGGCCGTCACGTCGAGGGCGATCGACTGCTTCTGGCCGGGCTTGACGAAGGACGTGATGTCGGCCTCGCCGCCGGGGAACGTCACCTCGGCCGCGCGCGCGCCGTCCACGTACACGGCCGCGCGCGTCTGCAGCATCGTGAACGTGAGGACCACGCGCTTGCCCGCCGCCTCGGACGGCATCGTGAAGTCGCGC
Organism: Kiritimatiellia bacterium; assembly: GCA_017427485.1. Classification (GTDB taxonomy): domain Bacteria; phylum Verrucomicrobiota; class Kiritimatiellia; order RFP12; family UBA1067; genus RUG572. Next base: position 9,322 of record JAFRSR010000295.1, read on the forward strand.
CGGTACCAGGCGCGGTCCTTCGCGAACGTGGTGACGCCGTGGTCCTCGAACCAGTCGGAGAGGTACACGACCTGTCCCTTGCAGCCCCAGCTGCCGGGCGGATCCCAGACGGCCGGGATCTTTCCCCAGCCCCAGTTGTCTTCCGCGCCGGGAACCGTTTCCGCCGTCTCGTTCGTCAGGGCGGGACGGAATCCCCACAGGCCGTTCAGCGACCAGCGCGCGCGCGTGGCGGAGGTGGTCTTCCACGCGCCGTCGAGCGACCACGGGTCGGCGGGCGCGCCCGGCGGCAGGGGGGCGTTGCAGGGCTTGAGGGCGCGGTTGCGCTTCACCGAAAGCGTGAGCGGACCGAACTCCACCGTTCCCTCCGTGCCGAAGTGGTTGAGGCCGATGTTCAGTTTCACCGCCCCCTCGGGAATCGGGTAGTCGCGCACGCAGTCCGTCCAGTCGCGCGTCCCCTCGTAGCCGAACACGTTCGGCCAGCCGCCCACCATCTTGCCGTCCTTCCCGTGGAACGACATCGGGATGCGTCCGTTCATCCAGCCGAGGTCCTTCCCCGGCACGAGCGCCGTCGTCTTCATCCGCGTGCGCAGGGTGAGCGCGCCCCATTCGGGCTTGAGGGGAATGTGGAAGCTCTTGCCCTTGCCGGGCCCGAACGTGAACGACTCGTGCGTCTCGAGGACGACGGGTTGCGCGGAAACTCCCCATCCGCAGAGGTTGAGGAGTGCCAAAACGAAGGTCAACTTGTTTTTCATGCGCCCATTATAGCACAACCGGCCATCCGAATGAAGGGGGTGTTTTTTAGCCGCAAGGGGGAGTGGATTTCCTGTTGGCGTTGTCCGGCTGTTTCGGTATACTATGCACCATCAAAGATTTCCTCACGGCAGATTGTATGGAAAAGAGACTGGAATCGATCGACGTCCTGCGCGGCTTCGACATGTTCTTCATCATGGGCTTCGCGAGCCTTGTCGTGCAGCTCTGCCTCGCGTTCGGCTGGGGAGGCGACTGCTGGCTCGCGCAGCAGATGCGTCATCCGCCGTGGATGGGACTCACGCACCACGACACGATCTTCCCGCTCTTCATCTTCATCGCCGGGCTTTCCTTTCCGTTCTCCATGGCCAAGCAGCTGGAGCGCGGGCGCACGAAGGCGCAGATCGCGTGGCGGTCGCTCCGGCGCATGGCGACGCTCATTCTGCTTGGAATGCTGTACGAACGCTTTTTCATGGGCACGCCGTTCCGTTTCGGCAGCGTGCTGGGGCGCATCGGCATCTCGTGGGCCTGCGCATCCTGGCTCTTCCTTGCGTTCGGCGTCCGCACGCGCGTCGGCATCGCCGCCGGG
>JAFRSR010000296.1 GCA_017427485.1 Kiritimatiellia bacterium
GCCCGACATGATCCTCGTCCAGGGCGACACGACCACGGTCATGGCCGCCGCGCTCGCCGCGTTCTACCACAGAATCGAGGTCGGGCACGTCGAGGCCGGTCTGCGCACGGGCAACATCTACTCGCCGTGGCCCGAGGAGATGAACCGCATGATTGCCGGCTGCCTCGCGACGCAGCACTATGCGCCCACGCCGCGCTCGCGCGACAATCTGCTGAAGGAAAACAAGAATCCCGACACGGTGTTCGTGACGGGCAACACCGTGATCGACGCGCTTCACGACGCAGTTGCCATCATGGACGGGGATTCAGCTCTGACGTCCAAGCTGGAGGCGGAGTTCCCGTTTCTGGATGCGTCGAAGCGCCTGGTTCTCGTCACGGGACACCGCCGCGAGAACTTCGGCGAGGGCTTCATCCACATCTGCAACGCGATCGCCCGCGTGGCGAAGCGCCCGGACGTGCAGGTGGTCTACCCGATGCACATGAACCCGAATGTGCGCAAGCCCGTGACGGACATCCTCGGGCATCTCGAAAATGTGCATCTCATCGAGCCGCTTGACTACCTTTCATTCCTTTTCATGATGCGCAAGAGTTACTTGATCATGACGGACTCGGGAGGCGTCCAGGAAGAGGCACCTTCGCTCGGAAAGCCGGTCATTGTCATGCGCGACACGACCGAGCGCCCCGAGGCGGTTGAGGCCGGCACCGTGATCTTGGCGGGCACGGAGACCGAGACGATGGCATCCGCCGCGGAGCGGCTTCTCGACGACGCCGCGTTTTACGACAAGATGGCCCATGCGGTCAATCCGTACGGGGACGGAAAGGCGTCCGCCCGAATCGCCGAGATCGTGGCCACCGGAAAAGAGTCGGATTCTTTCATGTAATGGGATGCTATTACAAGAAATTTGAGGTGAGGATCGGCATCGTCTGCGATGCCATCCTGTATGAATCGCTTTCGCCGGCCGCGGACTTCGTGTATGTCCCTTCGACCGATGAGTGGAGGGAACGCACCGACACAATCGACCTGCTGTTGGTCGCCTCGACTTGGCTCGGAATGCAGGATGGCGACTGGGAGGGCCTTGGTCGGATCGGGGAGCCGATCCGCAAGCGGCTGCTGGACATCATCGACGCATGTAACCGCAAGGGGATTCCGACGGTGTTCTATTCAAAGGAAGACCCCCCGAATTACACGGTATTCCTCGAATTCGCGAAATCGTGCAAAACGGTTTTTACTTCGGCGGCGGAGATGGTGCCGCGGTATAAAGAGGACTGCGGGCACGAACGGGTCGGCGTCCTCAAGTTCTGCGTCAATCCCAACCACGACAACCCTATCGGCTGCTTCGAAAAGGAGAAAGTCCCCGGTGCGATCTTCTCCGGTAGCTGGATGATCAGGTATCCGCTTCGTTGCCGGGACCTTGCGGCGATCTTGGACGGCGTGGCCGAGTCCGGACAGGACCTGTGCATCGTAGACCGTAACAGCTATCGCGGATACCACCCCGGATACCGCTTCCCCCGTCGCTTTAAAAAGGCGGTCATTCCGGTGGTGCCGCACGCTCAACTGGCGGCCCTGCACAAGAAATACCGGTGGTCCATCAACGTCAATTCGGTCACCGACAGCTTGACGATGTTTGCCGGAAGATGTTATGAGCTGTTGGCGAATGGCTGTTTGATCGTGTCGAACTTCAGCCCGGGGATGCTGAAAGAGCTGCCTGAAATCGCCATTGCAGACAGCGCGGCATTCACGGCCAGATTGATGGCGGGAATCAAAGAGCGTGAGGCTGACCTCCTGCGCAGTTCGGGGATCCGGCGCGTCATGTCGGGCAACACGTGCTATGATCGCGTGGCGGAAATCCTGAAGGCGGTCGGATTTCCCGTGGAAATCGAACATCCAACAGTCGCGGTTGTCATCCCCGAGGATGACGACAGGCTTTCCGAGATGTTCAGCGCGCAGTCCTACGCGAAGAAAAAGCTGTATGTCGCGCGCGCTTTCGACGACCGGGCGAAATCGGAGTGCAGATATGTGACCTACTGGGATTCCGGGCAAGTCTACGGCCCTTCTTTCATACAGGACCTTCTCGATGCCTTCAAGTACGCGGACGTCGACTTTGCCGTTGACGAGGGGCGCCCCTATTCTTATGTGGATCGCCCCGTGCCGGGAAGGACGTTGTCCGAAGTCGGGAGCGAAAGCCGCAAGGGGTTCTGCATCAAGCGGTCGGATGCCTCTGGGGAAGACGTGCGGAGGGTCTGCGACGGCATCCATGAAATAACGAGCCATCCCGGGCGAAGGGCAGAAGATCATAAGCCGCCGTTGTTGGTGCGGGCTCTTGCCTGCCTGTATGACAATGGCTTCCTTTATACCGTGAGGCGGATCTTTCTGGGAAAGCAGTACTGATGCCACGCTGTTCCGTCATCATTCCCGCATGGGGCGAAACGCCGTTCCTGGAACGGGCGAGGAATTCGGTGCTTGCCCAGACTTTCCCCGACGTTGATGTCCTGGTGTCCGCCCCCCCGGCCTCAGCCCCCCAGACGGCCATTGCCGCGCGCTGGGCAGCCCTTGA
>JAFRSR010000297.1 GCA_017427485.1 Kiritimatiellia bacterium
CTTCGCCGCCGGCGCGGGCAGCGTGATCGTGGCGGGAATGCCCTCGTTCACCGTCGGGCCGTGGCCCCAGTCGCCGTCGCGGCAGGAGATCGTGCCGTTGCCGTGGTCCGTGAACTTCGCGCCGCCGTTGTGGCAGAGCCCCGTCGCCGCAAGGAGGATGCGGGCGGGACGCCCTTCCGCGCCGAAGCCCGTCGCGTCATGCGAGGTCAGCGAGATGGTCGCCCAGCCGAGCTTCGTCTTGCCCACTGCCAGCTTCACGCCGCCGAGGTCGAACGTGCGCCCCTTCGGGAAGCCCGTGAAGAGCTTCGTGTTCGGCGTGTTGACCGTCCACACGCCCGCCTCGGGAATCTCGTTGTTCCACGTAAGCTCGCCCGTGTCGCTCACGATGATTGATTTCGGCGGGTCGAGGACGCCCCGCCCTACCGCTTTCGTTTTCGGCGGGTCGAGGACGCCCCGCCCTACCATGGCATCGTTCCCCTGGTAGGGCGCGGCCTCCGGACGCGCCGCTTTCGTCTGACCTGTCACGTCCACGGCTACGTGGTGCACGAGCCCCAGCTCCGCGGGCAGCTTCCCTTCGGACGCCTGCGCGATGCCCTGGCTCACCGCGCGCTGCTTCACGAGCCGGTCGAAGTATTCCGCGTAGGGCAGGTTCGCCACGATCTTCGTGGTGCTCTCCTTCACGTCGCCTCGCAGGTAAATCGCCGCGCAGGCGGGGAAGTGCGCGAGCACGTCCGTGCGCGCCGCGATGCTGAAGAAGTACTCGTTGTGGTCGGGTTCGGCGTTCTGGCGGTTGTTGTAGGAATACTCGAACACGCCGTCCCAGCCCTGCAGCGCGCCGTACGCGCGCAGCATCGGCTGGCCCTCCGCGCCATAGTAGATCGGGTAGGGGTGGTTGTACTCGCTGATTGTGTAGGGCTTGCCCGCCACGCGCTCGCCCGCTAGGCCGAGGATGCAGCCACCGCGCGCGTTCACCATCGCCTTGTTGCGGATCGTCCACTCCTTCCGCACGCTCGGGTGGCACCAGTAGGCGTGCTTGTCCACGAAGTCGAGTTCCGCCTGCAGGTGCGGCGGCGAGTAGCCGAGCTGCGTGGCGGAGACGGGCGCCTCCAGCCCCAGCTCCTTCTGCAAGTAGTCGCGCATGCCCGTCCAATAGGCGTGCTCGGTATCGCAGAGGAACTGGTAGAAGTCACGCGTCATGGCCGGCGCGGCGCAGCCGCGCGCCGGCACGGTCGGAATCTCGCCGTTCTCCAGCGAAAGGCCGGAAATGTCCATCGACGCGCCGCCCGTCTTGAACGAGAGGTCGTCGATCTCGTACACGCCCTCCTCGAAGCGCGTGAACTGGATCTCGGCCTTTTCCACGGTGTCGGCGGCGTAGAACGAGAACGTGTTCGTCGTCCACGCCGTCGTCGGCTCGATCCGCGTGAGGATGCCGAGCGACGACCAGCCCTTCCGGCGGTCGGCCACGGCGAAGCCCACCTCGCCCCCCTTGCCCTTCGTCCGACGGATGCGGAACGAGACGGTGTACGGCGTGTCCTTCTTCACCGCGACGCGGCGGTAGATCTTGGGAAAGAGTTCGTCGCCCTTCTTCGTCACCGTCACGCGCAGCGCGCCATCCACGGCGCCGACCTTCGTCTTCGCCTTGCCCTTGTCGAGAATCCACGTCGTGCCGTCCGGCGCCACGACGCCGTCGAACGTGCCTTCGGCGATCATCTCGTCGCCGAGCGGCTGCATCTGCTGCTTCCAGGCCGCCTGCAGACGCTCCCCGCTGCCGTATTTCTTCAGGAGCCAGTCGTTCCACTGGTTGCGGAACACGGTCGCGTAGGGCTCGCCAAGGCGGTCCATCGCGCCGTTCAGGTACTCGCGCCAGAGCGCGTCCTCGTTGTTCAGCTCCACCACGGCCACGACGGGATCCTTCAGGTAGCTCATCCCCGTGTAAGGGTTCACGTGCGAGAGCAGCTCGCGGGCGTACTCCTTCTCCATCTCGATGATGCGCGGGTCGAACTGGTCCGCGCCCTTGTTCGCCCACGGCGTGCCGGGCGCGAAGCCGTCGCGCGCGTCGAGCGTGCGCGCCACGTGCAGGTTCATGTCCACGTAGATGCCGCGCTTCTTGAACTGCGCGAGCAGGTAGTCCTGGCGGTCGCGCCGCTCGGCGTCGAACTGCCGGCGCGTGCGGAAGTCCTCCGTGAGGATGCCCTGCTCGTGCGGCAGCATGAACGTGCCGTAGGAGCTGTCGAAGTAATGGAGACGCACGCAGTTGATGCCGAATCGAGCGAGACGCGCGGCGAGGCGCTCCGCCTCCGCGTGCGTGGGGAAGTTCGCGGGGCCGGTGAGGTTCGTCGCATGCAGGCGCACGCGCCCCTTGTCGTTCACGAAGTGCCCGTCCTTCACGCGGATGCGCCCGTGCATCCCGGCGGGCGCCTCCAGCAGGTGACTCATGTTCACCACGTTCTCGGGCGCGTCGTATGACGGCACGAACGGGAACATCCCGTCGTCCGCCGCGCACGCCATTCCGGCCGCCAGGGCCGCCACTGCCATCATCTTCGTTTTCATATTTCCACCTCGTTTCTTGAAACGGCGTTATTATACCAAAAATTACGTTTTAAAGAGCCACATGCTGTCTGCGTGGCGCAGGTCGCCGTCTTGCGGAAGGAGCGGAAGTATGCGCCCTTCGCGTCCGTATCTCGCGCAAGCGTCTGAAGGTGCATGTACGACGGGCCAAACGGCGACTTGCCGTCCGTGCGCAGGGCAAGCGTCTGCGTGCGGCCGCCGCAGGCGAGCGTAGCCGTTTTCGCCTTCCAGTCCCACGTCAGCGTGAGCGTAGCCCACGCGCCCTTCCCGCCGAGCGTCTCAGCCGTCACAGGAACCGCCAGCGCGGCCTCTTCGCCCACGAACGCGTCGCTCGGGTTGAACCAGTGGTCGCAGAGCGCAAGCTGGAAGCCCTCGCCGTCGATGCGGCATTCGATCTCTAGTTTGCCGGACAGGCCCGCGGGGAAGTTCCAGACAACGCCCTGCAGGTCGGAGACGAGCCGTTCGTCGCGGATGCGGCAGAGTTGCAGGACCTCGCGCTTCGTCTTGGGCCCCGTATCCGGCTCGCGCACGAGCAGCGCGCCCGGCAGGCGGTTGAACGCGCAGTGTCCGCTCCAGCCGCGGAAATTGCCGGCGAGCGACTTCACGAACAGGTGGTGGGAAATGCCTTCGAGCCCGCACTTGAAATCCTCGTAGCGGTCCGTCTCGTAAAGCCACGAAAGGTCGAAGAGGCAGATGCGGCAGGACGCCCCCTGCCCGTACGGCAGGATGATCTTGCCGTCCGGCAGCTCCATCGGCTGCGTCTGGTGGACGCTCTTGTCAATCTCTCGCCACTTCCTGTTGCCGTATTCCCTGAAGTCTGGACGGTTGCGGATCGCGTTGAGAGCCACTTCGCGGAACCCGATCCACGTGCGTCCGTCGTCTTCGGAAATCGCGGCGTGCAGCGCGTCGCGGTTGGTGAAGACAGTCTCATACCGTCCCGTCAGCTCGCTCTTGTTCAACTCGGGATACTCGGCGGGATCGCGCTTCGGCAGCGGCTCCGTGTTGTTCCAGAATAAGAGGATGCGCCCGTCCTTCAGCCGCAGGAACGTGGGCATCGTGTTCGAGGCGCAGAACATCGGCGCGGGTTTCGGGCCGTCCCACGTCTCGCCGCCGTCTTTCGACGTGTAGAGGTAGTGGTGGCGGAAGGTGGCGCGCACGGCCATCAGGAGGTCGCCGTTCGAAAGCTCCACGATCGTCGGCTCGCAGCAGCCGTTGTTCCAGCGCAGGGACTTGTCGTGGTAGAGGATGTGGTCGGCCGAGACGGCGTTCGTGACGACGACGTCGCGCCATGTCTCGCCGTCGTCGGACGAAATCGCGAGCGCGATGCGCGATACACCGTTCACGCCGCGCGCGCCGGCCACGATCCAGCGCCGCGATTTCTCAAGGGGCTGCATCGGACGGAAAAACGCGAGACTGCGCGACGTGGTGTCCGTCCACTTCACGTCCACCTTGCCGGTCGGGCCGTCCTTCGAACGCACGCACCGCAGGAAACCGCCCTTCTTCGCCGGCGGCACGACGGAAAGGTAGTAATCCGCCCACGGGCACTTCGCCATCGGGCCCAAGTCGTTGTCGGGGCGCAGGACGGTTTTCCACGAAAGCCCGCGGTCGCGGGAGGAAAGATAGACGCCGCGCACCTGGCCGTCCACGAAATCCCGTCCGTAGTAGCGGATCTCGCCGTCCGGCATCACCACCATCTCCTTGTGGGTGTGGGCCGGCTGTTCGGCCACCACGCGCGGCGCGTGGATGGTTTTGTAGAGGAGCTGGTCGGAGGCGTCCAGCGCGGGCCACGTCGTGACGGCCCCGGATGTGACGCCGAGGCGGCGCACGCCCGCGAAGTCGAGCGCGCGCACGTTCCCCGCAATCGCCTTGAGCAGCACGCGCGTACCAAAGGCGTCGAGACGTTGCGCCGCCCAGTCCGCCGTCGTCTCGTCCGTATAGAGAAAAGGCATCAGCAGGTACTGCGGAACCCACGCGACGTTCCCCTTCCGCGCCGCCACGGCGAATCGCGCGCCTCCCGCGCTGAACTCCGCGAACGGCTCCACGCCCGGGGCGTTCGTGTCGATCGACAGGAGGCACCTGGGCTTGCAGTAGCCGTCGACGTTCGCGTCCTGACGCTGGGGATACACCTTGCCGTCGAAGTACACGGACATCTTCCGCCAGTCGCCGGCGTTCGTCCCGGCCCACTTGCCAGAAGCGGGAACCTCCTTGTCCTCCCGCTTGATGAACGCGCCGGAAAATCCCGTCAGGTTCTCCGGATCGCTGCCGCCCACGAGGACAAGCCTTCCGCCCGCCGCCAAATGGGCGCGCACCGCCTTCACCACTCCGTCCGGCAAGGACCAGGAACCCCGCACGAGAAGGAGAATCGGCATCGCGTCGGGCGACGGCAACTTCTCCTTGTCGACTTGCCAGAACGACAGCGCCTTGATCGCGTATCCGTTGTCCCGCAACGTGCGCGCCGCCGCCGCCGCGATGACCTTCCCCGCGTATGTCATGTAACTGTCGCCACGTACGCCGTACGGTTCGCACACCACGCCGACCATGCCCCTCGGCGTGGGCGGATCGAGCCGGGCGTCCGCCAGCCCCGCCCACACCGACTCCCTGAACGGGTCGAGCGTGCGGACGAACTTCTGCGCCGCCTTCGTGCTGCGCTGCTTGAAGTCGGGCGGCGGCAACGGCTGGTCGGCACGGCGAAACCGCCACGCGGTCTCCGCCATGTCGAGGATGGCGTCCACCTGCATGGCCACGAGATCGGCCAGCGCCTCCGTCGCCTCCGGGAGCGGCGCAAAGAATACGGCACCTTCCTTTTCCGCCGAGTACGCGCCCTGCCGGACGGCCTCTACAGCAAAGCGCAGAAGCGCGTCGTCGAAGGACGCATCCGCCCCGCGGAACTGACGGCGCTTCGCGAGGCGTTCGCGCGCCTTCTCAGCCACGGGTCCGTCCGACCGGAACCCGAAGACGTTCTTCGCCCCGGGTTCGATCTTGCGCGACGGATACTGGACGCCCGCGAACTTCGTATAACGGTGGTAGTTCCCGAGCGTCGGATGGTTCAGCGCGCTTTCGTCCGAAACGGAATGCGTCAGCAGGGAAAGGTAGAACGCGGCTTTCGTGTGCGCGCCCGTTGCGAACGCGCGCGAGAGAAGTGTCAGCACCACGGCCTTTCCCTCCTCGGTGTGCAGCCAATAGCCGCGGCAGCCGGCCTTTGCGAGAATCGCCCTGTCTTCCGCGTCGACCCATCGCGCCATGTCGTCGACCGTGCGCCACCGCCGGGGCTCGCTCTCCGTCATGTCGGGGAAATGGCAGTTCCCCGTCAACACGCCGAAATCCTCAAACGAAAAGAACGCGTGGATTTCCGCCGGCAGCGCTTCGCCCGTCAGGCGCGCGATCTCGTCGTGCTCGACGTCCCACGCAAACACCGCCGTTACGGCGCAAACCATCGCCGTACACACAGTAACCTTGAATGTTTCCATGGCGCAGATTATAACATATTTCCCCGACACCATGTTGCGACGCCTTGCAGGAGATCCTCGGGCGTGGAGGCTCCGGCCGTGACGCCGAGACGGCGCACGCCCGCGAGATCGAGCGCGCGCACC
>JAFRSR010000298.1 GCA_017427485.1 Kiritimatiellia bacterium
CGCCCGCAAGCGCCGCGGCCAGGAATTCACGTCTGTTCATCTTCGTGTTCTCCGTTGAAAGCCGTGCAAGGTCACTTTGCCGCCTTGATCCTGTCCCAAGCGCCGACATAGAGCTTGTGAATTTCGGGCTGGTCGCTGAAGTCGCGGATGACCTCGCCCTTCTTGAGCTTCTCGGCGTCGACCACCACGAGCTTGCGCAGGCCCTCCTCGAGCTTCGCGAACGCGGGCGCGACGGGCATCGGCGCACAGACCTCTGTCATGTTCGCGGCGGCGATGTCGGGATCGTAGCAGAAGTCGATGAACTTGTGGGCGAGCTCGACCTTCTTCGAGTCGGAGGCGACGACCATCTCGTCGCACGCGACCGTGAAGCCCTCCTTCGGGAGCGAGAAGCCCACGTTCTCGTTGTCGAGCATGGTCTGGATCACGTCGGAGGAATAGCCGTGCCCCACGAACCACTCGCCGGAGGCGACGGCGGTCTTGTACTGCTCGTTGTCGAACTTGGCGATGTTCTTTTTCCAGCCGATCACCACGTCGACGGCCTTGTCGATCTCCACCGCGTTCGTGGAGTTGAGCGAGTAGCCGAGGTACTTGAGGGCGCCGCCGATCGTCTCGCGCATGTCGCTGAGGAGGGACATGCGGCCCTTGAGGGCGGCCGTGTCGAACACCTTCCAGCTGTCGACCGGCGCGTCGCCGACCTTGTCCTTGCGGTAGGCGAGGCCCGTGTAGGTGACGGCGTACGGCACGCCGTATTCAAAGGATGTGTCGATGGTGGCGGAGACGTAGCCCTTGTCGAAGTTCTTCTTGAAGTTGGGGAGCTTCGCGTGGTCGAGCTTCTGGATCATCTTGTTCTTGGCCATGAGCGGGATCTGGTACGACGTGGGCATGATGATGTCGTAGCCCGTGGAACCCGCCTGGAGTTTCGCATACATGGCCTCGTTCGAGTCGAAGGTGTCAACCACGACCTTGCAGTTGTTGGCCTCCTCGAAGCGCTTGATCACGTCGGCCGCGATGTAGTCGCTCCAGGTGTAGACGTGGAGTTCCTCCTTCGCCGGGCCGCAGCCCGAGAGGACGCCGCATGCGAGCGCGACGCCCGCCAGGGTTTTGATGGTTTTCATTGCAGTTGGTCTTTCATCGTTGGGTTTTCATGTTGTCCGAGACCCCGGCGGGCCTGCGGAAAAGCGTTCTCATTTCACGGCCTTCGAGACTTGCGGACGGCGCTGGCGGCGGTTCGCAACGAAACGCGAGGCGGCCACCAGCACGCAGGTGAAGACGAGCATCAGCGTGGAGAGCGAGTTGATGACGGGCATCTGCCGCGAGTGCTTGATCATCGAGTAGATCTTGAGCGGCAGGGTGTCCGCCCCGGGACCGGTCACGAAGAACGTGATCACGAAGTCGTCGATCGAGAGAGTGAACGCGAGGAGCCCGCCGGCGATGATCCCGGGCAAGAGGATCGGAAGCTCCACCTTGAAGAACGCGTAGAGCGGCGAAGCGCCGAGGTCGTAGGCGGCCTCGATCACGCGGTCGTCGAAGTCCTGCAGGCGCGCAAGCACCGTCATCGTCACGTACGACACGCAGAACGTGGTGTGGGCGATCCAGATGGTGAAAAGGCCGCATCCGAGGCCGATTGCCGTGAACATCATGAGAAGCGAGATGCCCATGAGGATCTCGGGCATGACGAGGGGCGTGTAGATGAGGCCGTAGTGGACGGTCTGAAGCCGGTCCTTCCACCTGTGCAGGGCGAGCGCGGCCGTGGTGCCGAGCACGCACGAGGCGACCGTGGCGGTGGCGGCGATCAGGAGCGAGCGCTCGAACGCCTCCCAGATCGGACGGTTCTGCGTAAAGAGCTTCGCGTACCAGTCAAGCGTGAATCCGGCCCACTCGCCGCCGTACCTTGAGAGATTGAAGCTGTTCGCGACCAGCACCACGATGGGGAGGTAGAGGAACAGCATCACCAGCGCGAGGACGATCCCCGCGAACCGCGAGTGCTTCATGCTGCGCCTCCCGAGAACTTGCGCGCGGTCGCCTCCGCGAGGCGCTTGGCCTCGCGCGCGTCCTGCCGTTTGAACCACCACGCGACGCACGCGAGCGGCACGAGAACGGAGAATCCCATCACAGCCGCCAGCGCAGAGGCGTGCGGCAGGTTGCGGTCGGGGAACGTGCGCTGGTAGATTTTGTTGCCGATCAGCTCGGAGTCGCGTCCGCCCACGAGGTCGGGGATCACGTAGGAGCCGATCGCGGGAATGAACACCATGAGCACGGCGCTCACCACGCCGCGCCGAACGCCCGGGAGGAAGATCTTCCGGAACGCGAAGAAGCTGCGCGCGCCGAGGTCGCGCGCGGCCTCGAGCAGCGAGAAGTCGAACTTCTCAGCGGCCGTGTAGATCGGCATGATCGCAAACGGCAGGAACGAGTAGACGCTGACCACGAGGATCGCGCCCGAATTGTAGTTGAGCATCGTGTCGGGCGAGCAGAACCCCGTGGACACGAGCATGTGCTGGAGGAACCCCTCGGGGTTCAGGAGCGTGCGCCAGGCGAACACGCGCACGATGAAGCTCGTCCAGAACGGAAGCATGATCAGCCCCGCCACCACCGCGCGCCACTTCGCGTGCATGCGCGCGATCGCATAGGCGCACGGGAGCGACAGGACGATGCAGAGGAACGTCGTGGCCGCCGAGATCCAGATCGTGCGCCACACGATCTCCTTGTAGGGCGTGCGCACGACCGCGTGCCACGTCTCCATCGTGAACCCCGGCGAATACCCGCCGTCCGCGCTCGGCGCGTGGAACGCGATGGCGAACACGATGAGGGTGGGCACCACGAAGAAAACGGCCAGCCACGCCAACGAGGGCAGCGTGACGCCCCACTCGGCCCACTTCTCGCGGAACGAACTCACGAAGCCGCCCCCTTCGGCGCGGCGGAGGGCGTCGTCTGGATCAGGGACTCGTCGAGTTCGGAGAATTTCTCCACCATGTACCCGTCGTCCGGATGCCACCAGCAGTAGGCCTTGTCGTTCCAGGTGATCGCCTCCTGGTCAAGGAGGAAGCGGGAGTGCGGCTTGAGCGCCGACACGCTGCGGTCGCCGCTCTTCAGCCAGTACTTCGTGTACACGCCCTGATAGATGACGTCCGTCACCAGGCTCTGGAACACGTTGATGCGCGCGCCCTTCTCGGGCGGCGGCGGCGTGAGCGTGACGCGGATCTTCTCGGGACGCACGGAAAGATGGACTTTCTGCCCGATGTCGAGCTTCTTGTCGTTATAGGCGCAGATGGCGGCGAAGCCGGGCACCTGGATCGTGCAGTAGTCGCCGTCCGTCGCGGCGATCGTGCCCTCGAAGAAGTTCGTGTCGCCGATGAACGCGGCCACGAACGAACTGACGGGCGCCTCGTAGATCTTCGCCGGCGTGTCGAGCTGCTCCACGCGGCCGCGGTTCATCACGGCGATGCGGTCGGAGAGCGACATCGCCTCGCCCTGGTCGTGCGTCACGTACATGAACGTGATGCCGACCTGGTCGTGGATCGTGTCGAGCTCCAGGAGCATGTGCTGGCGGAGCTTGAGGTCAAGCGCGGCGAGCGGCTCGTCGAGGAGGAGCACCTGGGGACGGTCCACGAGCGCGCGCGCGATGGCGACGCGCTGCTTCTGGCCGCCCGAAAGCTGGCTCGGGTACTTCCAGGCATGGTCCCCCATGCGGATCATCTCCAGCATCGCGTCCACGCTCTCCTCGATCTCGGCCTTGGGCCGCTTCGCGATCCTGAGCGAGAAGGCGATGTTGTCCCAGATGGTCATCGTGGGAAACAAGGCGTAGTTCTGGAAAACGGTGTGGACGCGGCGGTTGTTCGGGGTCGCGTCCGTGATGTCCTTTCCGTCCAGCCAGATGCGCCCGGAGTCGGGATGCTCAAACCCGCCGAGCATCCGCAGCAATGTCGTCTTGCCGCAGCCCGACGGACCGAGGAGGGAGAAGAATTCCCCCTTCTGGATGGAAAACGAAACGCCGTCGACCGCCGTGAGGGAGCCGAAACGTTTCGTCACATGGTCAAATACAAGAAAGTCGCTTGCCAACTCAATCCTCCCTTTGGGGGCAGGTCATGGCGTGACCCAGACCTGCGTCTGCTGCTGCTCGTAGTGGCCAGGCTGCCAGGTGCGCACGACCGTGCCCTGGGGCGTCGTCTGGTCGACATAGCGGCCCTCCACCCACACGTTCTGCATGCGCGTCTCGTAGTGGCCGGTGGCGACGACGGGCGGCGGCGTCTGCACGACGACCTGGGGCTGCGGCGCCACGACGACGGGCGCGGGCGTGACGACCACGGGGGCGGGGGCGACGTAAGGCCGCGGATGCGTGGCGTCGTAGATCGTGGAAGCGAGAAGACCCGCGCCGAGAATGCCGGCGCCGATGGCGAAGCCGGTGCCATGGTGGTGATGGTGGTGGTGATGGGCGAAGGCCGTGGTGGTCGTCGCGGCCATCAGCGCGATCAGGAACATTTTAATCATCTTGTTCATGGTTTTTCTCCTTGTTGCATCAGCGACGCGGCATGCGCCGCCAGATAGTTGGTTAGGTGATCGGCCACGTCAGAACTGACTGCGTCCGCAACATTTTTTGTACTTTTTCCCGCTTCCGCACGGGCACGGGTCGTTGCGGCCCACGGCCGGGACGCCGGCGGCGTGCTGTCCGACCGCAAGAGCATGAGCTTCCCCGGCAAGGTCATGCGGCAGAAATATCTGAGCGAGCAGGACAAGGCCGACCTGCTGTTC
>JAFRSR010000299.1 GCA_017427485.1 Kiritimatiellia bacterium
CCAATTCCGCTGCTTGTCTGAAAGTAAACGCACGTCCCCTCCCCGGGGAGGGTGAGGAAGATTTCCCTTTCTCATTGACAACAGCCAATCTTTATAGGGGGTAAACGAACGGAGAAAGTGCGTTTACTTCTGGAAGCAGCGCTCCCAGAAACTTTTCGCGTACCCCTTGCGCGCCCATCTGAGATTTGCTAAACTATCGACGAACCCCTTGATGGGTTGTTAACCACCCGTGAGCCTCTGGCGATGCGGAGCGGAGCCGGGAGAAATCCCGGCTCTAGCATTTTTGAAGGGATCCAATGCAGAAGAGACTCCGGCGATGCCGATCTGATCGCACCCATTGATTATATCCGCAGAGTCGGCGGCCGCAACGTTGTCGTGTTTAATCCTCACCCATCCATCAGCGGTGACTTAAAGAAACACGCGACTTTCTACAAGAACATTCCGCGTGATCTGCCGGGGCGCTGTCGTCTGCCAGATGAAATTGTGTATGGGTCTCACAACCGTGTCATCCGTTGCCCTGACGCATGGCGTATGCCAGAATCATGACTCTCTTGGCGGCGCGAATGCCCCCCCTCGGTAGGGACGGCGTTCCATCGCCGTCCGCCTCGCGCGCCGCAGAGGTGGCGGTACGCGGATTGCTGACGTGCAAAACGTCCAAGCCCCGATAAGCCAACAGCGAATGACTTTCGCTGACGTGACATATCCGGGCTTGGACTGGGCGACATTATACTAAAAGCATTGCCGAATCCGCAAGCACGTATGCGCGGCCTTGTTCGACACGCCGGAACTTGGTATAATGGGCGGCGATGAGACGAAACGTAGACTACGTGGACGACCGTCCGGGCTGGTGGATAAGTTATTCCATCCATTCACCTCTTTCCTTTCTTCGCATCATGGCGCGGAAATTGATCGAAGGAACGGCACGCCTGTTGAAATTGGAGTCATTCGCGATGTATTCGAGGCGTTTGTGCCGGATGGAGAACAGAGGGCACTTTTTCCCGCGTTTTTCGACGTTGCTGAAAAGCTCGGGGGCGATTTCAACGGTACGCCGATGCGGGCGAAAATAACGCTGAAGAAGTTCGCGGGCAAGAACACGCCACGACGCGCATACGCATATCATGTAGCAGAAATAGAGATGTTGACTGGCAATTTAGCAAATCCCGAAAACGAAACCGGCGACTGTGGATGCTATGTCGTCCGGCGCACTTCGCCATCCACGATTTACAAGACAGGAAGTTGAGTCTTCAAATGGCAGAGAACACGACAAACTCTGGAACACGTTCCTATTCCTGGAACCCGCTGGTGCAAACGCCGGAACAAGAGGCTCGATATCTCGCGGCGAGGGCAGAGCGGATTTGCAAAACGGCAACCCACTTGGGGCTGTCGAACGATTGGCTACGCGCTATGGGCGTGACCCCAGAGAAGTAATCGGCGAGGCGTCTCACCGATTCGGTCGCAACAAGTTGCGCCCCTCCCGCATGGAAAGCCGCCATCCTGGCGGCGCGAATGCCACCCTCGGTAGGCAGGGCGTTCCCCCGCCGACCGCGGCTCGGCGGGACGCCTCGCCCCACCCCCGCATGGATCGCCGCCATCTTGGCGGCGCACCACCCACCAACCAACCACCAACCAACCAACCCCCAACCAACTAACCACCTAACTAATAACCAACCAACCAACTACCAAGCTACACCAGACGCGCCGTGATCGTGGTCGTCTGGGCGCGGGTGCCGGCCTGGCCGCCGTGCGAGACGAGCGTGAACGTGACGTTCTGGTTCGGCGTCGCGCCAACGAACTTGTTCGCCGTGGCGACCGCGAGCGACGTTCCGTCGGCGGAAGGCGTCGCGGCCGAGGTCAGGTCGAGCGTGTGCGTCGCGCTCTCGCCGTCCACGTAGTCGACCGTGAGCGAGTCGCCGTCGATCAGGAACAGGTTCGCGCCGTCGATGCGGCAGTCGTTGCCCATGCCGAGCGTGCCGTCGGGGTTGTCGTCGTCCGTCAGCATGTCCATGCTCACGGGCGGACCCTCGGGCTCCGGCGGGGGATCGACCACGCGCAGGTACTTGACCTTGCGGAAGGAGGTCTGGAGCGGACCGCCCGCGTCGCCCGCGCGGCTCTTCACCACGAGCTTGTAGTCGCCGCCCGGCAGCAGCTCGGAGGTGTGCGCCTTGAAGAGCTGCTTCGAGACGACCTCGTCGATGACGAGCGGGAACGTGGTGCCGAGCGCGTTCTCCAGGTACGCCGCGGCGCCCTCGTCGGTGAGCACCATGTTGAACCCCGCCACGCGGAACACGTGCTGTCCGTGGATGAGGTTCATCGGGCGCTCCTCCGCGAGGTCCATCACGTTGTCCACACGGAGCTTCGTCACGTTCTCGTCCGTCACGATCACCGGCACGGTGTCCGAGAGGTCGAGCTGGATCGCGTCGTCGAGGCGGAGCGCGAGCTCGAGCGAGTTGCGCTCCGGGTCGAACGCGGCGTCCGCCGTGGGGAACGACCCCTTGATGACGGCGCAGATCACGCCGATGTCCGTGTGGACGCGCACGAGGCCCTCGCGTTCGAGGTCCTCCAGCGCCTGGAACGCGCCGTCGAGGATCGCGATCACCTGGATCGCGGGCAGCCCG
>JAFRSR010000300.1 GCA_017427485.1 Kiritimatiellia bacterium
GGCGGCCATCGCCGGCTTGCGGCGCGCCCAGAGGCGCAGGCGGCGCCCGAGGGACGGCGGGGCGGCTGCCACGCATTCGTGGTTGAGCCAGCGCTGGAGGTCCTCGGCGAACGCCTGCATGTCGGGGTAGCGGTTCTCGGCCTTCGGGGCGACGCTCTTTGCCACCACGGCGGCGAGGTCGGGGTCGACGCCTTCAAGCGGCGGCACGGGCGTGGTGCAGATGCGCCTGAAGAGCGCGGTGCCGGAGGCGTCGGCGAACAGGTGTTTGCCGGCGAGCAGTTCCCAGAGCGTGACGCCGAGCGCGTACTGGTCCGCCGCTGGGGAGCCGAGTCCCTGCATGAGGCGTTCCGGGGCCATGTACCGGAGCGTGCCGTTGCGGGCGTCCTCGTCGTTCTGGTCCTCCGTGCGCGCCGCCGCGAGCCCGAAGTCCGTCACGCGCACCTCGCCGGCGGCGTCCAGCATCAGGTTGGCCGGCTTGACGTCGCGGTGCACCACGCCGCAGCGGTGCGCGTAGGCGAGCGCGCGCGCCGCCTGGACGACGGCCCGGACGGCCGCGCGCGCGTCCGGGAAGGAGAACTGGTCCATGCGCGTGCCGTCGACCAGCTCCATGGCGTAGTAGCAGATGTCGCCGGAGGTGCCGGCGCCGTAGACCTTGACGATGTTTGGGTGGTGGAGCTGCGCGACGATGCGCGCCTCGCGCGTGAACCGCTCCCGCCATGCCTCCTTTTTGCGCCGGGGCGGCGTGAGGACCTTGACGGCGACCTTGCGGTTCAGGGACTGTTGGACGGCTTCCCAGACAACGCCCATGCCGCCGCTCCCGAGCTTGCGCTGGAGGGCGTAATCGCCGCCAAGCAGGCCATTCGTCGGCTCGCCGGCATCTGGCTGCCCAATGTCCACGCGGAGATTATACCAAATTTTCGCACCGCACACGTGCCGTTCGCTGCAATTATGGTATAATGTGGCCGTGAATTCTTGGCGCGTACGGAAAGCGAGACAAAGGCGGCAACTTCTTCAAGGAGGGAATAGATGGTGAACCCGATGAAAGACTGCATGGCGGTATGTGGATCCACGGCGATGCTCGCGGCGTGCGCCGTGGCCGAGGACTACATACGGTTGACGGCTGACGATACCGGCGACAACTCGTCATTTGCCCAGTTGGCACGATAGGAATGTGATTGCGGCAATTTGCTTGAGGTAGAAAGGCGTATGGAGATCCGCAGAAGAAGTTTTGTAGGCGGGGCGCTTGGTTTTGCCGCACTGGTAGGGCGCGCTGTCCCCAGCGCGCCGGAAAACGAGGCACGTCAGACTCTGCCGAAATGGCAGCCGGGCGAGTTCCAGATCCATTTCATCCACACGGGCGTGGGGGAATCGCAGTTCCTCATCTTTCCGGACGGCACGACGATGCTGCTGGACTGTCCCGGCAACCCGGCGGTGAACCTGGGGCGCGCCGGCGTGCCGATCCTGCCGAGCGCGAAGCTCCACGCGGGCGAATGGGTGGCCAAGTACGTGCAACGCGTCAACCCGAACAAGACGGACGTCGATTACCTGGCACTCTCGCACTTCCACCAGGACCACGGCGGGGGCGTGTCGTACCACAAGGGCGTCACGAAGTGGAAGGGCGGCGAATACTACCGCAGCGGGTTCGCGCTCGCGGCGGAGCAGCTGAAGTTCCGCAAGGCGATCGACCGCACGGGGCCGACCTTCGACGACTTCATGAAGGACGACTCCGCGCCCGGCGCGACGATGAAGAACATGGAGCAGCTCTATCGCCACCTGATGGACCGCGACGGGCTCGTGCTTGAGAAGTTCCGCCTCGGCGCGACCGACCAGGTGGTCCCGCTCCGCGACGCGTCCGCGTGCACGGGCTTCTCCATCCTCAACATCCTCGGCAACGGGATGGTGGCGAAGCCGGACGGCGGCACGGTCGACCTCTTCAACGGCAACTACGACAACCTGAAGAAGACGCAGTGGTTCGAGAACCCGCTCTCCGTGGGCTATGTCTTCCGTTACGGGGCGTACAGCTACGGCACGTTCGGCGACTTCAACGCCCGCGCAAGCGACGGCAAGCTCGTGGAGAAGAAGGCCGCGCCGTACATGCCGCACGTGACGGTGGCGAAGATGAACCATCACGGTTGCCCGGGAAGCCATCCGAAAGTGTGGGTGAGCGCGCTTTCCCCGAAGGTGTGGGTGGGCGCGATCTGGCACCAGGGACATGCGGACCCCTACACGTTCGAGAAGCTGGGAGGGTCGCAGCTTGCTGCGACCGAGACGGACCTTCCGCTGCTCTGTCCGACGGTCTATCCCTCCGAGCGACGCATCGCGGCGATCCTCCAGAAGGCGCCGTGGCTGCCGCGTGTCGTTCCGGCGTCGTTCGCGGGCGGACACGTGGTCGTGACGGTGCCGCCGGGCGGCAAGTCGTTCACGGTCCGCTACGTGGACGCAGGCGACACGAAGATGTCGGTCGTCTTTGAACGCACGCTGACGGCCTAGCCGACATGGCAATTCAACGAGGGACCTTCAGATGAAAGAAATGAGACGGTCGTTTCCCGCTTTTCGGGCGAAACGCGTTGTCAAGATTGCGGTCGCCGCGCTGGCGGCTTCGTGCGCGGCGGGGACCGTGCGCGTGGAGCCGAAGGACGACGGGCGCATCCTCATGAACCCCGGCATGGGGCTCACGATGCACTACTACTCCAACACGTCCAACTACGGCAACAAGATCGAGCCGGGCGACACGCTCGACTGGTTCCCCGGCTGCTCGGCGGTGTACCTGCGCCTGCCGTGGAGCGTGCTGGAGCCGGAAGAGGGGTTCTACAACTGGTCGGCGATCGACACGCCCGCGCAGCGATGGATCGAGAAGGGACTCCAGATCGCGTTCCGCATCACGTGCAGCGAAAGCTGGATGGAGTACGCCACGCCCAAGTGGGTGCGCGACGCCGGCGTGGGCGGCACGGCGTACAACATGGGGCACATGCGCGCAGGACGCACGGCGTGGGATCCCGATTTCGGCGATCCAATCTTCCTCGCGAAACTGGAGAAGTTCGTGGCCGCCTTCGCCGCCCGCTACGACGGACGCCCCGAGGTGGCGTTCATCGACATCGGCACGTACGGACTCTGGGGCGAAGGGCACACGCACATGTCGTCCAAGGTGCCGGAGGCGAAGCGCGCCGTGGACCTCCCCAAGCACATCGACCTGTGGACCAAGTACGTGAAGAAGACGCAGCTTGTCATCTCCGACGACATCGACGGCCACGACAACAGGAGCGGCAACTATCCGCTGCTCGACTACGCCCGTTCCAAAGGCGTCGGCTGGCGCGACGACTCCATCCTCGTGAACAAGAGACACCCCTGGTACCATGCCGACCAGGCGGCGCGCTACTGGCGCACGTCGCCGATCGTGCTGGAGCACGAGCACTGGCGGGGACGCGACACGCCGGGGCAGAAGGCGCTCCTCCTCAAGGCGGTGGAGGACCACCACGCCTCCTGGATGTCCATCCACGGCGACCCGCACGACATCCGGAAAGACGCCTCCGCCGAATTCGACGCGCTGTCCCTGCGCATCGGCTACCGCTTCCGCGCAAAGGAGGTGGAGTATCCGTCGGAGGTGACGGTGGGGGCGAACGCGCAGAAGTTCCCCGTGTCGTTCACGTTCGCGAACGCGGGCGTCGCGCCGTGCTACGCCGACGCGTTCCCGTGCCTGACGGTGAAGGATCCGAAGGGCGCGATCCTCGCCGTGATGGCGGACGGCGACTTCAACCTGCGCGCGCTTCTGCCGGCGGCCACGGCGGACGAGGCGGAGGCGAAGTCGCATACGGCCTTCTTCCGTCTCGGCGCGGGAAACTACCCGGTCACGCCGTGCGGCACGTTCGACGTGTACCTTTCCGTCGGCCGCGTGGACGGCACGCCGGTCTACGAGCTGCCGCTCGGCGACTCCGACGGCCACCGCCGCTACCGCATCGGGCAGATCTCATTCAAATAATTGTTCACAAATGACAATTGACACAAATGTTCACAAATAGCAAATCCAAATTAGGAAGGAATGATATGGCAATTACTCGTAGAGGTTTTCTTGGCGGCATCGCCGTCACGTTCGCGTCTGCCTTCGCGCGGCGGCTCTCCGCGGAGGCGGCGGCGAACGAGCCGCTCCTGCGGTTCGGCGCGCTGAGCGACACGCACCTGCGGACGACGGACGACCCCGAGCAGCTCGGGCGCGTGTTCCGGTGGCTGCACGGACGCAACGCCGACGCCGTCGTCATCTCCGGCGACATCACGGAGCAGGGACTCAACACGGAGGTCGAATTCCTCGTGCGCATCTGGAACGACGCGTTTCCCGGCGGGAAGGCGGCGGACGGGCGCATGGTGGAGAAGTTCTGGGTGTGGGGCAACCACGACTACTCGGACGCTTCGTACATGCGCCGGATGCCGCCCGAGAAGCTGGCCGAGCAGATCAAGGTGTCGGTGTTCGGCGACAAGGACGCCGCCTGGCGCCGGATCGGCGAAGGGGCGTTCCCCGGCGAGACGTTCACGAAGACGATCAAGGGATTCTCGTTCGTGGGGACGCACTGGAAGCACGAGGACGAGACCGTGGCGTGGCTGAAGGCGCATCCCGAGGTGGACACGTCGAAGTTTTTCGTCTACGTACAGCATCCGCAGCCGAACGCGACGGTATTCGCCCAAGGGCGTCCGAAACCCGGCAAGAAGTACAAGGGCTTGCGCGAGGACATGCGCGCGTATTCCAACTGCTTCATGGTGGCGGGGCACAGCCACAAGTCGGTTTCGGACGACCTCGCGCTCTGGCAGGGCGACTTCACCGTGTTCGGCGCGGGTTCGACGAAAAGCGTGTCGATGCGTCCGGGGTACGAGAACTCGCCCGGCGCGCCCGCGCCCGGCAAGTACGTGCCGCACACGCGCGCCTGCAGCGGCGGCGGGGCGAGCCAGGGGTCGCTCGTGAGCGTGTACCCCGACAAGGTGATCGTGGAGCGCATGGAGTTCAGCCGCGGCCAGGCGCTGGGCGACGCCTGGGAGCTGCCCCTGCCGCTTGAACGCCATCCCGACAACCCGTTCGTGATCGCTGAACAGGCGCCGGCGCCCGAGTTCCCCGAAGGGGCGAAGGTGGGCGTGGCGTTCCGTCCGCAGTCGAAGGACCGTCTCGGCCGCAAGGAGGCGCAGTACAAGGTGTGGGTACCGTATGCGCAGAAGAAGGGACGCTACGGGCGAGTGGTGGAGTACGTGTTCGAGGCGCTCGACGCCGAGTCGGGCGACGTGCTCGTCAAGCGCAAGACGCTTCAGGACTTCTATCTCTGCTCGGAGAAGCAGGCCATGACGGAAGGGGGGCGGTGCAAGTTCGCCGTCGCCGACCTGCCGGCGGGCAAGTCCGTCAAGTTCCGCGTCACGCCGCGCAACGCCGCCGGGAAGGGCGGCCGCAGCCTGACTTCGGACGCGGTCCGCGTGAAGTCCTAAATTGCGTCCGGCGGGGCGAAGTGGTATACTAACGCCCTGTGAACCAAACGGAACAAAGAGATGAAATGTCCTAAATGCGGCACCGACGACGACAAGGTGCTTGACTCGCGCGCGGTGCGCGAGGGCGCGGCCATTCGGCGGCGGCGCGAATGCGCCAGCTGCGGCTACCGCTTCACGACGCACGAGGAGATCGACCGCGACGAGGTGACCGTGGTCAAGCGCGACGGCACGCGCGAGCCGTTCTCACGCGCGAAGGTGGAGAAGGGCGTGCGCGTGGCGTGCCAGAAGCGTCCCGTCTCGGAGGACCAGGTGCAGAACCTGCTCGACGAGGTGGTCGTGGCCCTCGAGGGCGAGGAGGTGCCCGCCTCGCGCATCGGCGAGCTCGTGATGGAGCGCCTCCACAAGCTCGACGAGGTGGCGTACATCCGGTTCGCGTCCGTCTACCGCCGCTTCGCGGACGTCAAGGAGTTCCTCCAGGCGATCACGGAGATGGTGAAGAAGTGATCGACCTGCACGTCCACAGCACGGCGTCGGACGGCACCTGCACGCCGGAGGAACTGGCCGAGCGGGGGCGTCCCTTCACGGTGATGGCGCTCACCGACCACGACAACACGGACGGCTGCGCGCGTTTCCTTGCCGCCTGCGGTCGCGACAAGCGCGATCCTCCCGCCGGGGTGCGGCTTCCCGGCATCGAGCTGTCCGTCGAACCCGGCGTGGGCTACGGGCAGTTCCACATGCTGGGGCTCGGCATCGACCCCGACGCGCCGTGCCTCTCCGGATTCCTCGCGCGCATCCGCGCGGGGCGGGAGGAACGCAACGTCCGGATGGTGGAGCGCCTGACGTCGCTTGGCCTGCCCGTCACCATGGACGAGGTGCGCCGCCACGCGGGCGGGGAGATCGTGGCGCGTCCGCACATCGCGCGCGTGCTGGTCGAGAAGGGGTATGCCAAAAGCCTGAATGACGCGTTCGCCCGGTATGTCGGCAAAGGTGGGCTCGCCTACGTGTCGCGCTACCGTCCGTCGCAGGAGGAGGCCATCGAGGTCATCCACGCCGCGCACGGCGCGGCCGTGATGGCGCATCCGCGGTTCTGGACGTCCGACGCGCGGCTGCTCGCGGAGGGGTTCGCCCGCCTGAAGGATCTCGGCCTCGACGGCGTGGAGGCCGTTTATCAGGCGAACCTGCCGCTTGAGACGCCGATGCACCTGCGCCTCGCGCGCGCGGCGGGGCTGGCCGTCACGGCGGGCAGCGACTTCCACGGCGCGAACAAGAGCGCGATCACGCTCGGCATGGACGTGGAGGACGAGGAATCTTTTCTCGCGCCGCTGTTCGCCGCACTTGCCAAACGGGGCTCTCATTTTGTAAAATAACGCCATGCGAAAACTGGCACTGCTCTCCGCCCTCGTGGCGATCACGGTTCTCCCCGCCTCGGCGGAGGAGGTCGACGACGGCGTTTCCTACGGCTACGTGGGTGCCGCGGGCGGCCTGCTGCTGCCCGGCAACGGCAACGGCCTGAAGCGCGCCGCGCTCGTTGCCGCGCGCGGCGGGTGGTACGTGGACGAGTACCTCGCCTTCGAGGCCGAGGCCCTCTGCGCCCCGCATGCCGCGAGCGACGTGGGCGGCACGGCCGTGTGGGGCGGCTCCGTGCAGGCGCTCTGGCATCTTTCCGGCTGGGAGGCGTTCGACAAGCTCTTCGGATGCGAGCGCTTCGCGCCGTTTCTCACTTGCGGCGCGCAGGCCCTCTGCGCGCCCCGGCACGTCTTCGCCGACGGCTCGCACCGGACGGGGATTGGCCCCTCGGTCGGCCTCGGCGCGTTCTATCACCTCACCGACAACTGGAGCCTGCGCGCGGAGGCGCGGGCCGCCTTGGCGGTGGATTCGCCTTGCGGGATGACGTACGCGCTCCTTGCGGGCCTCCAGTACAGCTTTGGCTACTGACCATGAAAAACCTCGAACGCTACGTCTTCGGATCTTTCCTCTCCTCGTTCTTCCTCGCGTTCCTCGTGCTGTCGTTCGTGCTCACGATCGGCCTCATGGTGCAGATCGTCAGCTACATCCTGCAGGGTGTGCCGATGGACCTTGTGGGTCGCTTCGCCCTCGTGAGCTTCCCCGAGACGATGCAGTGGACCGTCCCGCTCGCGTTGCTCGTCTCGTCCATCCTCGTGTTCTCGCGTCTTTCGGCGGACAGCGAGATCGCCGCCATGCGCGCCTGCGGCGTGAACCTGCTCACCGTCATGCGCTGGCCGCTTGCGTTCGCGCTTCTCTGCACGTTCGTGTGCCTGTTCGTCAACAACGAGATCGTGCCGCGCGGACACGAAGTGCGCCGCAACCTCACGCGGCGCCTGAACGTGGGGTCGGGCCTCGAGTTGCTCGAACCCGGGCGCACGATCAACGAATTCCCGAAGGTGCAGCTCTACTACCGCGCGCGTGACCCCGAGAACGGTTCGCTGCTGGATCTCGAGATTGTCGATTACCGGGATCCGAAGTGCACGCGCACCTACAAGGCCGAGCAGGCCTTCGTGCGGCAGGAAGGGCGCGACATCGTGCTGGACGCGCGGAACCTCTCGGTTGATCCCGTCGATCCTTCGCATCCCCAGTCGTTGCAGGCGGAGACGTTCCGCTGGCGCGTGGACGACGTGCTGAAGGCCGGCGAGTACAAGCGGAAGGAGAAGGACTTCCGTTTCTTCGAGATGCTGCGCGAGATCGCTGCGCGGAAACTCGCGGTCAAGGAGGCTTCCGCCGCCGCGAAGGCGGCGAAGGACCTGAAAGGCCAATCGGCGGAGGAGGCGCCCGCCGCGGCGACGAACGCGACGCAGGTGGCGTCGTCCGAAGAAGTCGAACGCGACCACAAGGGGAGGAAGAAGAGGAAATTCACTCCCCGCGAGGCCGCGCGGCGCGCGCTCAGCGACATCCGCACGGAGTTCATGAAGCGGTGGGTGTTCGCGTTCGCCTCGATCTGCTTCGTGCTCGTGGGCGTGCCGCTCGGCATCCGCGCGCAGCGGAAGGAGTCTTCGGTCGGCATGGGCATCGCGCTCGTCACGGCGCTCGCGTACTATCTCGTGGTGATCCTGATGACGAGCCTGTCGAAGAACTACCACGTGCACCCCGAAGTGCTCATCTGGCTGCCGGTGGGGCTCTGCGTCCTGCTCTCCGCGTGGCTGATTCCCAAGAACCTCTGAATTATGGTACAATAGACGCCTATGGACAAGCCTGCAATTGATGTCGCCTACGTGGCGGAGCTGGCGCGGCTGGACCTGACCGACGAAGAGAAGGCCGTGTTCCAGCCCCAGCTGGAGAATATCGTCAAATACGTCGAGAAGATCTCGTCCGTGGACGTGGACGGCGTGCCGCCCACGCAGCACGGCCACGCGGTCGTCAACGCGCTCCGCGAGGACGAGGTGCGTCCCTCGATGGACCGCGCGGAGGCGCTGGCGAACGCGCCCGGGCGCATCGGCGAGGAGTTCCTGCTGCCGAAGATCGTGGAAGGAGCCGAGAGTTAGTGGTTCGTGGTTCGTGGTTCGTGATTCGTGGTTCGTGGTTCGTGGTTCGTGTGGAGAAAGCGGAGAAAGAGATGAGTGAGTTGTATAAGTTGGGAATCGCCGAGGCCCGCGCGGGCCTCGAGAAGGGCGAATTCTCGTCCGTGGAGCTGATGCAGGCCGTCATCGACCGCGTCCACGCGCGCGACGGCGAGATCGGCGCGTACCTCACGTTCGACGAGGAGGGCGCGCTCGCCGCCGCGCGCGCGAACCCGAAGGGCGTGCCGCTCGCGATCAAGGACCTCATCAACGTGCGCGGCCAGCCCTGCACGTGCGCCTCGAAGATCCTCAGGGGCTACGTGAGCCCGTACGACGCCACCGTGATCCGCAAGGTCAAGGCTGCGGACTTCATCTGCGCCGGCCGCGTGAACATGGACGAGTTCGCGATGGGGTCCTCCACCGAGAACTCCGGCCTCGGCCGCACGGTGAACCCCTACGACACGTCGCGCGTCCCTGGCGGCAGTTCCGGCGGCAGCGCCGCGGCCGTCGGCGGTGACCTCGCGGTCGCGGCACTCGGCACCGACACGGGCGGCTCCATCCGCCAGCCCGCGAGCTTCTGCAACTGCGTGGGCCTCAAGCCCAGCTACGGACGCGTCTCGCGCTACGGCGTGACCGCGTTCGCGAGTTCGCTCGACCAGGTCGGTCCCATGACGAAGAGCGTCACGGACGCCGCGCTCCTCCTGCAGGCCCTCGCGGGACACGACGAGATGGACGGCACGACGCCCGACATCCCCGTGCCCGACTACGCGAAGGCGCTGGAGGGCGCCTCGCTGAAAGGCGTGAAGCTCGGCCTCCCGAAGGAGTACTTCATCGACGGGCTCGACCCCGAGGTGAAGGCGGTCACGGACGCCGCCGTGAAGGCGTGCGCCGACGCCGGCGCCGAGCTCGTGGAGGTGAGCCTGCCGCACACCGAGTACGCGATGGCCGTCTACTACATCGTCGCGCCCGCCGAGGCGAGCGCGAACCTCGCGCGCTTCGACGGCGTGCGCTACGGCCACCGCTCCGACAGGAGCGACAACGTGTTCAACCTCTACGCGCGCAGCCGCGCGGAGGGCTTCGGCCCCGAGGTGAAGCGCCGCATCATCATGGGCACCTACGTGCTCTCGAGCGGCTACTATGACGCCTACTACGGCCGCGCCCTCAAGGTGCGCACGCTCATCCGCCGCGATTTCGAGGAGGTGTTCAAGCAAGTCGACGCGCTCCTCACGCCCGTCGCGCCCACGCCCGCGTTCAAGGTCGGCGAGGTGCAGGACCCGCTCACGATGTACCTGAACGACCTCTTCACGATCCCCGGCTCGCTTGCGGGCAACTGCTCGATGTCCATTCCGGCCGGCTTCACCGCCTCCGCGCACCTGCCCGTGGGCGTTCAGTTCGTGGCAGACGCCTTCTGCGAGGACAAGCTCCTGCGCATCGGCAAGGCGTTCGAGGACGTGATGCCCTCCATGCGCGGGTGATGTCGTGCGCCGGATCGCCGTCACCGCCGCGCTCTGCGTCCTCGTTTTCGGCGCGCTCGGGGAGCGCGCCCTGCCGGGGAAAACGTTCGAAGCAAGCTGCGATCCTCTCCTGGGGGAAGCGGCGTCTCGCCGCTTCAACGCCACTCTCACCGTTGGCACCCCCTACCGTCGGCCTCCGCTGCCGGCCAGCCTCAGCGGCATCACGTGGGCGGGCGGCACGCGGTACTACGCCGTATCAGACGACGTGTTCACGCATGAAATAGGCCTCTACCCGATGACGGTTGAGTTGGCCACCAACGGGCTTTCAATCGTCTCCTGCACCATACCTTCGCCCACCAACCGCATTCAGCTCGCGAAAGCGTATGACTTGGAGGCCGTCGCGTTCGACGCCGCGAACGGCACGGTGTGGGCGGCGGACGAGACGCGCGGGACGGTGAAGGAGTACCGCATCGCGGACGGTTCCGTCGTGTGTACGCTATCTTTGCCCGACGAGTTGCGGCATCCCCGTTCGAACCTCGGCATCGAGTCCCTGACGCTCAGCGAAGACGGCAAGACGCTCTGGACCTGCACGGAGGAGGCCCTGCCGCGCGACGGTCCGCGCTCCTCGCCGACCAACGGCACCACGGTGCTTCTTTTGAAGTACACGCGTTCGACGACGAAGGCTCTTTTCATGTTGGAAGGAATCTATCCCTACACGACGGACGCCTGGACCCAGCCCTACGACTACCACGGCAAGGGACGTCGTGGTGTCTCGGGGCTCTGTGCGTTGCCGGACGGTTCGCTGCTCGTGCTCGAGCGCGAGCTGAGCTTCGGCGGGTCGAAGTCGTGGGCCGCTGCCACCACGGCGCGCCTTTCCTTCGCCATCTACCACGTAAATCCCTCGCTGGTAGGGCCCGCTCGCCGAGCGGGCCGCGCTGAGAGTGTCGTGCTTGCCGCGTCCGCTGCGGAAAAACACCAACTCGCATCCGGTGGCGGCCCCGTCTTCACTTCCGGCAACTACGAGGGAATCTGCCTTGGACCGCGTCTCCCGGACGGCAAAAGGAGCGTCTTGCTCATTTCCGACTCCGGCGACGGCGTGTCCCAGCCCTTGATCCTGCCGATGGTCCTCACACTCGCACACTAGCCGTCCAGATGGCGGCTCTCCATACGGGCGGGACGCCCGTTTCCAGTGTCGCCTGCCGTCCGCGCCACATACGGGAATGTAAATGAGGATAACTTCTGAGGTTATTAGACAGGATTACAGGATTATCAGGATTAACAAGATAATGAAATATGAAATCCTGTAAATCCTGCAAATCCTGTAATCCTGTCTCAAGTTATAGGCAATAATATTCATTTCACCCGTAAGGAAAGGAAGTGAAATGAAAACGATACCGACCATCAGAATGGTCCTGGAAACCTATCCGAAGTTCGCCGCGATCGAGCGGATGAGGATGGAGAAGCCCTGTGAACGAACCGTCGAGAGCGCCGTGGGGGGCACGCGCCGGCTCTGCGAGATCGGCGGCATCTCGCCCGACGAGCCGATAACGGCCTTCAGCCGCAAGTGTCTCGAACGCATCCTCGACGCGGCCCGGAACTCGGGACTGAAGCCGATTTCCGTGTGGAGCTACCTCTACTCGCTGCGAAAGCTCTTCGCCAAATGGACGCTACGCTACTACGCCGACAAGAAATGGACGCTCCCCCAGCTCGAAATGCCGTCGTGCCAGCGGCAGTCGCCGCGCTACGTCCGTCCGGACTCCGCAATCCTCTGCAAGGTCAAGGCGTGGTATGGCGGACTTGAAAGGCGGAGCGACCCGCGCGAGTGGATCCTCGCGACGCTCATGCTGGAGTTCGCCATGCGCAACGGCGACGCGGAGCGTCTGCGCTGGTCGGACTTCCGTGTCAAGGACGGACGCGCCGTCCTCTGCTACACGCCCCACAAGACAAGCCTCTCTTCCGGGCGCACCGTCGCCTGGCCCGTCCATCCCGACATCTGGGACCGGCTGTGCGCCTACCATGGCGCCGGCGTTCCCCACAACAAGCGCAAGGGCTGGGCGCGGAACGAGAACCGCGACGCGCAGCTCGTCGTGCCCTGCGCCCGCGACGTCTACGTGCGGCTCAACCGAGAGCTGCGGGCGAACAGGATATTCACCGGCTCCAAGGGGTGTTACGAATTGCGGAAGATATGCGTCGACCACATCTACCAGAAGTTTGGGGCGGAGATGGCGTCGTCCATCAGCGGCGACGACATCCGCACGGTGATGCGCTACTACGCCGACCCGAGCGCGGTCAACGTGGAAGGGGTGCGGGTGGTGGATTTGCTGTGAATGCGGCGCGCCGCAACGTGCGGCCCCCGTTGTACCAGTCGGTGGACACGATGCTGGCTGTTGTTGCGGGACGGATGGAGGTTTGGTAGAATGTTCGCGTTCCCTCAAACATCAAAAGGAGAATAGCCTTGAACGCACTGAACATGAGAAAGCTGTGGGCGCTGGCCCTCGGCGCGATGGTGGCCGCCGCGACATACGCGGCGAACGACGCGCGCATCGACGAAATCGCACAGTGGCTTCCGGAGAAGCCTGCCGCCACGGGAGCGCGCATCGGCGACCGCGCCGCCTGGGACCGCCTCGCCGCGCTGCCTTCCGCCGCCGAACGAATCAAGGCCGCCGAGAAGGCGCTTGCTGAACCGATCCCCGACGTGCCGGACGAACTCTACCTCGAGTTTTCCCGCAACGGAAACCGCACGAACTACCAGAATCCGTATTTCAAGCGCCTCAGTTCCCTCTCCTCCCTCTTGCTCGGCGAGTGCCTGGAGAACAAGGGGCGCTTCCTGCCCGGCATCATCGCGCACGTGAAGGCGATCGCCGCCGAGCGCAGCTGGACGATGCCCGCGCATGACGGCAGCCTCTCGTGCTTCAACGGCACGCCGCACATCGACCTCGGCAGCAGCCACCGCACGCTCACGTTCGCGCTCGTGTACGACTGGCTGCGCGACGTGCTGCCGCAGGACGTGAAGGACCTCATTCTCTCCGAGTGCAATCGGCGCACGTTCCAGCCGTACCTCGCCACGAGCCGCAAGCAGCTGGACCCGAAGTCGCCCGTCGCGCGCCGCCACTGGTGGTACGAGGGCGGCAACAACTGGAACTCCGTGTGCAACTCGTGCGTCGTGCGCGCGGCGCTCGCCATGATCGACGACCGCCGCCTGCGCGCCGAGTTCGTCGCAGCCGCCGAGCACACCGTGCCGTATGCGCTGAAGGGCTACACCGACGACGGCTACTGCTCCGAGGGCATGGGCTACTGGAACTACGGCTACGGCCACCACCTCTCGCTCGGCCTCGCCGTGCGCGCGGCCACGGGCGGCAAGGTGGACCTCTTCGCCGACCCCAAGAACCGCGCCGTGATGATGTACCCCTACGGCTACCAGCTGATGAATTGGAGTTCGCCGCACTTCGCGGACGGCGGCGGCAACCCGAGCACCGTCTTGCTCGCGCTCCAGCGGCAGGTGTACCCGGACATCGTCTGCCGCCGCGCGGCCGAGCTGGATCTCCTCGCGGGCGACCTGACGGCGATCAGCCTCCGCGCGTTCGGTCAGGATCCCGGCCCCGCCTTCACGGGCGGGTTCGACACGCTGCCGATCCGCACCTGGTTCCCCGACGCGCAGGTGCTCATCTCGCGCGGCGAGTGGCCGAAGGTGACGAAGCGCCTCAGCATCGCCATCAAGGGCGGCCACAACGCCGAGCTGCACAACCACAACGACGTGGGATCCTACGCGATCATGCTCGACGGAACCGAGATGGGCGGCGACCCGGGCGGCGAGACCTATACGCGCCGCACGTTCTCGAAGGAGCGCTACGTCTCGAAGGTGCTCAACTCCTACGGACATCCCGTGCCCGTGGTGGACGGCAAGCTGCAGAAGACCGGACGCGCCGCCGCCGCCAAGGTGCTGCGCACGGAGTTCACGGACGAGAAGGACGTCGTCGAGTTCGACTACGCGGCGGCCTACGACGTGCCGGCGCTGAAGTCGCTCGTACGCACGATGACGTTTGACCGCGTGAACGCCACCATCACGATTACGGACCGCGTCGCCTTCTCGAAGCCGACCGCCTTCGAGGTGCCGGTGATCACCTACCGCGAGTGGACGGCGAACGACGACTTCACCGAGTTCGCGTTCAAGAAACAGCCGAAGACCTACCGTCGCCTGAAGATGGCCGTGCAGGCCTCCGCGCCGGTGGCGTTCACGAGGGAGCTGATCGAGAATCCGGGCCACCCCTCGCCGCAGCGCCTTGCGTTCACGTTCAAGGAACCCGTCGCCGAGGCCACGTTCACGACCGTCTACTCGACGAA